>PWSY01000094.1 GCA_003563055.1 Anaerolineaceae bacterium | reverse complement strand
TTGCGACCCAGTCGGTCAACCACCGGCCCAGCCAGGATGGAAGAAAACAACCCGGTCGCGGCGTTAATGGTCATCAAGCTGGCCACCGCTGCCAGGGGCAGTGAAAGCGTCTCGCTGGCAAAGATCATCAGGAAAGGCCAGATCATCGTTGCCCCCATGGTCGAGAGGATCATCCCCACAAACATCAGCCAGAACTGGCTGGGGTAGTCTGCGTATTCGTGTCGCATCCGATTAAGCATGAGGGGTATTATATCAGCAAGGGGATGGCGAAGTGCCCCCACAAACGATCTGATTTTGGGTTTCTAAAACGACCCAGTCACAGCCATCTTTGTTGCTTGCCTTAATGTGCACAACACCGGTCAGGGCGATCCTGAACAGCCGGCTGGCACCCGGTTTAAATCATCCTCGGCCCATCATAAATAAAATAATTGATGACCCACAAAGATCAGACGCACCGGCCGTTGACAGACCGCCACGTCGGGTATTGCCGCCAGGAGGGCAGCAACATATACAGCATGATATGGCGTGAAGGCCTCAGCAATCTCTATCGAGGTCAACTCACGCCGGTCGACTAACGCAGTAAAGGCATCCTCTACTATGCTTCGCCTGATCACGCGGTGCTTACCACTGACCGTTGGGGATAGTGTAACCCGGTCATCCCCCACATCCACCACCTCAAAGGGACGTCCAAAGGCCAGGGTCTTTAATTCCCTGCCGCGCAACTGGCAGATACAAGGCCAAATAGGGTCACCGGTCAGCATCAATACCTGGCCTGGTGTAAGACCCCCACTGATGATGGCCATGTTCAGGGCCCGCCACGATGGGATTCATTTGCCTTCCTGATCTAAATCCGGGATTCGGTCTTTTTTGGGCATACACCCCCCGATTATACACGATCCTCAGATGTAGAAAACAGCGCGACGTCATTGATGAGGTCACCTGGCCCCGCCAAACCCTAAATCCGACCCAGCAGCTTAGCGAGTATAATTTTTCCCGTAATGAGCTTTAATAAGGATAAACCACCCCAAATTGATCGGGTCATCCGCTCAAATAGAACTTCCTTTGGTTTGGAAATTAAACCCGATGGCAGTCTGCTTGTCCGCGCACCCAAACACGCCACCCAAGCACAGATCCAGTCGGTCATTGCTAAAAAAGCTGCCTGGATCGAACGGACGCAGGAGCGACTCGCCAAACAATACCCGATCCTGAGACCAAAATCCTTCACCCCCGGGGAAACCTTTTGGTACCTCGGGCAGCGTTATCCCCTTCAGTTGACAGACCGCCAACGTCCATCCCTCGAACTGGATGGTGCTTTCTGGCTGTCACGGGCAGCCCAAGACAGCGCCCGGGATGTGTTTATCGCCTGGTATCGGGCAGAGACGCGGGCCATCACCAAAAATATGATCCATGTCTATACGAAGCGCTTTGGCTTTAGTGTCAATAAAGTCCGAATCACCAGCGCGCGCACCCGCTGGGGCAGTTGTTCAGGCAAAAACAATCTTAATTTTACCTACCGCCTGTGTATGGCCCCCTTGGATACGATCGAGTATGTGGTCGTCCATGAGCTGGTCCATCTGAAGATCCGCAATCACAGCAAAGCTTTCTGGAAGGCGGTCGCCAATATCGTGCCAAACTATCAGGGTGATCGCGATTGGCTCAAACAGCATGGTGCCTTTCTCACACTGGACTGATGGCAACAGGCTATTCTCCATAGGTATAACCTTAACCCATTAATAACCAAAAATAAAAATAATCATCATCTCTGGATGATAGACTGGGGTTGGCATAAACGTTTCACACCAGTGAATTAATGACTCCCCAATCAAAGAATTGGAGCTTAGACCATGAACGAAAAAGAAAAAATCAAGGTGCTCTTCCTATGTACGGGCAATTCAGCCCGCAGCCAGATGGCGGAAGCCTGGTTACGTGATCTGGGCGGTGACCGTTTCTCCGTTTTCAGCGCAGGACTGGAACCTCACGGGGTTAACCCCTTCACCACCGCCGTGATGGAAGAGACCGGGTACGATATGGGTGATCACAGTTCAAAACACCTCGACCAGTTCATTGGTACAGTTGGTTTCGACTACCTGATCACAGTCTGCGGCAATGCTGACGAACGCTGCCCCCACTTTCCCGGTATGGGCACCCGACTCCACTGGCCCTTCGATGACCCGGCAGCCTTTGAGGGCAATCAGGACCAAAAACTGGCCTTTTTTCGCACCGTGCGTGACCAGATCAAAGCAAAGATCCAATCCTGGCTGGAAGAAACGGAGCAATAAAAACCAGCCCGTTAACCGATTCTGATAGCGTGTTCCGTCCTGCTTATGAATAAAACCCCCGGCTGAGGCGCTCACCGGGGGATTAAACCTGCATCATTCATCCAGGCCAAATGGTTTCGGCATATGGCTGAAGGCCGGCCTTCCTTATAGTTCGCAATACCGTTCAATCCTTCTGCCGACCACCCCCAGGCTGTCTTCCCAGAACTTCTTCGAACGGATGTCAATCTCAAAGCGTGCTGCCAGTTCTGCTGCTGGCGCTTCGCCTGTTGAAGAGAGCAGCTGCTTGTAATCGGGGATGAAATCCTCCCCTCGCTGTTGGTAGATGGCGTATAAACCCACACCAAACAACATGCCAAAGGCATAGGGGAAATTATAGAAGGACAGACCCGCGTAATAATAGTGGGGCTTCCACGTCCACATAAATTTATGCCGATAGCCGGGGTCCAACCCCTCCCCGTAGGTGGCTATCTGGGCTTCCTCCATAATCTCACACAATTCATCCGCACTCAGCTCTGCCGCCTCCCGGCGTTTGAAGACCTCTTTTTCAAACAGGAACCTTGAATAGATGTCGACAATCACCTGTGAGTCACCGATCAGCGCGGTCTCAAGCAAAGCCAGCTCCGCCTGGGGGTCTTGGATGGTGTCCATCACGGCATTGAAGACAATTGTCTCGCACATAATGGATGCTGTTTCGGCCATGGTCATGGGCGTCTGCCGCTGTAATGGGGTTTTCTTCGCCTGGAACATATTGAAGTTATGGTAGCCGTGGCCCAGTTCGTGGGCAATCGTCATCACCTGGTCAAGCGAGCCGTCAAAATTACACAGGATGCGAGACTCTTTCACGCCCGGCACCGACATGCAAAACGCACCCCCCCGCTTGCCCGAACGTTGTTCAGCATCAATCCATCTATTCTCAAAAGCAGTTTTTGCAAAAGCCTTTAGCTCAGGCGAAAAAACACCAAAGTTCTTAAGAATGAAATCAGCTGCTTCAGAAAATGTGTATTCCTTATCCAGTTTGCCCGTCGGCGCGAATAAATTCCACCAGGGCAAAGATTCCTGGCCAAACCGAGCTGCCTTGGCCTTAAAATATCGTCTGAATTGTGTGAATGAATCAGCCATCGCAGACAGCATAACATCCAATGTCTCGCGGTCGATGCGCGCCTGGTCCAGCGGTTGGTGCAGGGCATCAGTGCGCCCACGATGGGCATTGAGCGTGTTCACCCAACCCTTAATCCCATTCATGCTGGCTGCCAGCGGTTCCTTGACCGACTCCCAGGCGGTCAGCTCGGCTTCATAAGCGCGTTTGCGAACAGATTCATCCGGATGGGATGACAAGTTAATCATAGCAGGCATGGGCAAGGTCTTCATCTCACCTGCCAACTCAAATTCAACTGATTTCTGGGAGGTAACCGTGCCCTGTAATTTGCCCCATGCACTGGCGCCAGAGAGGCCTAGCTCACTGGCCAGCAGTTCCTCTTTTTCGCTCATCAAGTACTGGCTTTGCTCAGCGATCTCTTGCAATGGAAAAGCATGCGCGCCAGCGCTGTTGCCCAGTGCCAGCACCTCTGGCAGCAAATCTTTAAACTGGCCAAGCCAGGCTTCCAGGAGCACCTGAGCTTGGTGAATGCCCACCAGCACCTGGTCGAATTGTGACCCTATCCGCGAGGCCTGTTTATCATAGGAATCAGTTGCAATATAAGATTGAATAAATGCGTTGATGGTCGCTGCCTTTTCCATTAAGACATTCATTTTATCAACCATAGTGCTGACGGCCTGGTTGATGTCTTCAAGCGCACTGGACGGCTCTATTTTCACAAGCTGGTCCTGATAATATTGGCGCAGTTCTCTGGTTGCTTCCTTCACCCATTGAATATCCTTTTCAAGATCCACAGATTCCAGATCAGGATAAACATTGGACAGGTCCCATCGGGGGGGATTGGTCGTCATTGGTTGTGCCTCCTTGTGTTTGGTGAAAAAAATAAGTGGTTCAGTTTTTAAAGCGGGTAAAATCACAGGCGTAGGTGCATCAAAAGGTCTGCTGACCATTGACTGAAATAACCACATCGCCAATCAGAGACACCCTTCAACAGGTGCCATGTGCCAGCAGGGCCACCTGCTTTCCATCCCTTGCCAGATTATTATAAATCCGACATGCTGTTGGCGTTCGCTCAATAATTAATTTCTCAATGCCTGCCAAGTTAATGCGCTGCCGGGTCTTTTTGGTGACCCGCAGTCTGCCATTGACGCCATTGCCAATCACCAGGATCGAGACACCTGGCACGAGGGCTGAATCAACCATATGGGGCTTTAGACGGTGTCCCTTCCTGGCCTGCCATGCGGACACCACCCCATTTATCATACAGATATCCTTGCCCACACCCACCCCATCAGCCGAATGGGTTTTGTCATTTATTTGAAATTTACCCCATTCAAAACTTGTGATGGGCCCTTTCGGATCCGTAAACATAAGACCCTTTCTTAAAATTGAACCTGCCAGATAAGATTAGCTCAGACAGGTATAATTAGGTTATCTTGATTATAATCTACACACTGCTGGACGACAAACCAGGCATCACAAGGACCTTATGACGTTTCGCATTACCCATGAATGGCTGATCAACATCCCGAATGATTTTGAAAACCGGCTGGAAGATGAGAAATTAATCTTCTGGAAGACCGGTATGACCATCATTATCGTCGCCTTCCGGATCCCTGAAGAAACAGGTAAACTGGAACTCCTCAACCAGATTCAGAAAAAAATGCCCGATGACGCCCTTGAAAAGCTTGTTTCAACCAAAGGCAAGATTGCTGGTCTGGGATACACACAGATTCAAAAACGAGCGGGCAAGAAGAATCGTCTGGCACTGTACACCTTTACCACCAGTGATACATCCTGCCTGCAAACAGCCTTCTACCTGGATGATCCATCAGAGCTAGACTGGGCAAAGTCAATATGGGAGACGATCATTTACCTGCCCGCATCAGACAACAGCCCCGCATCAGGTTAGACTCCTGGGTATTTTTTATCCAGATTAAGAATTATTCAATTTTTCTGCGGTAATAATTAATAATATTTAATTATGTTTTCGTTTTACAGATATTTTCCTTTGTTTTCTTATTTTTTCATGATATAATTCTTATACAAATTTCGCATCATCGCCAGTGAAAGGGATAATCATGAAAAAAGAAACCCGCTCAATCGAAAATTTTAACACAATCAAGTTTAAGGACTTTGGAAAACTGATCCTGACCCAAGGGGATTCTGTATCGCTGACAGTCGAAGCGGATCAGGCCCTATTACCGGAAATTATCACCATTATGCGGGATGACGTGCTGGTGCTTGGAGTCGAAGATGATTGGCTGAACCGGGTGGGTAAAGTCATCTCTTCATTTTTCAACAGCAGCACTCACAATGTCACCTATCATCTGACCGTGGTCGACCTCAAAAAGCTCAGTATCAGCGGCAAGTGCCATCTTGAGTGCAATTCGCTTTCAGCCGACAAACTCAACCTGACAGTGTCTGGTTTGGGCAACCTGGCATTCGACCACTTGGATTGCAATGAGCTGGCTGTCAGAATCAGCGGACGTGGCGAGTTCTCCGCTGCCGGGCGCGCCGATCAACAGATCGTACGCATCTCCGGATCAGGTGACTACCAGGTTCCTGACCTCACCTGCCAATCCATGAAAATCAACATCTCAGGCCAGGGCAACGCGACCGTTCGAGTCAAAGAAAGCCTGGATATCACCATATCGGGCTTGGGCCAGGTCAATTATTACGGGCAACCAAAAATCCGCCAGGTCATCAGCGGAATTGGCAAATCAAAAAGGTTGAACGGAGATTGAAAATTAGATACAATAATAGGGGAGCAAATATGACACACGAAATTAAAATTGAAAAGAAAGCCTCAGAAGTCGTTCAACCGAAATCGGTTGAAGAAGCCCGACAGGCAGTGCGTAACAAACTTGACCTGTCTGGCGCAGATTTACGAGATATGGCCCTGGACAATCTCAATACGGTAGGCTCGATCCTGCGTAAAACGGATCTTTCCAATGCAGATCTATCCCATGGTCTGCTGGTGAACCCCAACCTCTACCGGGCATCCTTGCATGCTGCCGCCGTTAACAACACCGTCATCATCGGCGGTGACCTGGTCAAGACCAGCTTCAAAGATGCCAACCTGAGTGATTCGGCCATTGTGGGTTCAGACGCTGAAAAAGCAAACTTTGAGGGCGCCAACCTGCGGAATGTGGGCCTGGTCAGCCTGAACCTTCAAGATGCGAATTTCACCCGGGCAAACCTCACCAACGCGCGCCTGGCAGCCGTAAATGTATCTGGTGCCGATTTTTCAGGCGCCAACACCACGGGCAGCCGTGCTTATAATGTCGACTGGTCCAAGGCAAAAGTGCCCCCTGCTATCCTCCCGGCGCCGCTCGTTAATATCCCCACATGGACATGGTTTGTCCTGGCTGGCAGCCTGTTGGGAACGGTGGCCCTCATCATCTATGCCCTCTTCAAGAAGAATTCTGAATGAAATCAACCAGCCTGTTTTAACCCCAGGCCAGCCATTAGCGCCAATGGGGGCAGACAATGTCTGCCCCCATTGGCTTAAAATCCCCCCCTACCTTTATACGGTGATTACACAACCCGATCAGAGGTGCTGAAATGCCCGCTTACCAGTCGGATGGCTTCTTCAATCATTTTGGCCTGTTGCACAAGTTGCGCCCGGCCCGGTTGCTTTACTTTCTCCACAGAAACGGTGGGCGGCGTAAACCCATCCCCTGGAAACCTGGGAAACACATGCATGTGAATATGGTCTACTTCCTGTCCTGCCGCCTTGCCATCTGACAACCAAAAATTCACGCCTTCACACATCAAGCCGCTCTTTTTTAAAGCTACCGCAACGATCTGACTTGCCCGCATGACATAACCCGCCTCCTCTGGCGAAAGGTTACCCAATGAAGCAGCATGCTGCTTGGGGATCACCAGTACATGACCGGGTGTAAACGGCTGGATGTCGAGGAACGCAATCGTATGCGCATCCTCATAAACTACACTTGCGGGCAGCTCACCATTAGCAATTCGACAAAAAATACACATGATTCCCTTCACCTCAGTTGATAATTCTCCTTAAACTGACTTTTTCAGACTCCCAAGGAGTCATTAGATCGGAGATTTGTTCAAGAAAAACAATTTTGCTTGACCACTTAAAAATAACACATGGCTTTCTTCAATTCAGTCTCAAGCGATGCCTCAAAATATGAGCCTAATCCAGCAGGCTCTGAGATATCACTCACGGTTGACTTCAATACCCGGTCTCAGAAAATCAGTCGGCCAGATTGCTGCCATTTGCCAAACCCGCAGCAAATCAAGCTTTGCGTGGGCAGCTTTACTGAAGAGGTACAGACCGTCTGACTCCGCCATCGTCGGGTAAGCCCTTCCAGAAAGAACAACCCGATCGTCTATCCACACCTCGATGACCGATCCATCAATAAAAGCGTGTATTTTTATCGCCTTGGAAGTTGGCTCGGGCATGTTTACGGTTTGCTTCGCACCGGTCACCTGATCAGACTGGCTCGATCGGCTTGTGTCCAAAGTGAAGGTTTTTGCATCAAAATCACACTGGATATATGTAACTTCTGCGCCGTCAGGGGATGCCAACACTGCTAAAACAAACACCCCCGCCTCGCAACTGACCTGGGCCACTATTTCCAAATATCTCCCCCGAACGGGGACGCGCTCGCGCTCACCGGGCTGAAGCCCAATATCCTTTTTTATCACACAGGCTTCTCGCAGTGTTGCCAGAGCATCAAGAGGTTTGCTGATCAAATAGCCATTATCATCCAGAGCAAGCTCTCGAGGGAGCGACTGCACCCCCGCCCAACCAGAGGATTTTATGGCTGTTTTTGAGCGCCCCTCCAGCAGCCAACCGAATAAAATCGGTTTCCCATCCTGAAATTGGCGAACTTGCGGGGCATAAAAAATTGGGCCCGGCTCATAATAACCCTGAATCTGCGGCATGAATCGGCGGCCATCAAACGACCCCACATAGTAATACACGCCCTGAATGTCTGGAAATAATGAAACCAGTAAAACATACTTGTCCTCAAGCTTAAAGAAATTCGGGCACTCCCACATGGTAACCGAATCAAGCGATTTCTCCTGGTAAAGCGGCCCCTGGTACTGCCAGTCTATCAGGTCTGGGGAGTCATATAATAAAACAGCACAATCCCCATTTTGCAACCCGGCCCCAATCACCAAGATCCATTTTCCATCGCCATACCAAACGTAGGGGTCACGGAAATCTGTAGCGTTGACGCCCTGTGGAGCTTTGCCGATCACCGGGTTATGCTGGCTTTTATGCCACCGGATCAACAACGGATCCTGCGACCGCGCCAGCAAGACCGGGGTATTGACGGGGTCCACAAAACCGGTATACACTGCGGTCGGGACGCCGCGGTCGTCGACCAGACAACCGCTCCAGCAACCATTTTCATCACCTGAACCCTTTTCAGGAATCAACGCCAGGGGATGGTCTTCCCAGTGCACCAAATCCACACTGCTGACATGACCCCAATGAATGTTCCCCCACAGGGGATGATAGGGGTTGAACTGATAAAAAAGATGGTATCTTCCGCCCCAGTAAAAAAGCCCATTCGGGTCATTCATCCAGTTACGCGGCGGCAAGAAATGATAGATCGGGCGATGCAGGTCACCCTTCATCGCTTGACGGATCTCTTTTGGAGTCTCAACGGTTTCTTTGGTCATTACGCTTTTTTCTATGGTGTTCAAAAATGCGCTGATAAATATTCGGCCAGCATGGAAACATTATTCGATCTCATGACGGCAGTTTCATCAACAAGCCTAAATAAT
>PWSY01000082.1 GCA_003563055.1 Anaerolineaceae bacterium | reverse complement strand
GCTTCGTTTCGCCTGGCAACGGATAGACTTCTGTAAAGGCTCCCATCTGCGACATCCCAGATTCTCACCACCCAGGCGTTATCAAAGGAGTCACCTCCTCCCGCTGCTGCCAAATATTTTCCGTCCATGGAAAAGGCCAGTTGATTGGGTTTTCCAAATTCATCTTCGGGTATCAGAACATGCAGCAGAACAACCGAATCAGCTGTGGCTTCCCAAAGGAAGATGCGCCCATCCCAATGGCCGGATGCAATTACTCGTCCGTCAGGCGCAAAGGCTATTGAAGAGGCCCATTCAGTGTATTGTTCGTCAATAAAGTAATCCGGGTCCATTTCTATCAGCAGGTCGCCGCTTGCGAGGTCAAATAACCAGATGACTCCATCGCGGGTGCCAGTCGTGATTTTTGGCTTATCCGGTGAAATATCAAGGACAGAATCAAAAACCCGGTGAAAATTATGGATGGTTTCGCTGTTAGTCGCATCTAGCAGGATCACGCCCTATGTGGATGTAGTGGTCGCGATTAATGTGATTGAAGGCTGTGGATTAAATGAGGAATGTCTTCGGGGTAGCGGGCAATTTTTACGCCAGCATTTTTCAAGGCTTCAATCTTGGATTTCGCAGTTCCCATGCCACCTTCGATAATTGCCCCGGCGTGACCCATGCGCTTATCGGAGGGTGCCGCCTGACCGGCTATGAATCCAATGACTGGTTTTGTCATCGAGTCAATAATAAATGCAGAGGCTTTTTCTTCATCCTGACCCCCGATCTCCCCTATCAAAACAATCACTTCAGTAGTCGAATCATCCTCGAAATGAGAAAGAATTTCGTTGAAATGGGTTCCGATGATAGGGTCCCCGCCAATCCCGACACAGGTGCTGGTGCCTATCCCAGCTTGTTTTAATATATAGAGCACTTCGTAGGTCAGGGTGCCAGACCGTGAAACCACACCTACAGAGCCTTGTTGGGTGATATTTCCTGGAATGATACCCACCTTGGTAAGAGGTGGTGCAATAATACCAGGTGAGTTGGGACCGATCAGGCAACAATTTTGATTGTCGATGACACGTCTAACCTGGAGCATTTCTTGGACAGGGATGCCCTCGGTGATGCAGACGATCAAGTTTATGCTGGCATCCGCTGCTTCGAGGATGGCGTCCGCGGCAAAGGGAGCCGGCACAAAAATGATACTGGCATTCGCGCCGGTGACATCCACAGCCATATGGACTGAATCAAATACAGGCACCTTGCCATTCAAAACCCATTCACCCCCCCTGCCAGGAGTCACACCTGCGACGATATTGGTTCCATAGGCCAGCATTTGGGTTGTGTGGAACCTGCCTTCGTTTCCGGTGAGTCCCTGAACGACCAATCGTGTTTCTTGGTTGACAAGGATGCTCATGGCACAGGCTCCAGTGAATTTTGAACCGCCTTTTCAGCTGCCTCTTGTAGAGAGTTGGCCGAAGCCAATCTGGATTCGGAAAGGATTATTTTGCCTTCAGCTTCATTGGTACCAACCAATCGGATAACAAAAGGTGTATTGGTTCTGATGTCAGCAAGCGTCTGTTTAATTCCCAAGGCAACTTCATCACAGCGGGTAATGCCACCAAAGATATTAATCAACACCGTCTCTACCTGTGGGTCTGCCAATATGATTCGTAAAGCAGCCGCAACTTTTTCTGAGCTGGCGCCGCCCCCAATATCAAGAAAATTGGCTGGTGTGCCGCCTTTATGCTGAATGATGTCCATGGTTGCCATGGCCAAACCTGCGCCGTTTACCAGGCAACCGATATTCCCCGATAATTTGATGTATGTCAGACCAAATTTTCGTGCCTCAGTCTCTTCCGGTGCCTCAGCCGAGATATCTCTTTTATCGACCAAATCTGGATGGCGAAACAGGGCGTTATCATCAAGTGTTATTTTGCCATCCAATGCCATGAATTGGTTGTGGGTGGTGATCACCAGAGGGTTGATTTCGATCAGGGTTGCATCGAGAGTATGGTAAGCATGGTAGAGGTTTTGAGAAATATTGACAAACCTTCGCCATAGTTGTCGTGGCAGTTCGATCTCGGTTGCCGCATTCCTGGCCTGGAAGTCTCTCAGACCCAATAATGGGTCAATGCCAACCCGGAAGATTTTTTCTGGTGAGGTACGAGCGATTTCTTCGATATCAATGCCCCCTTCTGCACTGACAATAAGCAGGGTTTGACCCCGCTCACGGTCAATGGTCAGGCCAAAATAAATTTCATGTTGAAAACTGACGGCTTCTTCCACCAGTAACCGTCGAACAGGGATGTCCTTAATCCGTTTACCCAGAACCTTAGCAGCTTCATTTTCGGCTTCACCGGGGGTTCTCACCAACCGGATGCCACCGGCTTTTCCCCGTCCACCAACCAATACCTGCGCTTTGAGGACAACCGGTCCGTCCAATTCTTCTGCGATCAATTTTGCCTCTTCGGGGGTTGACGCCAGCCTCCCCCTTGGAACGGGCACCTGGTGATCAGCAAAGATTTTTTTTGATTGGTACTCGTGAAGTCTCATAAAAGTTTAATCAAATCGGATGTTGACATGAGGTTTATCCGAGTTCGCGATTTGGGTCACTGTGCAAGATGATTATACCATGCAGGTCTTTTATAAATTTATCAAGTGGTTAGGTCCTGAGAGAATAAAAGGGATGCCAGCTTGAACGTAAGGCATCCCTTTTTGTGTAATTCTGTGGTTGGTTTAGCCGTTCAAAAATGCCTGGAGCGCATCTTTACTGATCCGATAGGCTTTGCCAATCTTGCGTGCTTGCAGATCACCTTCCTCAATGGCTGCGACCACATCTTCTGCGGATACTTTCAAGAATTGTGCCGCCTCATCGGGGGTCATGATGTCTGGCATCGTCGCTTCAGCAGCTGGAGCGGCAGCGCCTGCCGGTTGACCGCCCTGGGGCTGGTTAACATTTGACAGGGCAGAACTGAGCACATTACCGACACCCATACCGGCACCGATACCGGCTGTTAAGCCTGCACCACCGGAAGGATTCTGCGCGGCATCTCGCATGGCATCTGCTGCCTGGAGTTGCGTATAGGTTTGCATATCGAGCATACCCATCGCCCGTAACTCCTCGGCAGATTTCGAGGATGGTTTCAGGTTGCCGATGTAGAAAGACTTTAAAGTCAATCCGATGGCTTTAAAGTCATCTTGTGTTTGTGCTCGCACGCCAGCTGACAGTTCATTTGTCAACCCGATCAATTCAAGCACATTGCTTTTGGCAGTGGTTGTACCAAGAATGTCCTGTAATTTTGACAGCAGCATCACACGCAGTCGGTTTTCAATATCACTGGTGCGGTAGTACCCTTGCGTACCAACGATCTGGGTCACAAACTGTTGTGGGTCGCTGACCTGGAAGCTGTAGGTGCCAAAGCCTTGCAGCAAAGCCACACCCAAACCGACACCCGGGTTGCGAACGATAATTGGCTGTGGGGTGCCCCACTTTTGGTCAGCGAATTCACGCATGGACACATAAAACACTTCAGCGGTGAAGGGTGTCCGGTTGCCAAAGGCTTTGCCGACAAGATCCACTAATAAGGGGATATTGGCTGTTGTGATGGTATGACGACCTGGGCCAAACACATCCAATGCTCGGCCATCTCGCATAAAGACAACGTTTTGAGATTCACGGACGATGACCTGAGACCCAATTCGCAAATCGGCAATGCCTGTTTCAGGGAACCGGTGAACGATCTCGTCCCGCATCTCTTTTGGATATTCAACAACATCAAAAATTCTAGCCATACTCTTAACTCCAATTTCTAGTAACTATTACATTTTTATCGTAAGGATGTTTCTATCAGGAGGCGATCCCTTTCATAACCTCTGTCCGTTTATTGAAAGCATCCACGCATTGTTGGCTGACATTGGTCAGGTGGCGGATGGCGGCATCCAGGCCTTCCGTTCCGATGGATGTTTCAACATTATCAATGGCTGAACGCACTTCATCAGAGAGTTCAAGCAATGCATAATCGTACTGGTAAACCTGGTCTAACTCCTGTTCTTTGATTTTGATCGCATCAAAGAGTGGTGCGTACCCGTAGGATGCTGTTCGAATCCTGTCAATAAATTGCCTTAATTTAATTTCGGCTGCTTCCAATTGACCTACAGATGCTAAATCACCCTGGTTAACCAAATCTCTCTGAAGGCTGGAAACGCGCTGGCTTAAGGTGCCAAATTCATTGGCGATTTTGTCTCGCAGCAGTTTGTCAGACATGCGGCGATCACCCCGTTCAATATAACCTTTGAAGCCAGGCACCTTTGAAAGAATTTTTTTGAAAAAATCTTGTTGGCCTGTTACCCGTTCAAGTATATCGCTCATAGTTCCTCCATATTTAAACACTTAGATCCAAAGTTTGGTTTGTAATCCATTATTTCTATTGAAACCATTATACAAATTATAATATATATAAGCAATAGTTGTTGACCATTTGGACACGAATAATTATTTGTCGATAATTATAAAACACCTTCAAGATAGTTTATAATAATGACACACAGCCTTTCAAGGAGGTTTTATGGCTCAATTTCTTGACGAACGGGGGGAGGGGTGGATTGAATGGATATTAATCGTGATACTGGTATTGATGGTGCTTGTGACTGTATTTTTACTACTCAGGCCAGCGTTGGTAAATCTTTGGTTTGAATTATTAGAATCAGTTCAATAAGGTTACAATCTATTAAGTGATAATTAAAAAGGCGATCACATAGGTTGAAGATCCAACTCACAAGTATGCTTTATAGAGGGTTTCATAGTGTTCTTGATTGGGTGTATCCACCTATTTGTGTGGGTTGTGGTGAGCCGGGATTTTGTGTGTGTCCTGACTGTAAGGTATCAATTAGCTTTATTAATCAGCATTTTTGCCAAATTTGTGGTGGCACTGTAAAAAGGGAGATGGATTGCTGTGATGACTGCCAGTTTGAAACGCCACCCTATAAAGCCATACGTAACCTGGCCCATTATGAAGGTGTGATCAGAGAATGTCTGCATGCGCTCAAGTATGAGAATAATCAACCCCTGGGTGGCTTTTTCTCAGAGCAACTTATTACCATTATCCTCCGTGAAGGTTGGCAGATTGACCTTATCACGCCAGTGCCGCTCAGTTCACAACGTATGCATGAACGTGGCTATAATCAATCCGCATTGATTGCCAGACCGCTAGCCGCTCACTTATCAATACGATATAATCCTTTCTGCTTGAAACGTGTGCGACATACAACATCTCAGGTTGGTTTATCTCTAAATGAAAGGCGACGTAATGTTTCTGGCGCTTTTGAGGCTGTTACGGAGATCGTTGCCGGTAAAAAAGTTCTATTGGTCGATGATGTTATGACGACAGGGGCAACCTTAAATGCTTGTTCAGAAGCATTAACTGATGCAGGCGCCATTGGGGTTTATTGCCTCACCATTGCACGTTTTACAAAACGGCTGCCCGAGTCTAATTTACACTATCATCAAGTATAATTTGATTAACTCAATTGAAATGGAGGCAAAATGACAGTCAATATCGATATATTCACCAAGAACCTAGAATTATCTGATCGTCTTAATGATTACGTGCTGACAAAAGTTGAGAAACTTGAAAAATTTCTTGATGAAGTGGATGAATGTCGTGTGGATCTATCACACATTAAGTCGGCCAGAAACGCGAGTGATCGTCATGTGGCACAATTAACATTGCGAGGCAGGGGGTTTATCCTTCGGTCAGAAGAACGTTCTGATTCAATTTTTTCAGCAGTGGATGCTGCCATTGACAAAATGCGTCGTCAGATCAGCCGTTTCAAAGGCAAGCGAGAACAAGTGCGTGGTGATCGCCAAACAATTGCGCAGGCTGTCGCTGATCCCTACCCGGACGAAGAGCAGGAAGATGAACAGCCAGTGATTGTCAGGCGGAAACGTTTTATGGTTACACCCATGGATGAACTGGAGGCTGTTGAACAAATGAAATTGTTAGGGCATGAGAATTTTTTCATTTTCTATAATGCCAATACCAGTGAATTTAATGTTTTATACAGAAGACGGGATGGCACCTATGGGATTATTATCCCCGAAGTTGGTTAACAATTAGCACAATGATACAACGGCTTGTGTAAGTATTCCTTATACAAGCTGTTTGTTATTTAATATGTTGTCAATATAATTTAACAAAAGAATGCATGTAATTTGGAGGTGTTTGAATGATTGAAAATTGTAATGATCCTTTAGCTCTGGCTGCTGATTTGTTCTGTGAAGATGAAATGGACATTGATACGATAGAACACGCCGTAAAGGATATATTATCAGCCATTGGAGAGGATCCAGATCGAGAGGGTTTGGTAAACACACCCCATCGTGTTGCTAATAGTTACCAGGAATTGTTAAGCGGATATCGAACGGATCCCCAGGCGTTGATCAATAATGCTATTTTTGATGTGGCTTATGATCAGATGGTCATTGTAAGAGATATCGAATTTTACAGCCTATGTGAACATCACATGTTGCCTTTTATGGGCAGGGCGCATGTGGCCTATATTCCCTCCGATAAGGTGATTGGATTATCAAAAATTCCTCGGATTGTTGATCTGTTTTCTCGTCGTTTGCAGGTGCAGGAACGCATGACGACTCAAATTGCGGCCTATCTTGATGTGGTGCTTAAGCCGAAGGGTGTGGCCGTTGTTGCAGAAGGTCTGCATATGTGCATGATGCTGCGAGGTGTAAAAAAGCATGACTCCCGAATGACGACTTCTTCAATGGTAGGTGCTTTTAGAGATGATTTGTCCACAAGGATGGAGTTCCTGGACAATATTTCACGCGGTGCTGAGCGACTACACTTTTAAGATGGCTTTTTCCTGAATACTTAATCACTTATTTTATCCTTTGTGCGTGCGCAGGTCTTATGGCAACTCCTGTGCTGCCCTATTGACATCAGTTTCTGTATAAAACCACTTTATGAGCAGCTTTACTTCTAAGTTTTGATATTCGATTGAAGACGTGAATTGAGACGATATGAAAATAGTTATGTTTTCAATTAATCCAATCTATCCTTATAAGGTTACGGGAGGTGCATCGAAACATTTGTACCATATCGCTTGTTATTTGGGGAAAGATCAACATGATGTAACTATTTTATGCCCACAAACCGGGGGGCTTCCAGAAGAGTTTTTCTGGGCTGACAAAGTCAAGGTGCGGCCCATATTGCCATTTCACTTGCCTTTTCCTCAACCTTATGCAATCAGTCCACCAGATTTGGCGATAATCATAGAGAAATTATCAGAGTCATTGCGTAATGCAGACAAGTTTTATATCCATGATGGGGAATTTTTAATTCCGGATGTGTATGAGAATATTCCAACAATTGCTTCTTTTCGCGACAATCTATATCCGGAGTCCATACTAGGGACTTTTACCACTAAGGCAGATGACATTATATGCGTATCGGAATATTCCGCTTCTGTGATAAAAAATACAGCTGGCCGTTTTATTCCTGACTTGAAAGATCGTGTGCATGTGGTTAATAACGGCATTGATTTTGACATGTTCACACCTAGGGACTCAGGTCAACTAGCGAAAGAATTGGATGTGAGTCCTAAAAATGAAGTAATTCTTCTCCATCCTCATCGTCCTGAACCAGGTAAAGGGTTGGCTGAGACGATAAAAGTGGTCGAAAAATTGGTTCGGTATCATGGTGTGACTAACCTCAGGGTTCTTATCCCAGAATGGCTGGACACTATGGTATCGATCAGCGACTCGGATTATTCCAAATCAATGGAGCAGTTAATGCGGCGTATGGGTGTTGCAGACCACTTTTTATTCTTTCCCTGGTTGCCTATGTCGCGAATGCCTGAATTATACAGTCTGGGGGATGTAACCCTTTGTTTGGGGAATATCGTTGAGGCATTTGGGAACGTGGCATATGAATCCCTGGCATGTGGAACGCCCACCCTTGTTGCCCGGGTAGGCGTTCATCGAACATTAATGCCTGATGATCTGATTGCTAAAGTCGATTTTGGCGACATCGACACCGCTGCAGAACGGGTGTTAGCGATCATCAATGGGGAAAAAGCACCAAACAAACAAGTATCCGCTTTTTTAAAAAATACTATGAATTTTAACTTGCAAATGAAAAATTATTCGACAATCATCCTAAACTGTCAGAAACGTGCTCACCCCACCTTTTCGGATTTAGGAGAAGACTCGAGTCAGTTTTATAAATTGTCGCCCTGGTGTTATATTACTGGAGACAAAATTTTCCATGATTATCGGGGTGCTTTTGAAGAAGCATCCGAGTTGAGTGAATTACTCAACGAATTTAAAGTGTTTTCTCGACAAGAGGTTGAACAGGCAGGGATCACTCAGGACAAGCTTAGGGGCTGGAGTGATCGCGCCTGGATTGTTCCGGTATTATAAAAGAAAGGTAACTGCTCAGTCTGCAAAGTAATTAGGAGGTTTGGTGTTGCGGCGGAGCCGCAAGACCAAACCTCCAGCTCTTCAGCAGCAGGGTTGCCTGAGTCGTTACAAAGAAAGAAAGGATATTATCATCATGTCTGATTTTAAAGAAAAGGTCGTTGTCGTTTCTGGCGCGGGTGGGAACCTTGGGCAGGCTGTTTTGGAGCGGTTTGTAGAACGCGAAGGAATTGTGGTTGGTTTGTATCACCATAAGCACAATACTAAAGATTTGATTAATACCGAAAAGTATTCTGGAAAATTATTTCCTTATTTTGATGTGGATGTAACGGATCGTAAAGGTTTGATTACCTTAGCAAAAAGAATAGAAAACGAAGTTGGTGCTGTAGATGTGGTGGTCAATACTGTCGGTGGCTTTAAAATGGGGGAGCGGGTTCATGAAATGACCCTCGATACCTGGAACAAGATGATGGCATTAAATGTTTACTCGTTATTGAATGTATCAGCAGCCTTCATCCCTGGCATGATTGAAAAGGCTGGTGGTAAGTTGATCACGGTTGGTTCGGGGGCTTCGCTTAAAGGGGGTGCTAAAATGGGTGCTTATGCTGCGGCTAAAGGTGCCGTATTGCGACTGACAGAGAGTATGGCGGCCGAATTAAAGCCAGACAATATCCAGGTAAACTGCGTGTTGCCCGGAACTATCAACACACCTCTGAACCGGCAGGACATGCCAAATGCAAATTTTGATAAGTGGGTCACCCCCTTTGAAGTGGCTGAGACAATTCTGTTTCTCTCCTCTCAAGCCTCTAATGCGATTACTGGTGTCGGTATTCCCGTATTTGGTCGGTCTTGAAATTTAGAGATATTGACCACCGTCCACTCTCAGAAAAGCCCCTGTTGTGAAATCGCTTTTTACCAAGTGTAAGGCGTTTTCAGCTGCTATTTGGGGACTGCCAGTTCTGATCAGGGGCACATGTTGTTCAGCATATGCCTGAAGGTCCGAGCTTTCATTGCCGGCCAGTGGTAGCATGATTCCCAACCCGAGGGCATTGACCGTGATGCGTGGTGCTAATTCCAGTGCAAACAGTTGGGTCATGTCTACCAAAGCGGATTTTGTTATTCGATAAGCAAAATGACTTGTTTGGTATTGGCGGATCTGTGCGTCAGCGATATTTAACACCCGTCCATATTGATCTGAAGGCAGTTGACGAGCAAAGGCCTGGGTCAAAAGAAAAGGTGCTTGGAGGTTGATTCGAAACTGTTTTTCCCATGTGTCACGGTCTGTTTCCAGCCCACTTGATTTAAGGTAGATCCCAGCATTATTGATTAAGATATCCACCCAAGAAAAATATTGTTTTGCGGAAGAAAACAATGGGTCGATTGAGTCTGGTTCATTGAAATCTGCTTGCAATGCGATCGCCTCTACACCAAAGTGCCGGGCTTTCTGGACGGTCTCTTCTGCTGGTGCTTTAGAGCTATTATAATGTGCGACGATGTTGACACCCTCTCTGGCTAAAGCAAGCGCAATTGCTTGCCCCAAGCGGATACCACCGCCTGTCACCAGGGCAGTTTTACCTTGTAGATCCATGATGAGTTACCTCTTTCATCTTGATTATCTTTCGGTTGTCTTTGATATTTTTCATTATCCCCTGTATTGAAAGCCCATTAGCGGGATGTTTGAAGCCTGGTGAGATCTCCGCCAATGGCAGTACAATGTGGCGATGCCTGAGGAGGTCGGGATGTGGGACGTATTGAAGACCATGCTGGTCTTGAACATGGAACACATCGTTATTATAGGTCAGCAAGTCTAAATCTAATGGAACGGAATGTTTGTCCCCTGGTTGTCTGCCCGAAGCTTTCTCAATTGATTTGAGTTTCTCAATGACTTCCTTGTAAGACATACTGGTAGAAAAATTAACCAGTTGATTTAAATACTCGACCTTTCCTGAATGCTTATTGATATCTCTTGACCGATAAATACTTGATGACTTATTCACACCGAACTCGGTTTTTAATGATTCCAACCCTTTGACCAGGTTTTGTTGCGAATCGATATTGGAACCCATACTGATCAACACAGCGTTCCTTTCTGGCGGTCGATAAACCTTTTGATAAATAATCCCCAGGCTAAGGGCTAGGATGATGAAACTGATAAGCTGGATCACATCGATACCTGCCAACAACACCTTGTTTTCGATAAATGCGCGGGTAAACAGGGTGATAAAGCCCAATGATGCCAGAATCAGATTAAATAAAACCCCGCTTCTAACGTAGCCGTTTGTCATTAATCCTTTTGTGTGTAATAAAAACCACAAGAACAGACACACAACCAGTAAGAGGGCGTAGATTTGAACGGGATGTCTGCTGGCATTCCATAAATGAATCCCCCAGGGCAGGTTGGTTGCCAGGCCAAAATCTTTTCCGCTGCCAAAATTGGCCAAATGAATACTCGCAAAGATGACCAGGAAAAAAGGTGAGATCGTATCGAGTGTTGGCCACAAAGGCAGGTTATTTTTCTGTGCTATTACGATAGCTGACAGGCCGCCAACCAACAGGCCAAAACCAGTGTTTAACATGGAGGGGGTTAGTGAGACCAAACTAAGTGGATTGTTGACCAGTACAGTAGGATTTTGGAGCAAAAAACCAGCTCTTGCACCGACTAATCCCAATAATAGACTGATCAGAATGCAGTTTTCAATCACATCAGTATTGGTGCCAATGTTTTGTGCAAACTTAGATGTCAGCCATGACCCGATAAAATACCCTAGAAGAAGGATAAAGCCGGTTGACTGGATGGCAATTGGGCCGATATTGATTACTGGTAACATAGAATGAACCTCAATCTTCTTCCATTGTAATTAGGATTTGATCCAATCTAGCACGTAAATACCCTTCACTAACACCAGAGCCGATCACAACATCGGCTACTACGCCATCACCCCCGATAAGTACGGAAGTTGGCAGGGCACGTACCTGGTACTCTTGGCTAACTGCGCCATCCAAATCCAGCAGCATGGTGTAAGAATATCCTTGAGATTGAAAGTAATTCAAAGCAGTAGCCAATGTGTCTTGGTGGCTTGTATTAATAGCTAAAATAGTGAACCCGTTTGGGGCATAATCGGTATAAACAGCCTGCAAACCTGGCATGGCAGCTTTGCAGACAGAACACCATGAAGCCCAAAAAAATACCAGGACTGGCTGACCTTCATAATCTGATAATGAATGGTTGCTTTCTTGGGGAGTTTGTAGAGAAAACCCTGGGGCTGTGAAACCCCGCTGGGGGGCGGAGATACTTGCGTCTATCCGTGAAACCGGGAAAAGGACTGGCGTCAGAATCAACCAGATCAAGCTAAAGCTGATAATTGCCAATGTAATACCGATAAACAATTGTTTTTTCAATATTCACCTCACTCCAATAAGGATCTTTAGGGTTATTATCGTGACTGTATAATTTACCTCATCTGAATGATTTAAGGCATGTCCATTTAAGCCTATGTCGAAATGCTTCACCTGGCGTACCCGGCTAATTCAATTGTGGTTTTTGCCAAATCGGATATCAAAACCTTTTGGTAGCCGCTGATGCCGGTGTCGAGCTGGTTGTTCAAAGGTTCAATCCATTTTAAGGGCAGTTTACTTGCTCCTAATAACATCCCAATTACTGAGCCAACAGTAGCCCCGTTACAATCCGTGTCGATACCAGCAGTGACAGCCCAGCCAATCGATTTCTCAAAATCTCCCTGTCCCCATAATAAACCAAGGGTAACAATCTGGGCATTGCTCAGTGTATGGCACCAGTGATGTGGGTTTGAATCATCCCAACGCTTATGAATCATTGTCACGGCTTCATCCACAGATTTTCCTGAGTCATACCATCCAATCACTTCCTCAACATAGGCTCTCAGTCGGCTGTGCTGTGGAATTTGCGCTAATCCTGCTTCTAAGACCTGGCGCGGGGTGTTCAGTACGGCAGCAGTGCTACACATGGCAGCGACCCACATGGCACCATAAATGCCATTTTTGATATGGCTGATGCAGGCATCTCGCCAGGCTATATCGGCTGCCCGGGCAGGGTCCCCAGGACAAATATAACCCCAGAAATCCCCACGAATCTGTGCCCCAATCCATTCTCGATATGGGTTACAGTAGCTTGCTGATTCGGGTGGATGCTTCATCAGCAGGAAATTACGATATGCCACCCGTTCTGCGGTGAAGGTGTGGTAAGCGGGAAGGTTTTCAAGCCAGAAAACGGCGACATCTTCAGGTTTGAAATCGCAGCCATAACGCTTCATCACTGCCAGAGCAGTGACTGTATAGTTGGTGTCATCGTCTTCCACCATGTGATCGATTTCATCAATGTATCCCCTGCCGGTTTTGAAGTTGGATTTTTTCTTTAGCGCAGCAGGTATGCTTGAATCAAGGTAACGATTAAGTGGAAATTGATCAATTTCTTTTAGGTATGGCCAAAAATCCTGAACCAGCAATCCTTCGACTGGTTTCCCCAGCAGGCAGCCACTGCAGCGGCCCAGCCAGGCACCGTATACACGATCAAGATATGCATCTCGACTGAGATTTAATTCCAATGATAACTGATTGTAATTTGGCCGCGCTGCTTGTATGCCTGGCAGGTCGGAAGGTTCAATAAAAGGGTATTCTTTATGGGGAGGAAGGTTGACACTTGTTTCAAGCAGGTTTTGGACACGAGTGCGGAAGGCATTAACTTCCATCCCTTGGTACACGAGCAGAGATTGCAGTTCTGCGGCCAGCTCCTTTGGTAATACCGCGCCTTCATCCTGCAGTTGTTGTTTTTCGACTGTCAATTCAGATTTGCCATATGCCAGCCATTGTTTTTCCATGCTTTCCTGCTTCTGTATCACAATAATGTTTTAGGGGGTGGATAATCCCTTTTTGATCTATTATAGCATGCGCAGTACATTATCAAAGACCTAATAAATGCGGTCGAAATGAATGTTGTTGCTGTGCAATTTAGCTGTTGTATCATGGGTTGCTTCATTCAGCGAGGCTAAAATCCAGGAGGCGAAGCAGGCAATGACTTGGCATATTGTCAATGGTGGGGAGATTTACCCAAGTGATCAGATCAATAAAGGCGATGGCGGAAAGCCCTGCTTTGTCATATTCACATTTAGACTATCAACGCCCAATAAAAGGATGGGGATTAATAAGCCAGCAGCACATAGCATCTGCCATGCCCGGTGTGATTTAGTTTGATCTTGTGTATTGATTAGCCTGGGAAAAAAGACCACATACCTTACAACCTCAAAGATTAAGGAGAAGCGTACTAGCAATCCAATAAAGAATGAATGGATTATTTTTGTCTCAAACCGGGTATGTTCGAAAAAACGTCATTGTTTCTAGAAAAACTGATTAGTAGATAGATTGAATGAAGTCAGGGTTGGTCTGTTAAAAAAGCTTGTTGCTTTTCTCCTCTCGATGAATACTGCAACCAGTCTGATTGGTACAAACGAAAAGATTAAAGTTGTGATAGCATTGGTGCAATGGCCAAAGTTAATTAAGGTGACATGCAGTCAATTGAGTTGTTAAAGTCGGATCATTTCGGCTGTTACCTGATCGAAGTTCATAATCAGATTCTCACCATCTGAGCGAGGGTTTTTACATTCTCATCGTTACAAGGAGTTATTATTTTATGTCAGATTTGCTTATAAAAAATTGTGATGTTTTTTGTTGTAAAGATAATAAACCTGACTTTCTATTAAGCCATGATATTTTGGTGACAGGTAACCGGATCCAATCGATCCTGCCAACTTCAGAATCGACAACCACACCAGTAAAAAATCGAATTGATGCAAGTGGCATGCTGGCGGTCCCGGGTATGGTGAATACCCATGCCCATGTCCCAATGGTGCTTTTTCGTGGAGTTGCGGAAGATGTGACTCTGGAGGAATGGTTTAACCAGTACATCTTCCCAATGGAGTCAAATCTGACCCCAGAGGATGTATTTTGGGGCGCTTTGCTGGGGATGGCAGAGATGATTGAAGCCGGCATCACCAATGTGGCTGATCATTATTTTTTTATGGATGAGGTTGCAGAAGCTATCAAGGCGAGTGGCATCCGAGGTAACCTGGCCTGGGCTGTTTTTGAGCATGAAGGTCTTGAGAAATTCGATGAGACAGTTGAATTTGTCAAACGATGGCAGGGACGGGCCGAGGGTCGCATAAAAACCTGGCTTGGGCCCCATTCTCCCTACCTGTGTGGACCGGAATTTTTGACCCGTTGTGCTCAATTAGCCGAAGGCTTGGATGTGGGTATTCATATTCATGTTGCTGAGACGGAAGACCAGGTTGCATTATCTCAAAAGCAGTACGGGATGACCCCCATCCGACTATTAGCACAGACAGGGGTATTGAACAGACCAAGTATACTGGCCCATTGCTGTTTCCCAACAAAGGAGGACATTGATATCATTGCAGATCATCCCGCTGGTGTTGGTCAAGCACCAAAGACTTACATGCGAGCAGGAATGGGTCTGGGGCCCTTGAAAGCTTTTCAGGAACGAGATATCCCTGTTGGTTTGGCATCAGATGGTGCTGCCAGTAACAGCACCCTGGACCTTTATGAACAAATGCGTTTAATGGCTTTGACACAAAAGTTCATCGAAAATGATGCACGTGTGATGCCCCTTGATAAAATCCTCAAAATTGCTTATGCTGGTGGTGCCCGTGTGTGCCAGGAAAATGACCTGGGCGTCCTGGCTCCAAATAAGTTAGCGGATATTGTCCTGCTGCGTCAAGATCGATCGGCAGTAATACCTCGCCTAAACCCAGCTGCAAATCTGGTCTATGCCATAAATGCTGTGGATGTGGATACAGTCATCTGTAACGGCGTTGTGTTGATGCACAATCGCCAGTTATTGACAATCGATAAAGAGAAAATTAAAGGTGAAATTGAATCGCGATTAGCGCGGCTAGTAAAGAAGGTGCCTGGTAAAGTGGTTGCTGTCTATCCCACATAAAATCAGGGCTTTATCGCACGCATAAAGAATCACAAAAGGCGTTGCGTATAGCCATTTAGAACTGCCAATAATGAAGGATATTTTATATTGGATTAGTATTGTCTCAAATACGTCAATATCTGAATGATTGGAACAATGAAGTTCTAAAGTAGAAAACGATGCCCATCGCTTATGATAACAAGAAGGAGAAATTGTGCTCACAAGAATTGGTTTAAACACACAACCGAATGAAAGTTTGATTGATGTCACTGAACAGGTGAAACAGATAGTCCATCAAAGTGGTGTGGACGAAGGGATCTGTGTTTTAGTTGTTCCTCATACGACAGCAGGAATAACTTTAAACTCTATCATGGATCGGGCAACCCTGGATGATCTTAAGAACGAAGTTCGCCGCCTTGTTCCGACACGGGTTGATTTTGAACACATTTATGATACCCCGGCAGACGCGGCCGGGCATATTAAATCAACGCTTGTTGGTGCCAATTTGTCTTTGATTATAACAAAAGGTGAATTGCTGTTGGGAGGTTCCCAGGGGATTCTTTTCTTTGAATTCGATGGTCCACGTGCCCGGGAAATAGTCGTTCGCATTTTGTGTGAAAAATAGGTGACATATGCCTCAAAAGATATTAATTGATACTGATCCAGGTATTGACGATGCAATGGCTATTTTATCAGCCCTGCGCTCCTCAGAATTAGATGTTGTCGGCCTCACAACGGTGTTTTGCAACGCTGCGGTTGAGAACTGTGCCCTTAATGGCTTGCGTTTGGTCGAACTGGAAGGCAACCAACACATTCCAGTGTCAAAAGGGGCTGTTGCTCCCCTTATATTACCGGACTTGAATTTGACGACCGAAGTTCATGGTTTGGATGATATGAGGAACACAAACCCGCCTTTCCCAGAGGGAAAACTCGATTCTTGACCTTCATCACTTTTGGGGAAGCCGTAAGGCCTCGAAAGTTGCGATCAAAACAGATGCAAACGCTTTTATCAACTTGCTCACGGAGCGATTGACACGATAAAGAGTAAAAGGAAAAAACTATTTTTCCAGGTCTTGTGGTGAAATTATTAGGACGGATTACTGTCTTAAATATTAGGTGCCCAGCACTTTACAAAGAATGTCTTTCTTTTTAGCAATAAAAAGGAAACAATGACACAAAAGGAGAAAAATGATGAATAGTATGGTTGCTCAGGTATATAGTATTCCTGAATTGCTTGCTGAGACTTTTCAAACACTTGATGAAGCAGCGCGTAAGAATCTGCATCCAGCATTGATTCTTTCTTTAAAGCGGATATATATCACAGGTTGTGGTGATTCGCATCATGCTGGATTAACCACCCAGCTTGCTTTTGAAAAATTAACCGGATTGCCGACGATTGTTAACACTGCCTTGGATTTTGCGCGGTATAAAGCTGGTTTTATGCCAAAAACCGGGCCCAATACCAATTTGGTGATCGGGATATCTGTTTCTGGGAGTGTGGCTCGCACCTACGAGGCAATAATCATGGGAAAAACCTCTGGCGCCACGACTCTGTCTCTGACTGCTGCTGCAGAGAGCCGGGTTGGAGGATGTGGTGATATTTTATTTCATGTGCCCAATCCACCATTTTCAATTCTTGAAGGTGAGGCGTCCCCGGGCGTTCGTTCTTTCTTTTTAAATCAAGTGGCGTTACTGTTGATGGCAATCCGTATCGGTGAAGTTCGGGGAAGGATAACCACACCAGAAGCGAATGGTTACCGTAAAGAACTACAAGGATTGGGATCGGTTATTGAAGAAACCATTCAGAAGAATGCGGATATAATTCAAAAATTTGCACAAGAAACCAGGTCAGCTGATAAATTTGTTTTTGTTGGTGGTGGGCCTAATTATGGTTGCGCACTCTTTTCAGCAGCAAAAGTCTTGGAGGCCTCTGGCGATTCTGCCCTGGGACAGGATACTGAAGAATGGGCCCACCTGCAATATTTTGCTAAAACCAAGCGAACACCAACATTTTTTATCACCGCTGCTGACCGAGATTTATCTCGGATGGATGAAGTGGTTACAGCTGCACAGCAAATTGGTCGTCAGGTTATATTAATTGCTCCCGAAACAGCAAAAACACTTATAGATAAATCTCACTTTGCTTTCACTTTTTTACCTGTCTCAGAAATGTATTCAGCACTGGTCACCCAAGTTCCAACAGAGTTGTTCGCTGCCTACCGTGCAGGTATCCTAGAGGAACCTTTCTTCCGCAATTTTGGTGGTGGTCGAAATGTAGAGGGTGGAGGTGGTATTTCTCGGATCCAGACCAGCGATTGTTGGGAGAGTTGGAAAGTATGATAATTGCATTTCCGATCAAATTTAAAGACTTAATTTCAGAAAATCATTTTCTTGATTGAAATCTTTAATGAGAGAGCAGTTTATTTCAATTGGTACCATTATCATCGATGATATCGTTTTGCCAGATGGCAGGAATATAATGGGGGTTTTAGGTGGCGGTTCGATGCATGCTGTTATGGGCATGAGGGTGTGGTGTGATCATATCGGACTTTTTTCTGGGGTGGGGAAGGATTTTGACCAAAACCTATTGACATCATTTAGTAAGGTTTTTGATGTCAATGGGTTATTCATCCATAATGAGGTACGCACACCACGAGCCTGGCAAGTGTTTGATGATTTTGGTACAAGAAAAGAAATATTTCAAACCAATTTCGATGATTTAAGAGCATTGATTCCTATCCCGGAAAATATTATTGAAAAATTTTCTGAAATTTCTGGTGTCCATTTATTTTGCCCACCTGAAGATGTCATTAACTGGGCTTCAGTTCTACGCAAGAAAAATTGTCAGATTATCCTCTGGGAACCTCTGGATGTATTTTGTGTCCCAGAAAATCTGGATTTGTTTCGCGAAAATTGTAATGTTGTGGACATCGTGTCCCCAAACCTTCTTGAGGCGCGCCATTTAACTGGACTGGATGATCTTGAAGAAATTATTCGATTTTTTCAAGAATTTGGGCCACCCATAGTGGTATTGCGGATGGGAGAGGCAGGAAGTCTGATTTTTGATGAGAGCGGTATGCTAACGAATATTGATGCTTATCCAGTCAGGCATGTGGTGGATGTGACCGGTGCAGGGAATGCGTATTGTGGTGGTTTTGTGGTTGGGCTTTTTCGTACTGGTTCGGCAAAAGAAGCAGGATGGTATGGGGCTGTCAGCGCTTCTTTTGCCCTGGAACAATTTGGTGCACTATATGATTTAGAAAACATAAATCAACGCGCAGAAGTAAGGTTGAGATGGTACCAAGAAAACCAATAATGAAATCACCAATCAATATTTGTTAATTCTCATTTCAGTATTCAAATCCAAATCAGTTTTTGATGACGGCTTCATATTTGTGTGAGACGGCTGTAGCGATTCGTTATATCATTACAAGAATACCATCTCTTATTGATAAATTGCCCCTTGCTGCAAGGTGTAAAGTCACAGCTTCACTCAATATGATCAATAAACAAGAGAATTTCACCTAAATAAATAGTCCATTTAAGAAGAATCCACTCATGGTAAAATTCAAGTGATCAACAACCGAAAGGATCATTCCTCATGACAGAACAATTACTTCTAGAAAAAGCAATAAATACGATTAAATTTTTATCTGTAGATTGTGTCCAAAATGCGAATTCCGGACATCCGGGGCTGCCAATGGGTGTTTCGGGAATAGCATATGCATTATGGATGAAAATTCTAAAATATAACCCCAAAAACCCACATTGGTTCAACCGAGACCGGCTGATATTATCCGGTGGTCATGGGTCAATGCTTCTTTATTCAATGCTTCATCTCACAGGATATGATATTTCGATGGAAGAGCTGAAATCCTTTCGCCAGTGGGGTAGCATCACGCCTGGGCACCCCGAATATGAGCTGACTCCAGGCGTTGAAGTAACGACTGGCCCCTTGGGTCAAGGGTTTGCCAATGGTGTCGGTATGGCCATCGCACAGGCCCATATGGCTGCAAAATTTAACCAGCCGGAATATGCCTTAATAAATCATTATATTTATGCCATCGTCACTGATGGAGATTTGATGGAGGGGATTGCCTCAGAAGCAGCTTCATTAGCAGGGCATCTCAATTTAGGAAATCTGGTTTATTTTTATGATGATAATAAGATATCCATAGAAGGGTCAACAGCGTTAACTTTTACTGAGGACAGTGCCAGTCGATTTACGGCCTATGGATGGCATGTGACGCATGTGAATGATCCCTTTGACATTGATGCGCTTGTCCAAGCAGCGGAAGCTGCTAAAGCAGATCCACGGCCATCTTTAATCATGGTACCCACAACGATTGGTCATGGTCTACCAACTGTCGCTGGAACGGAAGCAGCGCATGGCTCTCCTCCCGGTTGGGAAGAGATTGAACAGGCTAAGAAAGAAGCTGGTTGGCCGCTCGAACCCAAATTCTACATCCCTTTCGATGTTCAAGAGCATTTCTTAACCAAAGTCGCACAGGGCGAACAGTTAGAATCTGACTGGCAGGCACAACTGGGTGCTTATAAGGTTGCTTTTCCTGGGCTGGCACTTGAGTTTGAACGGAGGCTCAATAAAAAGCTGCCTGATGATTGGGAGTCTGTCCTACCGAGTTTCCCTGCGGATGGAAAAGGGCTTGCAACCCGAGCTGCTTCCGGAAAGGTCTTAAACGCCCTGGCAGAGAAAATTCCCGAGTTAATCGGTGGATCAGCGGATTTAGCACCCTCTACCAAGACATGGATTGAGAGTGATAACGCTTTTCAGGCCGGGTCTTATCAGGGGCGTAACCTGCATTTTGGTGTGCGTGAGCATGCCATGGGTGCGATTGTTAATGGTATGTCTGTGTATGGTGGCTTGATCCCTTATGGCGCGACCTTCCTGGTTTTTTCCGACTACATGCGTGCCGCTATTCGTCTATCTGCACTATCTCATTATCCATCCATATGGGTCTTCACACACGATTCCATTGGCGTTGGTGAAGATGGCCCAACACATCAACCCGTTGAACAGGTCGCCAGTCTGCGCGTCATTCCAAACCTGGTCACGCTACGGCCTGCAGATGCTAACGAAACAGCTCAGGCCTGGCGGTTTGCGATGGATCATGACGGCCCTGTGGCTTTAGTGCTTTCCCGTCAAAAATTGCCTACCATCAACCGTGAGGTGTACGCCGATGCAGAGGGTCTTTTTAAAGGTGCTTATATTCTAGCTGATATGGGTGATGATAAGCCAGACATCATTCTAATGGCTTCAGGATCTGAAGTTAATTTAATCCTGAGCGCTGCAAAAAGCCTGGCCGCTGAGGGCATCAATGTGAGGGTGGTTTCTTTCCCGAGTTGGGAGCTTTTTGCCACCCAAGATCAGTTATACAGAGACCAGGTTTTACCACCTGAGATTAAGAGTCGCTTGGCAGTTGAGGCTGGCCCAGCTTTTGGTTGGGAACGCTGGGTGGGTGATTCCGGTCGGGTGATCGGGATTAATCGATTTGGTGCCTCTGCACCGGGCAGCGAAGCAATGCATCATTATGGCTTGAATGTCTCGAATGTCATTGCTGAAGCCATGGCTGCCTTGAAATCTAACCGGATTTCTAAATCGGATGGGAACAATGGTCGGAAATACGCAAAATAGAAAATATTCAAAGCTTTTTAACGGTTGTATTTACAGGTAAATGAAAGGATTGAGCATGAGCCGAGCTGTAGAGTTGAAATTGCTGGGTCAATCGATTTGGTACGATAACGTTAAAAGGTCAATTATCGAGGATGGTACCCTGAAGGGGATGATTGAACGGCGTGAGATTTACGGCGTCACTTCGAACCCCAGTATCTTCCAAGAAGCAATTACAAGATCGGAAGATTATGACAATGATTTACAAACAATGTCTTGGGCAGGGTTAAAGCCGGAAGCAATATTTTATCGTTTGGCAATTCAGGATATTCAAGATGTCGCAGACCTTTTCAGGTCATATTATGATGGGTCCAATGGTGCGGACGGTTTTGTAAGCCTTGAAGTTAACCCTACATTGGCCCATGATACACAGGGAACCATCGATGAAGCGGCGTGGTTGTGGAGAGAGGTCGATCGCCCTAACCTGATGATCAAGATTCCCGCCACCAAAGCAGGGTTGCCAGCGATCACCCAGTCAATTGCTGTGGGCATTAACGTAAATGTCACATTGATTTTCTCCAGAAAACGCTATGGTGAAGTGATGAACGCATACCTGGAGGGGTTGGAAAAACGCGTAAATAATGGCAAGGATCTTTCTCACATCTCGTCCGTAGCATCTTTTTTTGTCTCTCGCCTTGAGACCAAGGTTGATGATCGTTTGCAGCGCCTCATCGAAAGTGGTGAACATGTCGAAGTGGCAAAGGCGCTTCAGGGAAATTTGGCTGTTGATAACACTCGCCTAGCTTACCAGGACTATGTAGCATTCTTTGAATCAGATCGCTTTAAAAAGCTGGTTAAATTAGGTGCACAAAAACAGCGACCACTTTGGGCTTCCACCAGCACAAAAAATCCTGTATATAGTGACATTAAATACGTCGAAGAATTGGTGGCTGAAAATTCAGTCAATACAATTCCTCTAGACACACTGGATGCTTATCTGGATCACGGTCAGCCCAGGATTTCAATTTTTGATAACCTGGACCGGGCAGAGAAAAATTTTCAAGAATTGAAATCTTTGGAAATTTCACTGGATGGGATCACCCAAGAGCTTGAGGATGAAGGCGTTAGTGCGTTTACTGACTCCTATAACACATTGATTGCAACTATAGAGGAGCGTCGGGATCAGTTTCTTGCCGGGTTAGGTTCTCTTGCAGGCAGTGTTGTTGAACAAGTTACGGCAGTTAAACGAGATAACCTTATTACGAAAATATTTCTGAATGACCCCTCGGTATGGTCCACCACACCCGAAGCCCAAAAATTAATCCAGAAGCGGATGGGCTGGTTGTATCTTCCTTTAGAGAGCTTGGTCTTGGTTGACCCTTTAACCGATTTTGCAAGGAAATGTCAGAATGATGGGTATGAAAAATGTGTTTTGCTGGGTATGGGAGGATCGTCCCTGGCACCTGAAACGATGCATTTGATATTTGGGCAGAGTGAGACCGGCTTATCTTTAAAAATTTTGGATTCAACGATACCAGAACAAATCAGGGAGGTTGAATCCTGGTTGGAATATGAAAAAACACTCTTTATTGTGGCCAGCAAATCAGGAACTACCACAGAGACTCTCTCTTTATTCCACTATTTTTGGAAAGAATCCAAACAGATCAATGGGGATCAGTGTGGGGCTCATTTTGTCGCCATTACAGACCCCGGGAGTCAATTAGACCAATTAGGAATGTCATTGAACTTCAGAGAAGTGTTCACTGCCAATCCCAATGTAGGCGGTCGTTACTCAGCGTTAACCCATTTCGGGCTCGTTCCAGCTGCTTTGATGGGAATAGCCTTAAATAAATTAATAGAAAATGCCCATCGTCTTGCACTCAATAACACATTACACAACCAAATGGATCGTAATTTAAGTGCATTATTGGGGATTATTTTAGGGAAAGGTGCTCTTGAAGGGAAAAACAAGTTAACCATCCTGGCTGATTCGAGTTATTCCCCTTTGGGTGCATGGTTAGAACAGTTGATTGCTGAGAGTAGTGGGAAACAAGGCAAAGGAATTATTCCCATCACAGATGAGCCCTTGATGGAAGTTCAATCATACAGCTCTGATCGACTATTTGTCTACCTGCGTGGAACAGGTGACATGGATAATTTGGTCAAAAAACTCCAAGGCAGTGGTCACCCTGTTGTTGTTTTGCAGATTACTTCGAGTTATGATCTGGCAGCCCATTTTTATTACTGGGAATTTGCTGTCGCACTCGCATGTAGTATCTTGGGTGTAAATCCCTTTGATCAACCAGATGTGCACAGTAGTAAAGATCGCACCAAGGCAAAATTGGCCACGTTTATTGATCAAGGCACATTGGAAGGACCACAAGTAACCTGGGAAAAGGAAGGGGTGTCTGTATATGGCTTGGAATTTGAGGCGCTAAAAAAGTGCCATTCAATTTATGATGTCATAACTGAGTTCACCGCTCTTTCTCGTCAAGGAGATTATATAGCCATCAACGCCTATTTACCCAGAAACAATGATACGCTCACAAAATTAAATCGACTGCGTGAACGAATACTAAACAGAAGTGGATGCGCCACGACACTTGGATTTGGGCCTAGATTTTTACATTCCACAGGTCAATTGCATAAAGGTGGCCCGAATAATGGTCTCTTTATTCAAATTACCCAGGAAAACGCTATCGACCTTGAAGTCCCGGGTACAGACTATACTTTTGGTGTATTGGCTCAGGCTCAAGCACTAGGAGATTTGGAGGCTTTGCAGGAAAAAGGACGTTGTGTACTTCGGATTCATCTCCCGGTAGATGATAGCCTTGACTTCTAAATATTGTTGGCCTGTTTTTTAGATGCTGATATCATCAGTTGTAAGTCACTTTGGTTTACATGCTTTGTTTAGAACTATTCTTTTTTGAGTTGACATTCAATCACATATCGATCAAATGAGTTTAGCTTATGTATAAGAAAACCAGGTTAGGATGAGAGTTTTAGCTGTAGATCCAGGAGAAAAACGCATTGGCCTGGCAATTAGTGATCCGACAGGGATGGTATCGCGACCATTATGCGTTATCAAACATGACTCTCGTAAAAAGGACGCCATAAAAATTGTGGACATAGCCAAAGACCAGGATGTCAGGTTAATTGTTGTCGGCTGGGCCCTCGATGCAATGGGTGATGTGGGTCACCAGGCCCGAAAATCGCTCCGATTGGCAGAGGCCATTCGGAAACAGACTGATTTGCCCGTTAACATGTGGGATGAAACAGGCACCACGCAAGCAGCTATGCAAAGCCGAATTGATATGGGTGTCAGCAGGAAAAAGCGGAAAGGTCACCTGGATGCAGTGGCAGCCAATATTTTGCTTCAAGATTACCTGATCAACAACGATATACATAATGAAAGGGATGAGGCGCTTAATGGGTAATCATCCTAAAAAATCTCTCTCATTCATTATTTTGTTGTTGATACTTTTTATTGGTTTGATTGGGATGATCGCAATGTTTTATTGGATCAATATTTCTGTAAGGAATGTTTTTGGTTCTCCTTCGCCCAATATGACATTCTCCCAACGGGTGATCTATCCAATTGAATTGTTCATTAATCAAGATAAACTTCTAAATCCTCACTCAAAAGTCGAAAAATCACAAACTTTTGAGATTCGTCATGGTGAATCTGTCTCAATGGTGTGTGTGCGGCTTAAACAGGCTGGGTTAATCGTCGATGTGGAATTGATGCAAATCTACCTGGTGTATACCGGGTTAGACCGACAATTACAATCGGGAACATTTGACCTAGCACCATCCATGTCACCTATCCAAATAGCAGAAGCGTTCCTGGACGCAACTTCCAAAGATGTGGTCATCTCAATTTTACCGGGTTGGCGGATAGAAGAAGTGGCGGCCAATGTTGCCAGAAGTGGCTTGTCCATCACCGAGGAAGTATTTATTGCCGCAGCCTATTCACCTGCGAATGAGTATGTATCTTTTCTGCCTGTGGATGATGTTTTATCACTGGAAGGGTTTTTATACCCCGGAAATTATTTTATTCCCCGAGAAGCCGGGTTGGGAATCGTCTTTGAACAGATCTTATTGGCATTTAACCAAAATGTAGATGCGACGTTGATGGACGGTTTTAAACGACAAGGACTCACGTTGTATGATGCGGTCATTATGGCATCAATTGTGGAAAAGGAAGCTGTTCTGGATGAGGAAAAACCCTTAATCGCATCGGTTTTCTATAATCGACTTGCCCAAGGTATGCGCTTGGAAACGGACCCTACAGTGCAGTATTCACTTGGATTTAATGAGGAACTGAACACCTGGTGGAAAGCACCGTTGTCTTTAACAGACCTGGCTGTTGTTTCTCCTTATAATACCTACCAGGTTTTTGGACTACCACCAACGCCGATCTGTAATCCAGATTTGATTTCTTTGCGTGCGGTGGCATTTCCCGCCGATACACCTTATTATTTTTTTAGAGCTTCCTGTGATGGTTCCGGTAGACATCAATTTGCCATCACATTTGAGGAACATTTAAACAACAGATGTGATTAAGAATTTTGAGAAGAGGAGTAGACATGGCTGTATTAGGGATTGATATTGGTGGTTCTGGCATTAAAGCTGCGCCGATAGATGTTGACACAGGAGACTTTTTAGCCAAGCGCTATCGAATACCCACACCTTCGCCCGGTAACCCAGACCAGGTGATTGAAGTTATCCGTCGTGTTGTTGATCATTTTGATTGGAATGGGCGGATCGGAGCAGGTTTTCCTGGGGTTGTCCGGCGTGGTGTGGTCGAGACAGCTGCCAATGTCAGTCACGAGTGGGTTGGTCAAAACCTGGCGGAATTAATTGAAGATGCTACAGGTTGTCAGGCGGTTGCTCTTAATGACGCAGATGCGGCTGGCCTGGCCGAGATGCGGTTTGGTGTTGGGAGAAAATATGATGATGCTTATGTCCTATTCCTGACTATCGGCACAGGAATAGGCTCTGCTTTTTTTGTTAAGCGGGAATTGTGGCCAAATTCTGAACTGGGTCATCTGCAAGTGCGGGGGAAAGATGCAGAACATCGAGCGGGCGACGCTGTCCGAAAAGAGAAAAATCTCTCGTGGAAAAAGTGGGCAAAGCGATTATCAGAAGTATTACAGATTTACGATTTTTTATTCAATCCAGATGCCATTATCCTTGGAGGCGGGGTGAGTAAGAAAATTAAGAAGTATGGTAAGTACTTAGAAAATGTTCAGGCAGAAGTCTTACCAGCGGAATTGCGTAATCAGGCTGGCATTGTCGGGGCAGCCATGTCTGCTGAGGAATCTATAATTATTAGGTGAATAATCCCAGGACTTGCAATCTGCTTGTCCTGGTTTTTTGCTTATTCCCCATCCATCATAACATCATAACCTGGCCCATCTGTAAAATAATCGTAATTGGGTTGGATATCTTTTGTGAGATCTATTTCTTGATTTGATTTAAGCCTTCGTGTGAAGGCAATCGAAACTCGATTTCCATCGTAGTCATGGCCCTCATAGGGTTCATTAAAACCAGGTGTGCCTTTGGGTGCAGATTGCACCTCGCCACCCATGGCAAGGTAGGCTTCAGGTACTTCATTCTCAGGAAAAATAGCGCCAAATGGGCATTCAGGAATGCAGGCACCACAATCGATGCATGTTTCCGGATCGATATAAAACCAGGGCCATTCTTCTTTAGGCTGCCCTGGTACGATACACTCGACAGGGCATACAGTGACACAACTGGCTTCTCTTACACATAAGCTGGTTATAATGTGGGTCATAAAGTCTTCGTCCTCTCTAAGTCAATCAGATTTTAGTCTTACCAAAGGGCTTTGTCAAGCTGAGCAGTTGGATTACAATTAGGCCCAATGAATAACGCCTCCGAACCCTCTTATCGATATCGACCTGTTGTTGCGACAAGTTTTGGGATCTTATTTGTTTCCACAGCTTCTATTTTTATCCGTTTTGCTCAGGAAGAAGCGTCATCGCTTGTGATAGCGGCTGCCAGGCTTTTAATTGCCAGTCTGGTACTGATACCTATTGCGGTGCTAAAAAACAAACACGAATTACGCAGTTTAACAAGAGCTGATTTAACAAAAGGTGCTTTGTCGGGGCTTTTCCTGGCCTTGCACTTCGTCACCTGGATTACTTCCTTGCAATATACATCGGTTGCCAGTTCAGTTGTATTGGTCACCACAACCCCATTGTGGGTGGCCATTCTGTCTCCTGTGGTTTTGAGAGAACCCATAACCAAAGCAGTGTTGATTGGTTTAGCAATCTCTGTGACCGGTGGTGTTATTGTGGGGATAGGCAATGCTTGCCATATCCAAAATGTTCGCTTGGTGTGCCAGGAACAAATCTTTGGTGGTCAAGCTATGCTGGGTAATATTTTGGCACTACTTGGGGCATGGATGGCAGCGGGATACATGCTGATGGGGCGTCAGTTACGCAAGAAATTTAATACCATTTCTTATACATCAGTGGTGTACGGGTTGGCAGCACTGATCCTGTTTGTGGTTGTTGTTATTCGTGGTGAACCTGTATTATCGTATTCTGGAAGCACTTATATTTGGTTAATAGCTCTGGGAATCTTTCCACAGTTATTGGGGCATACCCTATTTAATTGGTCATTAAAATATATATCAGCCGCTTACGTGTCCTTGACCTTACTGGGTGAACCGATTGGTACAATCATTTTAGCGATTATATTATTACGAGAAAGCCCTACATTTCTAGAAGGAATAGGGGCCGGGTTGATCCTGATTGGGATAATGGTCGGATCGGTGGGCAAATTACGTCGAACTAGTGGGGCATAACCTTACCTTGGAGTGATTCCATCACCGCTTGGTGGATATCATCTTTTTCTTCCTGAGGCAAGCGTCCATAAAGATAGTTGATTTCGTATAGCCTATGTTCAAGGCCTTGGTTTATGGCATCAGGGTGCAGGCGCCAATTCCAGTTCCCTGCGGGGTTTCCTGGATAATTCATTCTTGCCCATTCACCCAAACTGAGAAAATCCTGCATAGGTGCTAACACCCAAGCGGCCACAGAACGCCACAGTACCCGGATCATGGACCAGGAAATGTCTTCACCAGACCTTGCCAGGTAGCGCCGACAAAAATCTTGTTCTCTTGGGGGGGCTGTTTCATACCAACCGCGAGTGGTGTTGTTGTCATGGGTGCCCGTATAAGCAACACAATTGACCGGATAATTATGGGGGAGAAAATCATCATCCGGGTCAGCTGCAAAGGCAAATTGAAGGATTTTCATCCCTGGAAGGTTGAAATCATCTCTTATTTTCACCACTGCATCTGTAATCACTCCCAGGTCTTCTGCGATGATGGGCAATTCACCTAATTGTCTAT
>PWSY01000109.1 GCA_003563055.1 Anaerolineaceae bacterium | reverse complement strand
GATGATATTGCCCAGTTTTCTGCTGCATCCACACCCTGGTGCCAAATGGCCGCAAAATTGCTGCAATCACAAATGAAACGATGGAAGCAGTATACCAATGAAGAGCGCCATCCCACGCCGCCTGACCTCACAGCCATGGGTGTTGCCATCGACCCCAGTTTGGCCCAAAGCGAGTTTTTACCGGTATTTATTGAGACGAGTGGTGAACATACCCGCGGGATGACCCTGGTTGACAGGCGGCCGTTTCGTCATCTTCGAGATGATTCATCTGAGCCCAATATCCATGTCGTTTTTACTGTTGATAACCTGCGGCATCGAAGACTTGTGGCCGATACATTATTAAGTTAAGAAAGTTCAATGGTAACTACTCAGGCTGCAGGGGAATTGCCTCTTCACCAGCAGGATTGGCTGAGTAGTTAGTTCAATGATTGGAGAGAAAAATGAATAGTAAACAAGCACCCGCTTACCGACAGCAACGCAAGGAAGCGGCAGAATTCATCCGGACAAAAACGGACCTTGTCCCTGAAATCGGATTAATCCTCGGGTCTGGGTTAGGTGCCCTGGCAGATGAGATACCCAATCCAACGGTAATCCCTTACGACCAAATCCCACATTTTCCGGTTTCGACTGTGGCTGGACACGCCGGGGAATTGGTGATTGGTACCTTAGAGGGTAAAAACGTGATATTAATGAATGGCCGTTTTCATTTTTACGAAGGTTATCCCATTCAGAAATTAGCTTTCCCAGTATGGGTAATGCGCACACTTGGTGTAAATGTTCTGATCGTCACCAATGCCGCCGGTGGGATCAATCGGTCCTTTTCACCGGGTGATCTGATGATTATTGTGGACCATATCAACCTGCTTTGGGATAACCCGCTGATTGGCCCAAATGATGATGAGCTGGGTGTTCGGTTCCCCAATATGAAGCAAGCCTACCCCTGGGAACTGGTTGAGGTTGCCCAACGGGCTGCAGAAAAAGCCAATGTGCCGATTAAACGCGGTGTTTATATCGCCACCCAGGGCCCGAACTATGCCACTGCGGCAGAAGGTACCCTTTTCAGGCTCCTGCGAGGTGATGCGGTTGGCATGTCGACAGTTCCGGAAATCATCGCCGGCACCCATGCAGGTATGAAGACCCTGGGTATCTCTTGCATCACCGATGCTTCCCGGGACCCCAAAGCGGGGCCTTCGACGATGACAACCCATGAAGAGGTTGTTCGTGTCGCCAACGAGACCAAACCTCGTTTTCTTCGTTTGATGAAAACGATCATAGCAGAAATTTAAACCATTCTTTAGAAGGACATAACCACATGAAAATTTATTTTGCCGGGCCTTTATTTACGGAATATGAGCGAGATTATATTTCAACGCGTGCGGATATTCTGCGGGAGCATGGCATTGACCCTTTTGTGCCCCATGAGAGCAAATTTCCTGAAGATCCTAATGAAACCCGGTCACGGGCAAAGATATGCCTGGATAAGGATTTCTTTGGAATTGATGGTGCTAATGCGATTCTTGCACTGGTTAATGGTGCTGAGGTGGATGATGGCACAGCCTGTGAAATTGGGATTTTCCACTCTTTGATGCAAACCGACCCAACCAAAAAAGGGATTGTTGCCCTTCACGACGATTGGCGCACCAGGATAGGGGGCGAGGGCAAGGAATTGAATGCCTTTGTTAAGGGCTGTGTTGAAGATGTGGGGGTGATCTGTACCTCACTGCCAGATGCCATTGCGCAACTGCTTGCTTGGAAACAAGAATTGATCGATGAAGGCCATCTGGCTGAAGGGACGGGATCATAATGAAAATCTACTTTGCAGGACCATTGTTTACGCCCTATGTGCGTGGGTTTATTGAAGAACATGCCGAAATTTTACGGCAAAATGGAATCGAACCCTTTGTGCCCCATGAAAGTGCCATAAAATATCTCACACCTGAGAAAATAGAAAGTTTGGTGTCTGATGGCATCATCTCCAAAGATGACCTTGTCGGTGATTCTGAAGCCAGAGCTGTTTTGAAGTTGATGCGTGATGGAAAAGTGAATCGGGAGGATTTGGGCCTGCCCGAATTCAGTGCCAAAAGCGTTTTTGATGTGGATTATGAAGGCTTGGCACCCGCCGATGCTGTGCTGGCCATTCTCGATGGGACTCAGGTTGATGATGGTACGGCCTGTGAGATCGGTATTTTTTATGGATTAATGCTCAAAGATCCGAGCAAAAAGGGGATTGTGGGCTTGGTGACTGATTCTCGCGGAATCCGTAAAAAAGATAAGGGTTTTGGGCTGAATATGTTCGTATTGGGTGTATTAGAAGAATGTGGACCCATTTACGACAATTTTGACGATGCCCTCAAGCAATTAAAAACCTGGGCTGCAGAACTCGAAAACGAAAAATAACGATTTTGATCCAGCAACTCGCTGGATCAAAATAAATTTTATTGGATTTATCCTTTCAATATACCAATGACCATCTTTCGTAAAATTCTTATTAGTATCAATAAATACATCACAAATATCAAAAAATTCAGCAGGAATGTCCGGCTATTGCTGTTATCTGCCATGCTGGCCTATATGGCTTTTGGCATCTTCAGTGTGAATTTTAATTTATATATCATTTCACTGGGTATCACCCCGGACAGCTTGGGGAATATTCTCAGTGCGGCGCCATTTGCAGCGATGCTGGCATCGATTCCACTTGGGTTTGTGGGTGAAAAACTTGGTTATCGAAAGGTGTTTTTATTTATTTATCTGGTTTCTGGGATAGGGCTGCTTGTCCAGGTTATTACCGCTAATGTAACCATCATAACCATCGCGGCATTTGTCACCGGCCTTGCCAGCTCTGGCAATTTTGTGATTCGATTGCCCTTTTTGTCCTCGAATATTGAGGATGCTGATCGTACTTTTGTCTTCAGCATGGATGCTTTCATCGGGGGCATCATGATTGCCATTGGTGCTTTAATGGCAGGTTATTTACCCAATCTCTTTCAGCTGGTTACACCCGATATTTCCATGGCCTATCGTTATACGCTTTTGTTTTCGGGCTCGCTGACCTTGCTGGCACTGATTCCTGTGTACTTGATCGTTGATAATCAGCACACCTTGAAAGGGAAAATCAGTTTGTCCCCTTATTTATGGGGCGTGGATAAATTCCTGGTCAAATCAGCGCTGATCGAGGGCTTCTTGGGGTTCACTCACGGATTAATTGTCCCCTTTATCAACCTGTTTTTTATTTTTTATCTCAATACAACCCGAGAATATTACAGTTGGGTCGAGGCGATTGCCTTTATCCCCATCATTACGGCCACTTTGGTTGGCCCCTTGCTGGCATTGAAGTTTGGCAATATCAAAACGATTATTATCAGCCGATTTCTAATACCGGTGGTCTTGATCAGCTTTATTATCTCTGTAAGTCCGCTGATTGGCACCGGGTCTTATCTTGGTTACCGGGCGATATTCAGTATGAGCCAATCCCTCTGGTTTGCCTTTGCCATGGCTGTCGCCACACCGAAATCCAAAGCTGCCCTTTCAGCCTGGTTGCAGATTACGTTTCAAATCGGGATTGTTTTGGCAGCCCAAATCACTGGATCTTCTCTAAACCAGGGAAATTACGCGCTGCCCTTTATACTGGCAGCATCAGGCGCTGTGGTGAGTGCTTTTCTGACCTGGTTCATGATCTACCCCTATAAGAAACTGGCACAGCCATCTACGTACCTGAAAAAAGTGGCTGGTGATTTATAAAGATTGGTTGCGGTTGGTGAAGACATTGATTAAATCACCCGATGGTCCCTTTTTTGCGGATTGATGCTAACCAACTGGATCAGGTCACCAAACTGGCATTTTTACTATTAGTTGATTGATCGAAATGGATAAAAAGAAAAATATCATCCTGCGCAGCATACACAGTATTACCAAAATGAATGCCAATTGTAAATTGTTGTTCACCAGCACGGCTTTGAACAGCTTTTCTCAAGGTATGTTCTTGGTTGTTTTCAACTTGTATATCCTCAATATGGGTATTTCGGCCGATATCATGGGCATTATTGTTGGTGCCGGTCCTTACGCCCAGGCTTTGGGCTCGATCCCAATCGGCTTTATGATGGAGAAGATTGGGTTTAAAAAGGTCTTCATTATGATCTATTTAGGGACGTCTCTAGCCCGAATCCTGCAGGTATCAACCCCATCGATCCCCATCATCCTGTTAGCTGGGGTGACCGGCGGGTTGGCCATGGCTGGCGATTTCGTCGTCCGGCTGCCATTTTTGGCGGTGAACACCAATCCAGAAAACCATAATGAGGTCTATAGCTTTAACAGCGTCCTCAGTTCGGCATCAATGGCTATTGGTTCCTTGTTTGGTGGCTTATTACCCGGTATCCTGCTGCCGCTGGCTAACCTAGACCTGACCATCGCCTATCGGTATACGCTCCTTATTGCCGGGATCATGGCCTTGATGGCCGTGCTGCCGGTATTAAAAATCAAGGAAAAGCCCTTCGTTCAAACCAAGAAGATCAGTCTTTCGCCCTATATTTGGGGTATTGATAAGTTCACCGTCAAACAGGCCACGGTGTCCCTCTTTGTTGGGCTGGCCTTCGGGGTGGTCTCTTTGTTTATGAACATTTTCTTTGTTTATCACCTCGGTTCCTCGCTTGAATTCTTCGGCACTGTTTCCGCCTTTGTGATCATACCTGCGCTGGTAGCCACAACCGTCGCGCCCATTATCGCTAGGATGATTGGCACTGTCCGGACGGTAACGGTTTTCCGCTGGATTGCGTCCATCACGCTGGTGGTGTTTTCCTTGGTCTCCAGCCCGATCATAGGCGCGGTGGCGTTTTGGATCATCCGTTCGGTGACAGGTGCATCCCAGCCGCTTTCATTCTCTTTTGCCATGCGGGAGGCGCAAAACAAAGCCAAAACGGCCGCTTCTGCCTGGTTGAACGTGACCTTCTGGGTTGGCAATGGCATTGCCGCTTCATTTTCAGGTCTGTTCTTTCTCGATGAAAACTATCGCGCCCCGATATTAATTGCCGCGGGTTCGATTTTGCTGGCGGGATTATTGAATGAATTATTCTTCCAACGGATCGATAAAAAAAGCCGGATGCTAAAAATGAGCGAAGGATAGAGACCCGGAATTAATTTGACCAGAACATGAACAAGCCCTCTGCTTTGGAATGGCTGATTTACAAGGAGAGAAAAGAGGTTTTTAATGGCGACATATCATCGATTGTTAAAGGTAGCCCTGGGGAAAGAACCTGCAGATTTATTGATAACCGGCGCGGAGTTGATCAACGTGATCACCCGCGATATTTATCCGGTTACAGTTGGCATATGCGAGGATACGATTGCCTTTGTTGATAGTGCTGAGGAAGACATTCATCGGAGTGCTGTAAACACGATTGATGCCAGCGGGAAATGGCTCGCGCCCGGGTTGATTGACAGCCACATGCATATTGAAAGCACCCATGTCACGCCTGAATTCTTCTGTGATGCCGTCGTCCCCCGAGGGGTCACAACTGTGGTTCAGGACCCCCATGAGATTGCCAATGTGATTGGCGTAGCGGGGATTGATTACATGATTAATGCATCCCGGGGGCTCCCGCTGCGAGTCTTGACCTTTGCCCCGACCTGTGTCCCTGCGGTACCCGGGTTAGAGACAGCCGGGGCGACCATTGACGCGACGGATGTCCGTGAACTTCTAAAACGTGACGAAATCATCGGGTTGGCCGAAGTGATGGACTACTGGGGCGTCATCCGCCAGGAGCCGCGTGTGACGGCGATCGTCAAGGAGGGACTGGAAAGCAAGAAAATGTTGACCGGCCACATTCGGGGTCTGGATGGACCTGAGCTGAACACCTACCTGGCGGCTGGCATTGAATCAGACCATGAGGTGCTCTCGGAGGCTGGCATCCTTTATAGAAGCCGGCTTGGCATGCTGGTGGAGATTGTGTGCAGCAAACACCGTGACAATATCCAGGAGGTGGTCGAAAGCTGGCGCACTCGGGGTCATTTGAGCAATGTGGTCCTGGTCACCGATGATATCCCACCGAATGAACTGATCAAGGAGGGGCACCTCGACCGTGGCGTGCGCCGGGCCATTGCATTGGGGATGGCGCCTGTGGATGCCCTTCGAGCAGCGACCTTTGGGCCTGCGATCCGCCTACGCCGCTTTGATCTTGGCCAGATTGCCCCCGGAAAAGTGGCCGATATCCTCGTCATTTCTGACCTGGAGCAATTCGTTGTTCAACAGGTGATTGCCTCAGGCTCGTTGGTTGCCCGTGATGGTTGTATGATTGCCCCCAGCCAGCCAGGTGTTCCGGTGCCAGATGATGCCTATCAGACGGTCCGGATCAGCCCTCCGGAACCGGACTCTTTTACGATCCCAGCACAAGGAACGGATGTACATGCAAAAGTGCTGGTGAATCGCGGTCGCGGTGAACTGGAACGGAGACCCCTGCCGGTCACGGATGGCTTGGTCAACTGGCATGGTCAGGCGGACCTGAGCCTGGTGGCGGTTTTTCATCGTCACGGCAAGAACAATAATAAGACCCTGGTTTTGCTAAAGGATTCTGGCTTGAAGGCCGGGGCCATCGGCACCACTTATGCCCATGACAGCCATAACCTGGTGATCATTGGGCGCAACGCAGCGGATATGGCCCATGTGGCAGGATCTTTAATCAGCATGGGCGGCGGGTATTGCGCCGTGGGGGATGGCCAAATTCTTGGAAAGGTCGCGCTGCCCATCTCGGGCATTATGGCCGCTGCTGATGTGGAAACGGTGGCACGCGGATTTGATGCCTTCAGCCGGGCGGCGACAGCCCTGGGCGTCAGGGATAACCCGGTTGGCCTGCTGACCTCCCTGTGTTTGCCCGTGGTTCCCCGTTACCGGCCCACGGATTGCGGATTGGTGGATGTTGATGCCAAACGCTTTATCCCCCCATTTGGTGTATGAGGCGCGTGCAATTTGGCCGTTGACGATCGGGCTACAGCAAAACAATCCGCCCAGCAGAGAGGTTGATATAATAGACCCCTATGAAAGATGATTGCCCGGTTGGAAGGATGTGTGAAGGCTTGCTTTGTGAATATTAAAAACCTGGCTCTGTTTAAACAAAAACCCTTTTTTACCCGTTGGTTCAACCAATCTGTTCGGTCTAAGTCCGTGAATATCGGGGTGGTTTATTTACGGCAGTTGCTTCTGTGGTTTTTGGCCAGTTGTGTGATCGGTGCCTTATTGATCCTGCTGGCTGGTGAGAACCCGATCAGAGTCTACAGCGCCTTGATCGTGGAGGGGTTTTTCACTCAGCGGGGCATTATGATCGGCATCCAAAGATCCACGCCGCTCATTTTGGCCTCCGTCGCGGCGGTGGTGGCTTTCAAAGGCGGCGCCATAAATATGGGGATTCAGGGACAGTTTCTGATCGGTGTGGCTGTGGCCTCATTGGTCGGTTCGAATATCTCGGAAATGCCCAAAATCGGGGCTGTGTTGATCGTGTTGATCTTCAGTGCCATCGGCGGTGCGCTGGCGGGTTGGATCCCTGCCTTTTTTAAGATGGTCTCCGGCGTCAGCGAGGTCATCACCGGCATGATCGCCAACCTGATGATGCCCTCCCTGATCAGCATCATCTTTGGCCTGCCCTATATTCGGGATCTGCGGCGGGCGGGTCTTCGATCTGGCATTGTACCCTGGGCCACATTAAGCCAGTTTACGGATTTGACTCAGGGCCGCATCGGCTTTGGGACCAGGGCCAACACCGGGATTTTTATTGCCCTGACCATGGTCTTGGTGATGGCGCTGTTTATGAAGTACACCAAAATCGGTTATGAGATTCGCATGTCGAGCGCCAATTTTAACATGGCGGTATTTTCTGGGATCAGGGCCAACCGGCGTTTCTACACGGCCTTGATGCTCAGTGGTGCTGTGGCTGCCATCGGCGGTGCGACTGAAATATTGGGGGTGTGGCGGGGTTACTACACCAACACGATCTCCGTTGGTTACAGCGGGCTGGTTGTCGCCCTGGTGGGGGGGAATACCTTTGTGGGGTCGATGTTCGCTTCCCTGGTCTACGGTGGGCTGCAGTCAGGAACCCTGACCGCTTCATGGTACACCGGCATCCCCCGGCCCTTTATTAATATCTTGATTGAAGTCTTGTTCTTGTTCTCAGCCATTCCGAGCATGCGCCTGTTCTTTACCGGGAAGGGTCATTCCGAAACAGACCGCCTGGGGACAGGATTTACAGAAATTGGATGATAGCCATTTATTGAGGAGGATTATATGAAAGCGCAATTGATCATTGAAAATGTGATTGCCGTCACTATGGACGAAAATCGAGAAGTGCTCAAAAATGCTCTCATCGTTATTGAGGGTGAGCGGATTACCGCAGTGACCGAGGATGGTGATGTTCGCAAGAAATATCCTGGCGCGCAGGTGATTGATGGACGCGGCAAGGTGGCCCTGCCCGGGTTGATTAATGCCCACACCCACATCTCCATGAGCCTGCAGAAGGGGGTCACGCTCATGCTGGATGATGGCCTGTACCGGGTGATGTGGCCTGTAGAAAAGAACCTGACTGGTGAAGATGTCTATATCGGTGGGTTGGCTGGCGCCGCCGAGGCACTCAAAGGCGGCGCGACGACGGTTGTAGACCATTATTTTTTTGCTGAAGATGTGGCCCGGGCTGTCACCGAGGTAGGCGTGCGGGGCGTTGTAGGTCATACGATCATGAGCCGCATGGGGCCAATCACCGGGGAGCGAGAGCTGGCTGCCGGGATTGATTTCCTCGACGCGTGGAAAGACCGCAACCCTCTGGTGATCCCCTGGCTGGCGCCCCACGCGACCGACACCGTTGCGAAAGATTGGCTCTTGAAGCTGCGTCGGGTAGCCACAGACAAAAAGGTGGGCCTGCATCTGCATGTAGCTCAGACCACCAAAGAACGCGACTATATCCAGGGTGAATACGGTATGGGCTGTATTGAATACCTGGATGAGATTGGTTTTTTGGGCCCCGATGTCCTGGCCGCGCACTGCATCTTTATCAGCGAAGACGAAATGGACCTGATGGCTGAATCCGGTGCGCACCCCCTGTACTGCCCCATGGCCCACAGTTTGAATGCGCGCTCGCAAGAAGCCTGGAAAATGCTCCAAAAAGGGGTTGGGGTGCTGTTGGCCACGGACTGCGTCACGACCAACAACGTGATGGACCTGTATGGTGAATTGCGCATAGCCGGCGCTGCTCAAAAACTGATGAGCGGTGACGCGGCCGCATTGCCCGCGACCAAAATTTTGGAAATGGCCACGATAGATGGCGCGGCAGCCATCGGGATGGGTGACTGCCTGGGACG
>PWSY01000236.1 GCA_003563055.1 Anaerolineaceae bacterium | reverse complement strand
GTTTGCCCGCAAAACGCGATCGAAGAACTGGTCGATCGCCTGGCAGTCCCACCAGCCATCCATATAAGATTCACCCAAGCCAAGCGATGCTTCTCGCAGCACACGCTCATAGAACCGGTCATCATGCACCTGAATATCCCAGGGCGCCTGACCATTGACAGTTATCTCTGCTGTGTCTAACAATTCAAGGACAATTTTTTCTGATCTGCTCATTTTTCTCCCTTGAGAATAATGCTCTTGATAGTATACAACACATTGATTTGGAAACAGTGACGGTTACATTAATTATAGCCAAATTGCTGAGCCAAAATCAAACCTGGATTCGCAACTACACAGGTAATCCTGCTGTATAGAAAGGAGTGCTGGAGTAACCAGCATTATATGCTCCTGATTGCTAAAAACCCTGATTTGATTCAAAATAGTACTTGACATTCCTAACATATTCAAGTTATAATGGTGACAATCTTTATGTAAGTAATTATTTACTTAACTAACTATCAGAACGGACCTTTTTACATGAGTGCTGAAGAAACCAAACAACGAATTTTAAGTGCAGCTACGACTGTGTTTTCACATAACGGTTTTGCTGCTGCAAACGTCGCCGACATCGCTGCGGAAGCGGATGTCAATGTTGCCCTGATTTATCGCTACTTTATGAACAAAGCGGGCTTACTTCACGCTGTCTTAGACCAGTTTGTCAATGACGCAGCCTTGGTGAGGAAATTATTTTTCAAGGGACAAGATCTTCCCACAACTGAAGCGGAATTATCCGTCCTGGCCGATTGGGCCTGGGACTTTTTTCAACAACGGCATGATCTTATCAGGGTGATTTTGTTTGAGCTCCTCAACGACGAAGACCAGCTCGATATGGTCTATAAATTCTTTGATTCAATCCTCGTCGAACACCTGCCCACTGAAATAACAGATCGGCTCAATGATCAGTCTGTCACCTTAGGGTTAGCATCCTTTTTTTACGGACTGGTGCCTTTCTTAATGACCATCGCCATCGGAGATCAATGGGCCCAGCACTATCAAATTCCACCTGAAAACCTGAAGCATCATTTTGTGATCGTCTTCAACCGCCTGTTCATTCGCCACATCATGGATGTGTTAAATGAGGGATCACCGCCAGTTAGTGAAAGGTAATACTATGATAAAGCTAGACAATATAAGCAAACGCTATGATATGGGGGCCGTCAGTGTAACAGCCCTTTCAGATATCTCTCTGGAGATTGGGACAGCTGAATTTGTGGTTGTGTTGGGACCATCCGGAAGCGGGAAGACGACTCTGCTCAACATAATAGGCGGCCTGGATTCACCGACCGTCGGTTCTGTGACGGTGGATAACTGCGAGATCACCAATTCAGGTCGAATCGACAAATTCGCCTTTCGTCGTCAGAAAATCGGGTTCATTTTTCAATCCTTCAACCTCTTTCCAACGCTCACCGCGTTGGAAAATGTCCAGTTCGCAGTGGATTTAAAAGGTCTCCCGGATGCAGTTCAGGTAGCCAGACGATACCTGGAGGATGTAGGTCTTGGCCCACGTGTGGAGCATTTCCCCCATGAACTTTCGGGCGGCGAACAGCAGCGTGTGGCCATCGCCCGTGCACTGGCCACCGGCAATCCTGTTCTGCTGGCAGATGAACCGACCGGAGAGCTGGATTTTCAGACAGGTATTCAAATATTAAAACTCCTTGAAGCGCAAATCAACGCAGACAAGACTGTCCTGGTGGTGACGCATAACCGTGAAATCTCACGGGTTGCCGACCGGGTGATTGAGTTGAGCAGCGGCGAGATTGTCGGAGATGGCGCACCCACAGGCGGTCGGGCGGACATATCCGACCTGCACTGGTGAGGGAGGTACGATGAGAAAAATAAAATTCTGGCTGCGCTGGTCATGGCGAGATCTCAAGTTGCGTTGGGCTCAGGTCACAGCAATTGCCTTCATCATCGCTTTGGCAACCGGCATTTTCGCCGGCCTGGGGGGACAGGAAACCTGGCGGATTGCCTCGATGGACCTCAGTTATGAAACCCTGGCCCTGCATGACCTCAAGATCAGCCTGACAACTGGCAGCTTGCTTCCTCAAGACAGGATGCTGGATGCCTTGGAGGGGATTGAAGGCCTGGCGCTGGTTGAACCCCGCCTGGTGATGGAAACAATGGTGGATGCCTCGACTGAGCAGGAAACAATTCTTGTCTCTGGAAGGGTGATTGGTGTTGAGCTCAGCCAGGGAGGTCCGCAAATCGAAAGAATCCATATTGACCATGGACGCCCATTACAAGCGGATCAGGAAAGCGCAATTATCCTGGAGACCAAATTTGCCCGTTATTACGGCCTTGAAACACAACACAGGGTTCAGCTAATGGGCGGCGAAGAGCTGACTGTGGTCGGTCTGGGCGTCACACCGGAATACTTCATGGTCATGCCGGCAGAACAGATCGGGTTTGAGATGCTCGGTGAGTCGAGTATGGCCATTTTATACTTACCCCTGCCAGAGGCCCAGGCATTATACGGCTATGAGAATCAGGTCAATGAAGTTTTGATGCAACTTGCAAAAGGTGTTGACCGACACAGGGTTGAAGCCCAGGTTAATGAGCGCATGGCTGAAGCTTTTCCCCAAATTGGCTTCTACCTGACAGCAGGAGAGGATAACCCCGCCCGGGTGATGATGTACGAAGATGCCACAGAAGACCAGGAGATGCTCAATTTAATCGCCATGTTCTTCCTGATCGGCGCCAGTATGGCCTCTTTTAACCTGGCTGGACGTTTGGTGGAATCACAACGACGCCAGATCGGGATTAGCATGGCAATGGGCTTGCCGCGCTGGAAGCTGGCGCTGCGCCCGATGCTGGTGGGACTACAAATTGCGCTGATCGGCCTGGTGCTGGGAATACCCCTGGGCTACTGGTTCACGCGGTTTTTTGGCGCGATGATCGATGAGATGATGCCACTGCCCCTGTACGCCGGCAGCTTATTGCATCCACCGAGTTTTATCCTGGCGGCTGCCCTGGGAATTCTGCTGCCCTTACTATCCACCTCAATTCCTGTTTTTCAGGCCGTTCGAGCCGAACCGCTTGATGCCATCCACGGACACCTGGCTGCCAAGGACAGCGGCCTGAATCGCTGGTTGAAGGGCGTGCGATTGCCAGGGGACACCTTTTCGCAGATGCCGTTCAAGAATATCTTGCGCTCCCCTAAACGGACCGTGTTGACCATTGCAGGCATCACGGTGGCGATCGCCCTGTTGTTTATGTTCACAGCCTTCCTGGACACATTTGTTGGCACAATGGACCAGATTGAGAATGCCATGCTGTACCGCAGCCCCAACCGAATGGTGATCATGTTGGATTACTTCTACCCGGAAAACCTGGTGCAAATCGAGGTGCTGCCTAATCTGGGAATTATACAGGATCAAAGTATGTTTGCTGACTCTGAAACCTGGCTGCGGTTAGGTGGGCGCTTGCGCTTGGAAGATGAAGAAATTGAAACAATAATGGACTTCTTCCCCCTCGACAGCCAGATCTGGACGCCGAACCTGCTGGAAGGCGCGTTGACTTCACAGGGTAATCTGCCTGGTATCATCCTTTCTGGGCGGGCAGTGTCAGATTTGGGACTTGCAATAGGTGATAGCCTCTCTTTGGAACACCCTTATCAGGAGGGCCCCTTTGCCTTTCGCAGCGAGGAGACCAAGGTCGCTTTGGTGGGGATTCATGACAGCCCGGTCAGGGCGCTCAGTTACCTGGCAATGGATGACATTGCGTTTACCGGCTTGTCCGGCGTAACCAATATGCTTGTTGTGACTCCCGCAGAAGGGGTGAGCCAGGATAAAATCCAGGAGACCCTGTTCATGATTCCAGGGATCCTGACGGTGCAGCCTATGGCCGAAATGCTTGATTTCATGGAAGATGTATTACAATTGGTTGCTCAGGTGCTGCGTGTAATGCAGTTGGTCGGGCTCTTGATCGCGTTTTTAATCGCGTTCAATTCCACGGTCATCAATATTGATGACCGGCTCCGCGAAGTCGCCACCATGTTTGCCTATGGCCTACCCATACGCAAGGTGCTTTTCATAGAGATGGGTGAAAACCTGATCCTGGGTGTTATCGGCACAGCCGTTGGCGGGATCCTGGGCTGGTGGGTGCTCAAGCAAATGATGCTCACGAGGATGGAGACCATGCTCGAAGAAATCCAATTTATCATCACAATCAGCCCCTTCTCAATTTTTGCGGCTGTGGTGCTTGGTGTGGTGGTGGTAGGTATTACACCGTTGATCTGTGTGCGTAAACTCCACCGTATAGACATCCCCAGCACCTTGAGAGTCTTAGAATGAAGGCCAGAAAGGCATGGAGGTGAGACATGAACCTAGACCTTAATCAAGCAATAGACTTATTACGAGAGTTATTACCCTTACTGATCCCAATTATCCTGATTCAGTTGGGATTGATGATTTACTGCCTGGTGGATGTGATCCGAAGAGAGGAAACCAACGGCCCCAAGGTCCTGTGGGTGCTGCTGATCATTTTTGTTGATTTTATCGGGCCTGTCGCCTACCTGGTCATCGGGAGGAAAGAATGAAAACGGCCATCCGCACCAAAAACCTCAGTAAGGTCTATGGGCCGGTTAAGGCCGTAGATCAATTGGACCTGGTGGTGCCCAGGGGGATTATCTTTGGTTTCCTGGGGGCAAATGGGGCTGGGAAAACGACCACGATCCGCCTGCTGACAGGTCTCATAAAACCAACCGACGGCGAGGCTTGGGTTGATGGGGAGCCAATATCGAATAAAGGGGGTCTGCCTAATAAAATAGGCTATTTACCTGAAGAGCCAGCCTTTTATTCCTGGATGACCCCCCTTGAGTTTCTTGATTATATCGGACGGTTGTTCAAAATACCTGAAAAGGAAAGAAAAGCCCGCATCCATCAATTAATCGAACAGCTAGACCTGGGAGCGGCCCGCAAACGCCGCATCGGGGGTTTTTCACGGGGCATGCGTCAACGCCTGGGTTTGGCCCAGGCATTAATTAACCGGCCGCCAATCCTCCTGTTGGATGAACCGGCCAGTGCCCTCGACCCGAACGGTCGCAAGGAGGTGCTTGAGATGATCACAGGTCTCCGTGGTACCCATACCGTCTTCATGTCCACCCATATCCTGGCTGATGCCGAACGGGTCTGTGACCGAATCGCCATTATTGATCAGGGGAAAATATTGGTAGAAGCTGACCAATCCACACTGCTATCCAATTACACCATCCCTGCCTACGAAATCGAGTGCCTGCCTGAAGAAACATCAAATTTCCAGAAATGGGCCGCCGGTTTACACCCCCTCCCCTGGGTGGTTGATGTTCACGTAGATGGAAACCTGGCGAGGATCACAGTCAAGGACCCAGCCCTGGCAAACCAGGCTTTGCTGTCAATGATCGTGGAATCAGGCGTAAAGCTCATCCGTTACGAGATCGTCAGGCCATCGCTGGAGGATATTTTCCTTCGAATCGTTGGAAAGGAAGGCCCCTAATGATTTTCCTGGCGTCCTTGCGAAAAGAACTTTTTGAACTGACTCGAACAAACTGCTTATTGATCATGATGGCTGTATTATTGGCCTTTGGCTTAACCTCCCCGGTGGTGGCAAAATATACGCCTGAAATCATCAGTATGATCCCCGAAGCAGACATGATCACCATCATCCTCCCGGAACCGACCCTATTCGATTCAATCAGCCAATTTATGAAAAACACCTATCAATTCGGGTTTCTACTCGCCATCCTGCTCACCATGGGGTCCGTAGCAAAGGAAAAAGAAATGGGCACGGCAGCGATGGTCCTCTCAAAACCCCTGCCACGGTGGGTTTTCATCCTGTCAAAATTCACCGCACTGGCACTGGCTTTCCTGGGGTGCCTTCTCGTGGCCAGCCTGGGCGCTTATTACTACACGGTGATCTTATTCTCAACTCCACAACTGGCAGTCTGGCTCCAGATGACAATTGCGCTGTGGTGTGTGACCCTGGTTTACGTGGCCATAACCCTCCTGTTCAGCACACTATTGCGGTCAAGCGCAGCGGCCGCAGGCCTGGCTTTCGGAATAATGATCATCTTTTCTTTGCTGGGCACAGTGCCCGTGCTCGAGAAGCTGACACCGGGCTACCTTTTAACCTGGGCCGGGCGGTTATTCACACCAGACCCAATTTCCGGTTGGTACCCATGGCTGATCAGCCTGGGCATCATCCTGCTTTCGCTTGTCGCTGCCTGCATGGCCATTGAAAGACAAGAAATTTGAGGGATGTTTGGTTTGTACATCAGGGTTGACCTGGATCCGCTGCTGAGACCTGTGCAGGCGCAGGGGGAAAAGCACCCATAATCCATTCGGGGATATTAAAACTATTGAGTATAATCTTAGGAGAAATCACTCAAAATAACTTTGGAGACCGCATGCCATTTGAGATCATCCTGCTGATAATCATCCTCACAGCCGCCATTATCCTCTTCGCAACCGGATGGATCCGAATGGACCTTACCGCCTTGTTTGTCCTGGTCGCTTTAGCAGTGACCGGGCTGGTCGACCCGATCCAGGCCCTTTCGGGGTTCAGCAACCCGGCCGTGATCATCGTCTGGGCCATGTTTATCCTCTCGGCCGGGCTCGCGCGGACAGGGATCTCTAGCCTGATCGGGAGAAAACTGCTCAAATATGCCGGGAAAAGTGAGGGACGGCTGATTGCCATCCTGATGGCCGTAACAGCCCTGCTATCCTCCATAATGAACAATATTGGTGTGGCCGCCATGTTCCTGCCCATCACGCTGGAAATAGCACGCCGCACCAGACGGCCGCCCTCAAAACTATTACTGCCCATGGCCTATGGCGCCCTTCACGGCGGGTTGATCTTACTAATCGGCACAGCCAGCAACCTGGTCGTCCGGGACGCTATGCGAGAAGCCCGGCTGGTGCCATTGGGAATCTTCGATTTTGCACCGGGCGGGTTGATTATCCTGGTCATCAGCATCGGGTATATGGTCTTGATTGGACGGCGCTTTCTTCCCGAACGGCAGCCCCCAAGGGCATTGTCTGCCGATGACCCTGTCAATGGAGAAGTAACCCAAGAACAATACGCCTTGCAGGAGCGATTAGCCACCCTGATCGTTCCAGAAGGTAACCCGCTGGTAGGCAAAACACTAGCAGAAAGCCGGATTGGGCGGGCCTTAGAAATTACGGTATTGAGCATTCTTCGTAAGGATGGGCGCAGGGTACGCGCAAAAACTGACACTGTAGTAGAGAGTGGCGATCGTTTGCTGGTATTGGGCCGTCTGGACCAAATCGATGAAATCTGCCAATGCCCGTTTATTAAGGTTGAAGACACACGTTCAGTGGTGGAAAGCTTATTGACCGGAGATGTTGGACTGGTGGAATTCATAATCAACCACGATTCACTCTTTGTCGATAAAACCTTATCCGAAATCAATCTCCGACAGCGTTATGGAGTCAATGTGCTTGGCATTCAACAAGGAGATATTATTAGGCGCACAAATCTTCAGAATTTACAAATAAATCAGGGTGATCGCCTGCTGATTTATGGGCCTATCGAAAATATTGAAACGTTCAAAACCCAAACCCGCTATCGCCGCTTGAAGTTAAAAGATACCTCAAAATATCTCCTTGATGAGCGCTTACTGTCAATCAGCATTCCAGAAAATTCAACCCTGGAAGGCCAAACACTGGAAGAAAGCCGCCTGGGGGCTGCTTACGGGCTATCCGTTTTGCGAATATTACGCAACGGGGATGATTGGCATCTGCCCCATGCTGAGCTGCGCTTACAGGCAGGTGACAGGCTCATCGTCGAAGGCCGGCCCACAGATATTGATGTTCTGAGAGGCTTACAATCCCTGAAAGTGGAGCGTAAAGCCGATATTGATATGGAAAACCTGGGCGTGGGGCCAATCCAAATTTCCGAAGTAATGCTTTCGCCCTATTCTAGCCTGGCGGGCAAAAACTTAAGAGAATCACGGTTTAGAGAAAAATATGGCGTTTCGGTCTTGGCTATTTGGCGCGGTGATCGTGCTTTCCGGAGTAGATTGGGGGACCTGACCCTCCAAAACGGTGATGCCCTGCTGTGTTACGGTACCGCTGACAACCTGCAAGCGATGGCCAGCGAACGTGATTTTGTTGTACTCAAAATGAACCTGCAAGAACAACCTTTGGTTAAAAAAGCCCCCATCGCAGCGACGATCATGGTCAGTGTGGTCCTCGCTGCAATTATTTTTGAGTTGCCCATTGCGATTTCTGCTATTGCTGGCTGCGCGTTAATGGTCTTGTCCGGTGCATTAACGATGGATAGGGCCTATGAAAGTATCGATTGGCGGTCAATCTTCCTGATTGCAGCAATGTTGCCGATGGGAATAGCCATACAACAGACGGGAGCAGCAGCTTTAGTCAGCGGTGCGGTGATTGATACGGTTGGTAGTTTGGGGCCAACCGCGATATTAATGGGCATTATGATCTTGTGTGTTTTGGGCACCTTAATCATGCCCGCACCAGTGCTGGCGGGGATCATGTCACCCATTGCGCTGAATACCGCCCAGGATTTGGGCATTTCTCCTTATGCTTTCCTGATGGGTGTAGCCTATGCCCTGGCGGCCTCTTTCATCAGCCCTGTAGCTATTCCAGTCAATACCCTGGTAATGACCCCTGGTGGGTACCGTTACAGTGATTACATCAAGCACGGTTTACCGATCACAGTGATCGTTGTCATTATTAGTGTCCTTCTCCTGCCTTTGATATTCCCATATTAAAGGTTTGCCTTGACAGGACACCGATTAATATGGATAATTGATTATAAGAAAAAACGCAACAGCTTTGACGGAGGAAAGTAAGCTGGCAGAGGTTGACAGGGCGATGCAGGCATGACTGAGACCTGCATCCTGCTGAAACCAACTGAAGTTCCCTCCTGAGCTGCCCGGGTGAAGGTGATATTATCATCACTGGTAGTCTGGGCCGTATTCCAACGTTATCCGGGCTGCCAATCGCCGTCAGGCTGTTGGTGATGAGTGGATTGCGCAGCGTCCCTGCACAACCAATAAAGGTGGTACCACGGTCATCCCGTCCTTTTGATAAAGGGCGGGTGTTTTAGTTAACACCCACCTGCAACGATTAACGAAGACCGCAAATTATGGATGGAGGAACACATTTATGACAGAGAAAGAAGCACAGTTAGCAAAATTGGAACAGATCCAATCCACAGCCCTGGCGGCGCTGGGTGATGTCGCGGATCAAGAAGCTTTAGAAGCCTGGCGTGTGGCACACCTGGGACGCAGCTCGCCGGTGATGAGCATTTTCAGCCAGATGGGCACACTGGACAAAGAC
>PWSY01000160.1 GCA_003563055.1 Anaerolineaceae bacterium | reverse complement strand
ATCCTCCAACACATCTTTGGCCCAGTAGCTAACCTGGCCATGACGAGAAAGGCGACGGACGCCACCCAGGTGATTGCCCAGGGTCACAATGGCTGGTTCAGGCCCATTGGTTGGATGAACCTGGCCCAAGCCAACAGCTGCCAGCAAGCCGTTACACAGGCAGCGTTTGTCTTCGGCGTTGAAGGGCAGTCCGCGTTTTTTGGTGAAATCTCCCAGGGGTGCTGCTGGGCAGCGTTGAAACAGGCGGCGTGATCCGTCAGGTTCGGGTTTGCTAAAGCCTCGCTGTTGTAAAAATCCCAAATCACACACCCTTGGTCGGGCTCTATATATTGCAGGGTCGGACAGTGTACCGGGTAATTGGGCAACTTTAAAGGGGTATCCTGTAGGAGAAAAGAGGGTTGTGCGTACCATTTCAGGATCAGGCGTGCCTTTACGCAGTGTGTCCAGTAACGCGATCCGGTGGGCTGGGGCTAAACCTGATTCTTGTGCTATGGCAAAAGTTGTGCCGACCTGTACCCCGACAGCGCCAGACTCGATGGCCGCCTGAAGTTTTTCGTGGCTTGAATAGCCACCTGCCAGCCAAAAAGGCAGGTTCTGCTGGCGGATAACCGCCAGGTCTGGTTCATCACGTGCATCATAAACAGGCTGCCCGTGCTGGTCTCTTTGCAGCGGACCCTGCGGTGGCGCATTATGACCGCCAGCGGTGTGGTGCTCAATAATGAAGCCATCGGGCGGTTGGGTGGGGCTCTGGGCGAGGGCACTCGCCAGGCCTTCCAGGGATACGATGGCCAGGAATGCCGGCCGAGGGAGCGGTTTGCGGGTTAATTGACCATTGGCAACGTCTCCCGGATCGAAGTGCAGGTGAAACGCCTCACCCGATTCACGGTATAAAAGGGTGATGTCACCGGTGACAGGCCGGTGTTGTGATAAATTAGAACAAGCTTGGGGCAAGCCCTCCGGGTTGCCAGCACCGACCACAATCCCATCCACGCCAGCTAAGATAGCCCCATACATCGCAAAAAGCAGGGGCAGTTGGACTTTGTTGAGAAAATTGATAAAGACTTTGCCGTTGTGGCCGTGTTTTGCCAGCCATACCTCAGCAAAAGCGGTAACGATGAGCAATTCAACCAGGTCTTCATCCAGGGAAAGCATCACCGGTGCCGGTTCGCTATTGAGAGGGGGGATATTTTGACCATCATCATTGAACCGGATGGTTTGCTGCGGTCCGTATCTAAATCGTTCATCCGGCTTTTTGCCAGCCTCGATGAAATAACGTTCAAAGATTTTTTGCCCAATTTCAACCCCAAATAGAGCATCAAAGGCTGAAAAAGCTGTGCGTACATGGCCACCTGGGTCACCCAGTTGAAGCAAGCGGACATAAACCACATCCAGGGCTGTTCCAGATACGGTACCGGCGGTGATGCCGGGCAAATAACGGGCAACGGCTTTCGCCAACCGAAAGTTAGACACATATACACCCATGCCCCCCTGGATGAGCTTAATTTTTCTGAGAAAATCCATTGATCAATAACCTTTCTGAGGCACTCACCTGGATTAACCCACAAGAAGCATCTGGGATGCGGTTTAATATTGATTTTCTGGGCATTTCTGAAGTTCGGCAGCAAACCTCACCTTCCCTTGCAGCTTGAGTGGTTACGAATTTTATTATCCAGGCTTGGTTTATCGGTAATAATGTCGGGTAGTTATGTGTGATCGAGAATCTCCTGAAAATGTAACCAATCTATCCGAATCTTGTTAAGCACGCTATGAAGCATACACCTCTTTTTATCCTTGTCTGCCTGCTGGCCTATCTGTCAGGCTCTGTTCCTATTGGCTTTCTAATTGCCAAAGCACGCGGAATCAACATCAAAGAAATTGGCAGCGGCGGTACGGGTGCAACCAATATCGCCCGCAATTTGGGCCCAAAATTAGGGGTTCTTGTGGGGGTATTGGATTTTCTTAAGAGTTTTTTCCCCGTGCTGCTGGCACGGTATTTGTTCACCCAGGATTGGCAGGTGATGATGGTGTCGGTCTTACCGGTGTTGGGACATATCTTCCCGGTCTGGCTGCGGTTTAAGGGCGGCAAGGGAGTGGCAACGATTTTTGGCATCCTGGCAGGATTTTTTGGCCTGCTGCCCTTTTTGATGTTTTTAGCGTTGTGGTATTTAGTGGTCAGGATGGTCAAATTGATGAGCCTGGTCAACCTGGGGGTCGGTTTATTGTTGCCACTGGTTTTCTGGCTCAGTTTTCGGGAATTTGCTTATGCATTATTTGGTGCGGGCTTGGGGTTGATCTTATGGTGGAGCCATCATGGGAATATTAAACGTCTGCTGGCTGGTAGTGAAAACAGATTGCGATGATCAGTAATTATTTTTTATTCCTCTGAGTTCTCCATAACCTGCTACCACCGCCCGCCTTGTAATTCTCCAGGCAAAGGTGGACTTCTTCACCGTCATTTTGGTTGCCTGGACTGTTGTAATTATAAATATGGTCAATGAATTTAATATTATGTTATTAATGTGTAAATATTGGGCGGCAAACGAAACCCAGCGCGAGTTTACGTGTTAGACCTCATAAATGGATAAAAACCACCAGTTTATGGTCTGGCTGACAGGTGACTGGTTATTTTATGTTTTGAGGAACATTGGTCAAAATGTTCCTGGCTGATTGGCCACAGAAATTATTTTTTAGAAGAACGATGCTTTGGAGGACGATGACTTCGTCACAAGAAACACTACAAGAAAAACGACAGCGCGCGTTACTGGGGGGTGGGGAAGCCCGGGTCCGCAGTCAGCATCAACGCGGCAAGTTGACCGCACGCGCACGGATTGAGATGTTGCTTGACCCTGGAAGCTTCCATGAAGTGGGCATGTTCACCACGCATCGCGCTACCCGGTTTGGGTTACAGGACTCCCATCCCTTTAGCGATGGGGTCATCACCGGCTGGGGCAGCGTTGAGGGCAGGTTAGTGTATGTCTTTGCACAGGACTTCACTGTTTTTGGGGGTTCTGTCGGCGAGGCGCATGCCCGAAAAATCGCGCATGTGATGGACCTGGCATATGAAAACGGCTGCCCACTGATCGGCCTGAAGGATTCGGGGGGTGCCCGCATTCAAGAGGGTGTGGACGCGCTGGCAGGTTATGGTGAGATCTTTTTTCGCAATGTGCGTAATTCAGGTGTGATCCCGCAAATTTCTGTCATCCTGGGCCCCTGTGCAGGCGGTGCCGTTTATTCACCAGCAATCACAGATTTTGTTTTCATGGTAGATAAAACCAGCAATATGTTCATCACCGGCCCAAAAGTGATTCAAGCGGTTACCCACGAGTCAATCAGTGCCGATGACCTGGGTGGTGCGCTTGTCCACACCACGAAAAGCGGTGTGGCCCATTTTATGGCTGAGGATGAAGAAAGCACCCTGGTACTTGTCCGCTGGCTGTTGTCTTTTCTGCCGTCGAATAATTTAGATGCCCCTCCTCAGGGAAAAACGACGGATGACCCTTTAAGGAAAACCCCTGAAATTGCACAGCTGGTTCCAAAGTCGCCCAATAACCCGTATGACATTCATGCCATCATCGAGTCTATTGTTGATGAGGGAGAATTTTTAGAGGTCATGGCAGCTTACGCCAGGAATATTGTGATTGGCTTTTGCCGGTTGGATGGGTGGGTGACGGGTATCGTTGCAAACCAGCCTGATCACCTGGCTGGTGTTCTTGATAGTGATACATCAGATAAAGGGGCTCGTTTTATCAGATTTTGTAATGCCTTCCATATCCCAATATTGACACTTGTAGACACACCCGGGTTTCTGCCCGGTGTGGCACAGGAACATGGGGGCATCATCCGTCATGGAGCAAAGCTGCTCTATGCCTATGCGGAAGCCACCGTGCCGAAAGTTTCTTTGATATTGCGGAAAGCTTATGGCGGTGCCTATATCGTGATGGGTTCAAAACATCTGCGCGGTGACATCAATTTCGCGCTGCCTGAGGCGGAGATCGCGGTGATGGGACCGGATGGCGCGGTGAAAATCATTTTTAAGAATGAGATTGCATCTGATGAAGACCCTGAAGGAAGAACACAAGAATTAATTGACAATTACCGACATGAACTCGCCAACCCTTATGAAGCTGCGTCACGTGGTTACCTTGATGATGTCATCCTGCAGGATGACTGTCGAGCCAAGATCATCGCTGCCTTTGGGATGTTACAGAACAAACGCCAGTCCCTATCCCGCCGGAAAAATGGCAATCTGCCGCTATGAGGATGAAATGAAAGTATTAATTGCCAATCGCGGAGAGATTGCTGTTCGCCTGATCAGGGCATGCCGAGTGTTGGGTTTAACCTCTGTGGCCGTCTATACCGAACTGGATGCCTATAGCCTGCACGTCCGAATGGCAGACGAAGCTATCGGGTTGGGTGATAAAAACGCTTATCTGAACATCGGGGGCATCATGGATGCAGTGAAGAAAACCGGTGCTGAATCCATCCACGCCGGGTATGGTTTTCTGTCCGAAAACGCAGATTTTGCTCAGGCGGTTGAAGATGCTGGTGTGATCTTCATTGGGCCGCGTCCTGAAACAATCGCATTATTTGGCGATAAAATGGCCTCTCGCCAGGCAGCTGCTGATGCAGGATTACCGGTGTTGCCCGGTTCTGTGGAAGCATTACCTAAAGAAGTGCCGCTCTCATATGCAGAAAATGTACGCTATCCAGTGCTGGTGAAAGCGGCAGCAGGTGGTGGCGGGCGCGGCATCCGGCTGGCCAGATCGCCAGAAGAACTCCAGTCTGTGATTGATGAAGCCCGCTCTGAAGCAGCCGCGACCTTTGGGGATGACACCGTTTTTCTTGAATCGATGGTTCAGGGGGCACGCCATATCGAGGTGCAGATCTTAGGGGATGGCAACGGGAAGGTGCTGTGTTTTGGTGAAAGAGAATGTTCCATCCAGCGACGCAGACAAAAATTGATTGAAGAGTCACCTGCGCCGTATTTATCCTCCAGGCTGCGACATCAGCTTTATGATGCCGCATTTCGTTTATGCAAAGATGTGAACTATCGCAGTTTGGGAACGGTCGAATTTCTTGTGGATAGGGACAACCAGTTTTTCTTTATTGAGCTGAATCCCCGTTTGCAGGTTGAACATCCGGTCACTGAGTGGGTAACCGGGATAGATCTGGTGCAGGAGCAAATTAAACTGGCCCTGGGAGGTGATTTGAGATATGACCAGTCCCAGGTATCATTACATGGTGCAGCCATTGAAGCCCGGATTCTGGCTGAGGACAGTTTGGGTGGGTTTATCCCATCCAGCGGGACAATCACCTATGTTAAAGAACCGGGCGGCCCTGGCATTCGCGTCGATAGCGCTCTTTTCCAGGGGATGGCTGTGACTGCTGTATATGATTCCCTCCTGGCAAAATTAACTGCCTGGGGTGAAAGCCGATCTGCCGCCATCCAGCGCCTGCGGGCTGCATTGGATGAATTTCAAATTGGGGGTGTTACCACGGACCTTGAATTTCTCAGACAGGTGATTGAAAGCCCCCAATTTGTCGCTGGCGAGGTAACCACAACTTATCTGGATGATTTCAAGCCCATCATCCCGGTTCGGGAGGAATCGCTTGAGCGTGAAGTGGCACTGGCGGCAGCTCTGTATACCCAATTGCAAAAAGATAACCAGGATGATAAACAAAACCAGCAAAGATTAACCAGCTGGCGTCAGGCAGCCTGGGTTGAGCAGATGTAAGGAGAAAGTTTCAAGATGGCATTGTACAGTGTTACTATTGGCAAAAAAGAATACCGGGTGATGATAAATCATGACTCAGCTACCGTTGATGGTGAGAAATTGGATGTTGAGCTGGTCTCGTTGAACAATAATGGGCTGTATTTAATCAAACGTGGTCAGCAAGCCCTTGAGCTTTATCTTCATCCAAGTGCGCAGGGGATTATTGATGTGCAGATTGGGCGCCAAAGGATTGAAGCACGGGTTCAAGAATTTCAAAACAGGATGCGGAAGGTTCAAGGCAAACCCCAGGATGGTGATTTGCGTGCGCCAATGCCAGGCAACATTGTTGATGTGTTGGTTGATTGCGGGCAGGAAGTCTCTGAAGGGGATGTGATGGTTGTGATGGAATCGATGAAAATGAAAATGCAATTGCGATCGCCCCGAACAGGGACGGTCGCTGAGATGGTGATTCTACCAGGTCAGGATGTTGAAAAAGGTGACCTGATGATGACCATCGATCAGTAATTATTGGAGGAACGATGTACGAATATAAACCTGTTGCCATTGTAGCGCTTGGAACGATCATGCCGGATGCGGAAGATGTGACCGCGTTTTGGAAAAATATCCTAGAGTCAAAAGTTTCTATTGACATGGTGCCCTCATCGCGCTGGCCAGCAACGCTTTATTTTGACGCTGACAGGCGAGCGCCTGAAAAGACTTACAGCAAAATTGGCGGCTTTGTGGATGCTTATCATTTTGAGCCCCTCAAGTGGAAAATTCCCATCCCACCGAATATGCAGAAGGCAATGGATCATCCCCAAAAGTGGGCAATAGCCTGTACCCGTCAACTGCTTTTGGATTATGGCGCGCCTACACGCGACCTGGATCATGACCGGACGGCTGTTATTCTAGGTAATTCACTGGCCGGTGAGCTGCACTATACGACCACACTGCGCATTCGCCTGCCAGAATTCCTGCACGCGCTTGAAAACACTCAGGCATTTCAGGGGTTGACAGGGTCTGTACAGCAGGCACTGTTGGAAGAAGCTGTCGAAAAATTCAATTCACATACGCTGCCGGTTACTGAAGATACCATGCCTGGTGAGCTTGCGAATGTGATTGCTGGCCGGGTGGCCAATGTGTTTAATTTTCGGGGTCCCAATTATGTCATCGATGCAGCCTGTGCGTCTTCCTTTGCGGCTTTACAAGCGGCGGTGGAGGGTTTGAATGGACATCGTTTCGATGCCGTTGTCACAGGGGGCATTGACAGTGGCATGGGCGTTGAGGCCTATGTTAAATTCAGTAAAATTGGCGCACTCAGTCCAGATGGCTCGCGGCCCTACGATGCCGGCGCGAATGGTTTTGTGATGGGCGAGGGGGCTGCCGTCTTCCTTTTGAAACGGCTTGAAGACGCTGAGAGGGATCAGGATAGGATCTATGCGGTGATCCGTGGGATTGGCAGCAGCAGCGATGGGAGCGGGAAAGGCATCACAGCACCCAACCCTGTCGGACAGGTGAAAGCGATTACTAGGGGCTGGCAGACCGCTGGCTTAGACCCATCCTGTGTAGGTTTGATTGAGGGGCATGGCACATCAACCCGGGTGGGCGATGTGGTTGAGGTCAATAGCCTGCATGAGGCTTTCCAATCCTTTAATTTACCTGTCCGCTCGATCGCCCTGGGGTCTGTTAAATCCAATATCGGTCATTTAAAATCGGCAGCCGGTGCAGCCGGGATGTTGAAAACGGTTCTCGCATTGCATCATAAAATCTTGCCACCTTCAGCCAGTTTTATCCATCCAAACCCGGATATTCATTTTGAACAAATGCCTTTCTATGTCAACCAGGAGAAGCAACCATGGGAGCCTAAACCGGGTGAAATTAGGCGGGCTGGTGTGAGCTCATTTGGCTTTGGTGGGACCAATTTTCACGTTGTTCTGGAAGAATATGTGCCTGGGCTGCATCGAGCAGAGCCTGAGAGTGAAAAAGTCTATTTTCTAGCTGCCAGCCAGACACAAGCTGAGTCAGCATCTGTGCTTGAAGACGCGCCGCAGGATTTTCAAGAAGATATCCAAGATTATATCCTGGCGGTCGTCAGCGAAAAGACCGGCTATCCCACAGATATGCTGGACCTTTCCCTTGACCTGGAAGCCGACCTGGGGATTGATACGGTCAAACAGGCAGAACTTTTCTCGAATGTGCGAGAACGTTTTGGTATCGCCAGAGTTGAGAACTTGCAACTTTCAGACTACAACACCCTGGAAAAGGTGATTCAATTTGTTGAATCACACACCGTTCCTGAAGGGGTTACCAATAATACCCAGGAAATAGATAAAATTGTATCACTATCGGAAGTCCCTGGCAGCCGAGAAATAGATGCGGTAAAAGCCTTTATCCTCAATATGATCAGTGAGAAAACCGGTTACCCTGTTGATGTCTTGGATTTACAACTCGATCTGGAAGCTGACCTGGGTATCGATACGGTCAAACAGGCCGAAATGTTTGTGAGCATTCGGGAGAACTTCGGTATCGAACGGCGAGAAGACTTGCGTTTGTCTGACTATAATACTTTGGAGAAAGTGATCCAGTTTGTAGTGGACGCGTTAGGGGATGATAGCCCGCATGAACCTGAACCGAAAAATGAAGTCGTTCAAAATACAGTTGAAGATATGCCACATACTGATTTGGCACAAACTGGTTTACCAAAGCCGATTCGGGGTTTGCTGTTCATCGGTGCACCTACTAAAGATGACTTGATTGAAGCGCTTAAAACCTCGTTAGAACAGGCCGAAGGCGGGCTGCTGCCGGAACAGGGATTCCCACCCGCTGCGTCCGTTAAGATGCCCCATCGCCTGGCGATCGATTACTCGGACCGCGAGGATTTATTGACAAAGGCTTCAAAATCTTTGCAAGCGCTTCAAAACACAAATGAAAAAATCTGGTTTGCACTGGCAGGGCAGGGTATTCGTTATGGACAGGGTGATGCCGGGAAAGTTGCATTCATGTTCCCCGGGCAAGGGTCACAATATGTTAACATGCTGCGAGATTTAATTGACACCCATCCAATTATTCGCAAAACATATGAGGAAGCGGATGCAGTCCTGACGCCCATATTGGGAAAACCACTGACAGCGTTCATCTTTGTGGATGGTGATGCGGCAGATCAAGCCAGGGGTAAAGAAGCCTTGAAAAACACCATTATTACCCAGCCTGCAGTTTTGACATGTAATGTGGCTTTGCTGCGGTTGCTGGCGTCTTACGGGTATCAGCCAGACATGGTTGTGGGGCATAGCCTGGGCGAATATGCCGCCCTGGTGGCAGTTGGGGTGATGCCCTTTGAAGATGCGTTGCGAGTTGTCTCTGCCCGGGGACAGGAGATGAGCAAAGCCTCCGGTGGAGACAGCGGCTGTATGGCAGCCGTATCAGCACCCCTGGAGGTTGTCCAGGAAATGGTGCAGCGTATGGAAGGGTATGTGGTTGTTGCGAATTTAAACAGCCCGATGCAGTCTGTGATTGGCGGAAATACGCCATCTGTTGAGCAGGCAATTGGGGCTTTTCAGGATGCAGGTTACCAGGCGGTTAAGATACCAGTTTCGCAGGCTTTTCATACCAGCATTGTCCAGCCAGCCAGTGAGCCACTCAGAGACATCATCAGCCAGGCAGACATTAAACCACCCCAAGGACCCATTGTGGCCAATGTGACTGGTGATTGGTACCCCACCACGCGTGAGGACATCCTCGATATCCTGGCTGCCCAGGTCTATTCACCGGTGCAATTCATCCAATCGATTGAGACTCTGTATGATGCAGGCGGGCGAGTGTTTGTGGAGGT
>PWSY01000133.1 GCA_003563055.1 Anaerolineaceae bacterium | reverse complement strand
TCACAGCATCAGCGGCATTACCACCAGCACGTAAAATATCTAATCCTGCCAGTGAAGCCAGTGGTTGGCTGGATGCTGCTATTCCCCGTGTTGAGAGTACATTGCTGCGGCGCGAGCGAAACTCAAAATCGTAGTTCATGTCAGACTCCTGCATTTTTTATTATCTATCCTGCCTATCAAAGCATCTCAAACGTAAGTTGATTGCATAACGATAAAAAGGGTGTTCTTTGGAATAAAAATTGGTTATTACTCACAACATTTTATTCATCCTTATCGATAAAACGTCGTTTCCAATCATAAAGTAAATTCAGGGCTTCAATGGGGGTGAGGGCGTTGATATCCAACTCCTTGATGGCCGTCAGCAGGGCGTTATTTTCTGGAAAGAGGGTTAGCTGTTGCTTGGCGACCTCTTCTCTGGCCAGTGTGGTGCCGGATGACTCTTCCAACTGACGCAGGATTTGATTGGCCCTTTGGATGACTGGTTTTGGAAGCCCCGCTATCTGACCGACATGGATTCCATAGGAGCGGTCTGACCCACCTGGAATGATTTTATGCAGGAAAACGACACGATGATCTGATTCTGAGACGGCTACATTATAGTTTTTTACCCCGGGCAGCAGGTCAGCCAGTTCAGTCAATTCATGGTAGTGGGTGGCAAAGAGGGTGAAGGATTTTAATGATGGGTGAGTGTGGATGTACTCGACGATTGCCCACGCGATGGAGACCCCATCATAAGTGCTGGTACCCCGTCCGATCTCATCCAGGATCAACAAGCTGCGTGGGCTGGCATGATTGAGAATGTTGGCGGTTTCGATCATCTCTACCATAAATGTGGATTGTCCGGCGTGAATCTCGTCCTGTGCCCCTATGCGGGTGAAGATGCGATCTACCAGGCCTATGGTTGCTGACTCCGCTGGCACAAAAGAGCCCATCTGCGCCATAAGAACGATTAAAGCAACCTGGCGTAAAAAGGTGGACTTCCCACTCATGTTTGGCCCAGTTATGATCCGAACAACCTCACTTTTATCAAAAATGGCATCATTGGGAACGAAGCGTTCTGAAGTTTGCAGCTTTTCAACAACCGGGTGACGGCCATTATTGATTTCCAGATGTTTCTCATCCACCACCTTCGGGCGTGTATAGCCGTTTAAGGCCGCAGTTTCTGCCAGTGAGAGGTAGACATCCAATTCCGCTAGGCCATGGGCGGTTTCCAGCAAATCATTGGCACCATTGCTCAATTCCTCACACACCTGGGCAAAGACACGCCCCTCGATTTCATGGATCTGCTCTTCGGCATTCAGTACCAGTGTTTCATATTCTTTTAATTCCGGTGTGATGTAGCGCTCTGCATTAACCAGGGTTTGTTTGCGAATATATTCCTTGGGTACCCTATCGGTATTGGATTTGGTCACTTCGATATAGTAACCATAGACTTTGTTATAACCGACCTTGAGTGATTTAATCCCGGTGCGTTCTTTTTCATTTTTCTCAAGTTCTCCAATCCATTGACGAGCGTGTTGGGAGGATTCGAGAATGTTGTCGAGTTCAGGGGAAAAGCCTTTCCGGATGACTCCGATGGATCCTAGTGTCGCTGGCGGGTCGTCCTGGATGGCAGCTTTAAGCAAAGCGAGTGCATTTTTACAGGGATGTATTTTTGCCAGTGTGCTGGCCAGTGAGATTTCATTTTCTGGGAAAACACCCTTTAACGCTGGCAACTGTAAGAGGTTCTCGCGCAAAGCGACCAGGTCACGAGGGATCGCATGGCCTGAAATGGCACGGTTGGTTAATCGTTGTAGGTCATCAAATTCACGCAACATCTTTAACGCTTCGGCTCTAATCAGTCCGTTTGTAAAGAAAAAAGTCACCACATCCAACCTTTTTTCGATCTGGATAACATCCAGCAGGGGTTTGCTAACCCACTGGTGGAGCAAACGTCCACCCATCGGCGTTCGGGTGACATCCAGGACTCCCAATAGCGAACCCTGGGTTTTCCCTCCCCGGATTGTTTCGGTCAATTCAAGGTTGCGGCGGGTTTCGGTATCCAGGACCATGAACTCATCCAATGTATAAGTGCTCAGGTTGGTGAGCAGCTTTAGCGACTGGCGCTGGGTGTCTATAAGGTAAGCGAGAATTGCACCGGCAGCTCTTAAAGCCAATGGTTTACCACGTAAGCCGAACCCATCCAGTGTCGCCACACCAAAATGGTCTTCGAGGGTGTCGGTACACCGTCCCAGTTCAAAGTGCCAGTTTTCATAAGGAGAAATAAATCCTGGTAGAGTATCCGGTTCAGGCAGAGAATCTGGCCAAAGAATTTCAGAAGGTCTCAATCGGAAGAGCTCTGAGCGAATTTGGTTTTGGATATCTTTACCGGATATTTGGGTAGCGGCAAACTCCCCTGTGGAAATATCCACATAGGCGATACCGGCACGGTCATCCTGATAGAAGGCAGTAGCCAGATAGTTATTATCCTGGTGCTGCAGCAGCCCTGGTTCAACCACCGTCCCAGGGGTGACCACACGGACCACTTCTCGTGGGACGAGACCGTTCTCTGGTTCGTCGGAGACCTGTTCACAGATGGCGACATGGTAACCTTTTTGGATCAGTCGTGATAGGTAATTTTCTGCAGCATGATGCGGGATGCCAGCCATCGGCACACGCACGCCCTTGGAGACTGGGCGAGAGGTCAGGACGATATCCAGCTCACGAGAGGTGATTTTGGCATCTTCATCAAATGTCTCGTAAAAGTCACCCAGACGAAAAAAAACAATCGCGTTGGGATGCTGTCGCTTGATATCAAGGTATTGCCTTCGCAATGGGGTTTCTTTGGTCATAGAAAGATTCTTGTCTGATGATATTGCACAAAATGCTGGTAATGATCAGTGCCCGAGACGATATGTCAGATCAGGGCGGACCAGATGGATGGATTTATTTTAAATTATCACGGATGTAGACGTTTACCTGGTCCAGTGCTTCGGGAAGTTTGGTTGCATCTTTGCCACCTGCCTGAGCGAGAGTTGGCCTTCCACCGCCACCGCCGCCGACGACAGCTGCAACTTTTTTTACCAGGTCGCCGGCATGGAGGCCACGTTGAACAAGATCTTCAGTGATAGCTGTGATCAATAAAGGCTTATCATTCTGGTTTGATGCCAAAAGGGCCACACCGGTTGTGTATTGAGACCTGAATTTATCGGTCATCTCTCGCAGGGATTCCATATCGGCATCAGGTAAAATCACCTTTAATACCGGGATTCCTTGAATCATTTCAGCATCTGACAGCTTCGTGTCAAAGGTTCTGGCAACCATCTGTGTGCGGAGCTTTTCAATTTCTTTTTCTGCAGTGGACAGGGAATCGGCAAGGTATTTGACCTTTGCGGTGGTTTCTGAGGGCGCAGTTCCCAGCATTTGGTTGATTTCTTCAAGTGTGTTCATGCGTTCGCGTGCCAGCTGGTATGCCCCCCAACCTGTCACAGCTTCGATTCGTCGCACCCCTGCAGCAATGCTGCCCTCATATGTGATCAGGAATAAACCAATATCGCTGGTTTCATCCACATGGGTGCCGCCACATAATTCATACGAGAAGGCTTCTTGATCGCCAATGCTGATTGTCCGCACTTCTTGTGTATATTTCTCTCCAAAGAGAGCCATAGCCCCTTCGCGGATGGCATCCTGAAGCGGTTTTTGGGCAATTTGCAATTGATGATTTGCCAATATGGCCTGGTTTACCTGGGCTTCCACTGCCAGGATTTCATCCCGGTGCAAGGGTTGGGGGTGGTTAAAGTCAAACCGAAGGCGGTCAGGAGCCACAAGCGATCCTGCCTGGCGGGCATGGCTTCCCAAGACATCCCGCAAAGCAGCATGGAGCAGGTGTGTGGCAGTGTGATTGCGCATGATATGAGCGCGCCGTTCTTTATCTACTTGCAGCAGTGCCAGGTCGCCTGTTTGTGGCTGGCCCTGGATGACTTCACCGGTATGGACGATGACGCCAGCAGCTGGTTTGTGCATGCCTGTGACCCGAATGCGCCAGTGGTCGTTTTCTGCGCTGACGATTTCCCCGGTGTCGGAGACCTGCCCGCCTGACTCGATATAGAACCAGGTCTTGGGCAACAGCACCTCAATAATTTCACCTTGACGAGCTGTATCAACTGGGATGCCATCCTGTAGTAGTACCAGCACTTCCACAGGTTCCTCGATAGGCTGGTAGGGGTGATAGGTCACGCCCTGCTGGCCCAGTTTGCCAGAGATCTGCAATTCATTCATCAGGTTGGCATAGGTCTTAACATTTTCAGCGTCTATTTCGCCCAACGCTTTACCTGCACCAGAGGCAAGGCGGTGGGCTTCCATGGCACTTTGAAAGCCTTTGGTGTCCACATCTAACCCACGCTCTAGGGCGATATCCCGGGTAATTTCAAGAGGTAGGCCGAGGGTGGCATATAGATCAAAAGCCAAGGTTCCATCCAGCTCTGTTTCATTCTGTGCTTCAATTGTCGAAAGGAGTTCATCCAGGTGTTCAAGCCCGGCTTTGACTGTTTTCTGGAACTGAACTTCTTCGCGGGTCAGGTTGTCGAGGATGGCGCTGGCGTTCCTTTTGAGCTCCGTATAAAAATCCCCGTATTGATCGATGACAACCTGTGCAACTTGCGCCATAAAGGGCTCTTGCAGGTTAATCATCATCCCAAATCGTGAGGCGCGACGGACCAGCATCCGGCAGATGTAATTTCTACCCACATTACCCGGTACGACACCATCGGCAATCAGAAAGGCCGTTGCCCGGGCATGGTCGGCGATGACCCGGTAGGGGGTCAGGTTTGCCTCTCGTTGCTCGTCGTTTGTGCCAGCCAGGCTTTGAACACGATCGATCAGTGGTAAGAATAAATCAGTTTTGTAATTGGAAGGGACATCTTGCAAAATGGAAACAATCCGTTCAAAACCCATGCCAGTGTCCACATGGGTTTTCTCAAGCGGTATTAATTCTGAGACTGATCGGCGGTTATATTGAATGAAAACATTATTCCAGATTTCTAAAAAGCGTTCGCAATCGCCATTGACCTCGCAGACATGGTCGGTGTTGTCCGAAAGGTGGCAGTATGCAGCCCCGCGGTCGTAAAATATTTCTGTGTCCGGGCCGCAGGGACCTGTGTCGGCCATTTCCCAGAAGTTTTCTTTGCGACCAAAGGATAAGAGATGATCCGGGTTAAAACCTGGTTGTTGAAGCCATATATCGGCAGCCTGGCGATCTTCGGGAATCTCGTCCAATTCGTCTTTAAAATAGGTCGCCCAAATCCGGTCTTTGGGTAACTGCCAGACTTCAGTCAGAAGCTGCCAAGACCAGGTGATGGCCTCTTGTTTGTAATAATCACCGAACGACCAGTTACCAAGCATTTCAAAGAAGGTGTGGTGGGTGTTGTCTCGACCCACCTGGTCAAGATCGTTGTGTTTGCCCGAGACACGCAGGCATTTCTGTGAGTTGACAGCACGGTTATAGGGGCGCTTGTCAGTGCCGAGGAAAACGTCCTTGAACTGGACCATGCCAGCATTGGTGAATAATAAGGTTGAATCGCCGCCTGGAACGAGGGGTGACGAAGGAACAAAAGTATGACCATGTTCGATAAAAAAATCAATAAATTGTTGGCGGATATGCTCACCTGTTGGTTTTTGCTGCATTCAAACTCCTAGTGCCGTAATCTGCTGGTGTAGATAGTGAATTATACGATATTTGCCCAGGCAAGGGGACTCGGTTGGTCATATTAACTGGTTCAGAGTTGATGCTTCTCCTATAACCCAGAGCGGGTAAAATAACCAACGACCTTGTAATGAATGTGATGCAAAGATGAAGACTTATGTTAAAACAGGATAATCACCATGTAAAGAACATCATATTTGACCTGGATGGGACGCTTGTTCACCGGGTGCCCCATCGAGCTGTGTATATTCAAGGTTTCCTTGCAGATCGTGGTATCCAGATGACAAAACCTCAGGAGATTGAAGCCGGACATTGGTCGCATCAATTTTGGGAAAACCCCACTAACTATGAGCCCGATGAGAATGACCCTGTCAACCCCTGGTTTCATTTCTGGCTTGGTTATCTTGAAAGATATTATGAGATTCTAAACCTTGGTTGGGAAACACTTGAACCATTATTCAATGAGCTGGCGTTAAGACTCGACGAGGATCAACGTGATGAAACGCTGGGGGATGATGTGGAAGATGTATTATCTTTATTACAGAATAAGGGTTTCCGATTAGGTGTGTTGTCCAATCGTTATCGGCCAGTCAGACCGGTGATTGATCAATTTGGCCTGTCGGCTTTTTTCGAGGCGGTATTTTCAGCCGGTGAGCTGGATTCCGAAAAGCCGGAAAGAGAAATATTCATCCGTTATCTGGATATTTTCAATGGCAAACCAAGTGAAACACTTTACGTGGGGGATAATTACTGGTTGGATGGCATTGGCGCTCAGAATGCCGGCTTGCACCCGCTGCTCATAGATCTTTATGGCTGGTTTGAGTCATTTGAGATCCCAATAATCACCAGATTTAAAGATTTGATTGGTTATCTGAACCTCGGTTCATCTTAACCACCCTTTTCTGTTGGTATAATCATCCGAAAGGATTTAGGTGTTTTTTCCAACGACAACAGGTTTCAATTAAAGCAGTTGTTTTCAAAAAGGCATGATCAGGTTGATGATGGGTCACCAAGTATGAGCTAAAAATGTTTGATTCCTATTTGCGGAACTTAAAAGATCGTGTTGGTCAGCCACTGGTCAGGCGAATGCCAAGATTAAACCCGATTATTATCTCTTTGATTGGGTTTGGGTTTGGACTGGGCGCTGCTGTGTTGGCAATATTTGGTTTGTACTTTTGGGCACTGGTATTATGGCTCTTAAACCGTTTGATGGATGGGCTGGATGGATTGGTGGCTCGCATACAAGCGCAGCATAGCGATTTGGGCGGTTATCTGGACTTTATCCTTGATGTGATTGTATATGCAGCATTGCCAATGGCGATTGTAATGGGTGACGGGAGGATAGAAGGATGGGCCTGGCTCTCCATAATGCTGGCGATTTTTTATGTAAATATCGGTTCATGGTTATATCTCTCATCAATCATGGAAAAACGCGCACTGCATGGATTGGATATCCTTACCACCATTATTATGCCCCCAGGATTGATTGGGGGATTTGAGACAATTCTGTTTTATAGTGCTTTCTTAATTTTTCCAGGGTATATGCATATTCTTTTCATCATCTTTTCAGTTTTGGTACTTTTCACCATTATTCAACGCCTGATCTGGGCTGTAAAAAACCTAGCATAAAAGAGAAATAGGAGGATGTGATGGTTAAGGAGAACACTAAGGCAGCTGATTTTTCTCTGCCCAATGTCAATAACAGTGTCATTACGCTTAGCGAATTAATCAGTAAAGACCAGCACGTCTTGTTGGTCTTCTTGCGGCACCTGGGGTGAATCCCTTGTAGAGAACATGCCGCACAGTTGTGCGAGCGACAGGATGAATTTCGGCAAGCCAATACTCGGGTTGTGATTATCTCTTTTGGGACGCTGCCTGCAGTCCAGGCATGGATGGAGGAGACCTGCCCTACGCTTGAGGTCTTGATGGATCGTCAGCGAACAGTCTATAAAGCTTATCAACTAGAGCGTTCAGTGCTGCGTTCCTGGCATCCACGCGCACTCTGGTTGTATGCGAAACGGTGGTTAGGGGGTGATAAGTTTCATGACTCCCACGGTGATGACACCTCCCAGCTCGGCGGAGATTTCATTATAGACCGGCACGGGGTCCTGCGATTGGTCTATCCAAGCAGGGACTCGACGGATCGCCCTTCAGTTGATTTATTGTTGGGTATTGTGCAGCAGTTGGAATAAAGAGATGGCTTAAGCGCTTCGTGAGGGGCCGGGGGATGATAAGACAATCTCTTAATTGGATGGCTAGGGACGTTTAATTCGGTCTTGTGGATATCATCCTGGCTTTGCAAGGCGGTATTTCAGATAAGCGAGAAATTCTTTTCCAATCTGGGTTAAGGTCTCTTTGATGAAAAGATCAGCCACTTTTAAAATACCGCTTGAATAGGTTGGATATGGATAAACCAGTCGGAAGAGTTGATAGAGTGACATGCGCTGGTTGATGGCCAGGGTGAAAAAGGAGATCATTTCTGAAGCTCGGGGGCCAAGGATGGTCACATGTAAAATTCGGCCTGTTAATCGGACAGCATCAACAATGATAAAACCGTTTTCCACCCCATCAGTATAACCCCGGTCAGTGTCTGTTTTGAAATCCACCCGGATGCGCTTGATCAGATCAGGATGCCAGGTTTTTGCTAATGCTTCTTGGGTCAGCCCAACAGAGGCGATTTCAGGGTCACTGAAGGTGGCATTCGGAATGAGAGGTTCTTTTCGTGACAGCGGAAGCAGAGGGAATGCAATCCGTTGTACCACCCGGCGTCCTTGCGCGTTTGCAGAGTGGGTGTAGGCCGATGTTGGCGTTATATCGCCGATTGCATAAATTCCTTTGACTTTCGTCTCCCCAAAAGTATTAACCACTACCCCTATAGAAGGGTCTACACGGACGCCAGCCTGCTCTAAATTGAGGGCTTCCAGATTAGGCACCCGACCAATCGCAATCAAAACCTGGTCAACCTCCGGGATGGTTATGAACTGATGGCCTTGTTGGAGCAGGAGTGACTGGTTGGACTCGTCATAGGATTTTGCTGTGGTTTGATAAAAGGTTCTTATTCCAGCCCGGTCTAAAGCTGCTTGGATCGCTTGGGATACTTCAGGGATCGCATTTGCCACAGGGCGATTGTCAAGCGCGAACATGGTGATCTTGGTGCCAAGTTTATTCAGTGCAAAAGCCATTTCCAGGGCGATTATGCCGGCTCCTGCGATTACGAGGTGTTTTGGTGCTTCCGTCAACTCAAAAAAATTTGCGTTCGTAAGTGTCCTCTCCTGGGGCAGGCCGGGAATTTCTAACCAGCGAGCGCGGGAGCCTGTGGCGATGATGATATTATCAGCACTGATTTGCCGCGTCTGATCGCCATGATCGATGATCAGCGATTTTGGGGAGCTAAAGCGTGCCAGGCCTTGAATAAAGGTCAGGTTTTCGATCTGTTGAACCTCCTGGGTTTCTTGATCGCGCAAGGCGTTTCGTTTCCGAACGACCTGCGAAAAAACCTCGTCAGGGTCATCACCCTTTTGAAAGTGCCTGGCCAGGTGGATCAGGGTTTTGGATGGGATACAGCCAGCATTGGTGCAATCACCCCCCACATGATGTGCTTCAACCAGGGCAACCTGTTTGCCCAACCCTGCCAATCCGATAGCTGCTGTTAACCCGCCCGAACCAGCTCCGATGACGATGGTGTGAAAATTATTATTTGTCATTTTTTATGCCTTCGCGTTTTTTTAGAAAGCGGGATAGCAAGATACTGAGAACGAGTATGATCAGGGAATAGCCCAACGTGACCGGGTTGAATGTGGGGATGGCACCGGTGAAACGCTCGATCGAAGCCCCAAACCCTACAAAGGCTATTGTGCCCGGTATCGATCCCAGGGCAGTTGCCAAAATGAAGGGCCAGAAGTTAATGCGCAGAAACCCCGCAAAATAGCTGACAGCATCATAAGGAAGAAAAATAAAGCGCATAAACATCACCGTCTCAAAGCTGTTTTCGCGCAAACGATGTGTG
>PWSY01000095.1 GCA_003563055.1 Anaerolineaceae bacterium | reverse complement strand
TGTTTGCCATCCATGCTGTGCGGTATCTGTGTGAATGTGATAAAGATCGATCCAGTGATGAGCTGCTGAACTGGTTAAAACAAACGGACCAGGCACCGGAAATACCGGATTATGCCATCGATATGCATACCAAGCGCGGGCATGAAATGGGCCGCGGCCCGGCACATTTTTATCAGGAAGCATCCAAAGTGAACCCTGAAAAAGCGGATCGAAATATTACCTACCGTGAGCGTCTGTTGAGTCTGCTCGATCTGGATGATGAAGAATAATCAAGCGATAATATATGCTATCAAGCAGCAGATGTGTAGATTCTGTTAATTAAAATATTAAGGAGCGATTCAATGTCTATGACACCTAAAGAGCGAGTCCGTGCTGTCCTAAACCATCAAGTCCCTGATCGTGTTCCGATTGTTTTGGGGGTCAGCAATGCCACCGGCATCAAAATGAAACCCTATCGCGAGATCAAAGAGATAGAGGGTATTGATGCCCCAGACGAATCGATTTACGATTGGCCTGAACTGGGAACCGCAAAAGTTGATGAAAAAACCCTGCAGCGACTGCACGTGGATGTGCGGGGCGTACTCGATTTGGAACCTGAAGCCATCCGCCAAAAGAACAAAAATCGTCCTCCAGGCTCACCATACATTGATTCCTGGCGAACCGGGCAGGTCAAAACGGAGCAAGGTGAGTGGACCATCGGGCCACCGCCGCTGCGGAATGCTGACACAATCGAAGCACTGGATAACTACCCATGGCCCGATCCTGATGATCCTACCCGTTACGCCCATATTGAGGCTGAGGTTCAGCGGCTGGTGGAGGAAGATCAATATGCCATCATGGGAATCCCCTGGCTGCTTTTTCCTTTCGAAAGAGCCATGGCCATCCAGGGGATGGATCAGTTCCTGCTCAATTTGGCCATGAAGCCGGATTTTTCCCGGGCTTTGCTTGAGAAACTTACGGATCTCTGTAAGCGGATCATGGGTCACTTCCTGGAAAAGTCAGGCCCTTACCTTGATATGATCAAAATCGGTGATGACCTTGGCACCCAGGAATCCTTATTAATTTCACCAAAAATGTATCGGGATATCCTGAAACCCTGCCATGCTGACCTGATTGCCTTCATTAAAGAGCGGACTGATGCCAAGGTGTTTTTCCATACCGATGGGGATGTCTTTAACTTAATTGAGGATTTTATCGAAATTGGTGTGGATGTGTTGAATCCGATTCAAACCTCGGCTGGGAAAATGTCTGACTTGGAAGGTTTACGAGATCGCTTTGGGGGTCGGATCGTTTTTTGCGGCGCGATCGACACCCATCGAATCTTGCCGATGGGAACCCCGGAGGAAGTGGGGGATGAGGTCAAGCGCGTCATTCAGATCCTGGGCAGAGATGGCGGCTATATGCTGAGCGGTGTGCACACAATCATGAACGATGTACCTGGCGAAAACGTACTTGCCATGGTGGATGCTGTTGAAAAATATGGCTATTATCCTTTGAGCTGAAATCTTTTAGGACAAATCATTGGAGAAGGCACCTGTTCGCAGTCCCCAATGCTTGAACGCAAAATTAGATTTGGTCGGTCATTAAGGATGTCAGTTCCAGCAGTTATGTTATAATTATCACATTAACAAATGCCTTAATAATCTGTGTCAGCGCATGTGGTTACGGCTAATTCGTTTTTTTATTGGTGTAATGAAAGAGGACAGTATATGGTTGAAAAAATTGGTGGTGCAACTTGGCATGGCAATTTGACCGAAGGACATGGGCGTTTTAAGCTTGATTCGCCTCCTGATGAAGTAAAGAATGCCTTCAAACTTCAGTATGATGAACAGCTTGGTACAAACCCTGAAGCCATGTTGGGGGCAGCCCAATCGGGCTGTTATTCACTGGTATTAAGTATGCTGTTGAGTAAGGCTGGTCATGATGTTCAGCAGGTGGATACCCGCGCGGTCATTACCGTGGGTGATGGGCCTGATGGCTATGGCATTCAAGGGATTAAATTAATCACAAACGCTAAACTACAGGGGATAACCGAAGAAGATTTCATTAAATATGCTCTGGATGCCAAGGATATTTGTCTGGTCACGAAAGCGCTTTCGGCGGTCGATATACAATTAGAAGCTCACTTGAATCAGGAATAGCAATTGTTTTCGATAATTATGATTTATCAAGGGTCAAATGCATATTCGACCAGAAAAAATCAAACCAAATCCAAAACAATCTGACCTTGACGATGATCATATCTTTAATTACAATTGGCTATCTTAATAATGCCTTAACAAAACTAGGCATATCTGGGTCATGGAAATGTTTGGCATGTGATATTATTTCTACTAATAGGAGCAAAAAAAGATCACATGAGCCATAAATGGCAAAGGTTGGCTAACAGGATGATGCACAATGTTGGATTGAATAACCTTGCCATACCCGGTTTACTTCTGCTTATAACAGAAAGGAGTTTATATAGAAGCAGATAATCCATAATACTATTGGACAACCGAAAAATTCTAATAATTTAATTTCTTGAAAAGAGGAGAATGATGTTACGAAAAACATTAAGTGTAGTAATTTTGGGCATTACCATGCTTGTTATGCTGGTGGGATGCGCAGGAGAGACTGAAATTGTTACAGAAGAAGAGCAACTGCGCGTTGCACTGGTGATTGGCCTGTTGGGCGATCGGTCTTTCCTCGACTCCGCAGCGGCTGGTATGGCTATGGTCAACGAAGAATACCCAGAGGTATTCACCAGGATCATCGAGAACGCAGATGTTGGTGAGCAGCAACTGGGCGCACGAGCGATGGCTGAAGAAGGTTACGATCTGGTCATCACCGTTGGCTTTGGTTCAGCAGACTGGACCGATGAAATTGCCCAGGAATATCCTGACACCAATTTTGCCATTGTTGATGCTGTTCTGGAATCGCCAAATGGGACTGGCCTGACATTCCGTGAGGATGAAGGCAGCTTTACAGTGGGTATGGTGGCCGCAATGCTGACCGAAACCGGCAAGGTTGGTTATATCGGTGGTATGGATGTGCCATTGCTGCGACGTTTTGAGCTTGGTTTCATCCAGGGCGTGAAATATGTTGACCCTGACATTGAGGTGGTCAGCGGTTGGGTTGGTGCTTTCAATGATCCTTCAAAGGGTCTCGAGCTGGCGATGACTCAATATGCTGAGGGCGTCGATATTATTTTTGCTGCTGCTGGTCGCTCCGGTGAGGGTGTTTTGCAGGCTTCACGCGATGTGGGCTTGTATTCCATCGGTGTGGACTCAGACCAGGACTACATCCAGCCCGGTCATGTCATTACGTCAATGCTAAAACGGGTTGACCTGGCTGTGTTTGGAGCTGTTTCGTCACTGGTTAGAGGTGAACTCACTGGCGGTCAGCAAATCTTTGGTTTGGCTGAAGACAGTGTTGGCTCCACTTTCCTTTACAGTGATGATACCGTCTTCCTCCGTGAAGGACCGGATGACATGGTTGCCGCGATCAGAGCCGATGTGATCCCGGCAATTACAGCCGCCGCTGATAAGATTGCCAGTGGTGAAATGTGTGTGGCTGATTACATGGAACTCTTCCCATGCGATAACCCACCCCAACCAGGCGGAATGCCCTAGCAGTCGTTCGTTTACTGACAAGTTCAGGGGAGGCCAGATTGTGGGCTTCCCCTGTTTTGTTAAACGCATTTAGAGGAGAACAACCGTGACTTATGAGATAGAAATGATCGGTATTAGAAAAGAGTTTCCCGGAGTCGTAGCGAATGACAATATTGATTTCGCTGTAAGAAAAGGCGAAATTCACGCCCTTGTGGGCGAAAATGGGGCTGGAAAATCCACCCTGATGAATGTCCTGTTTGGCCTCTATCAACCAGACGCAGGAACCATAAAAATTCGGGGTGAGGAAGTTAAATTTAATAATAATCTGGACTCCATTGCCAAGGGGATTGGCATGGTTCACCAGAGTTTTAAACTGGTGCCATCCTTTACTGTCGCTGAAAATATTACTCTGGGCCACGAACCATCCAAACTTGGCTTTGTCGATAAAGACGCCGTCCGGGAAAACGTGATTAAAATTTCTAAACGTTTTGGGCTGAAGGTCGACCCAGATTCACGCATTCGCGATATGCCCGTTGGCATTCAGCAGCGTGTAGAGATTTTGAAAGCCTTATATTTGCTTTCGGATATCCTCATTCTGGATGAGCCAACGGGGGTGTTAACGCCACAAGAAACCGATGAGCTTTTTGAAGTTGTCCGATCTCTGGTCGCGACAGGCATAACCGTCATATTTATTACCCATAAATTTCGAGAAGTGATGGCAATTTCGGATCGGGTGACAGTATTAAGGGATGGAAAATGGATTGGAACCAAGGATACAAAAGATACCAATCCTAAAGAATTGGCCCGGATGATGGTTGGCCGTGAAGTGCTCCTGCGCATTGATAAAACCGAGGCCAACCCCAAGGAGCAGGTGCTGACAGTTGAAAATCTTAAAGTGCTGGATAACCGGCTTCAAGAGGCTGTTCGTGATGTCTCGTTATCTGTGAAAGCAGGCGAAATTCTTGGTATAGCTGGTGTGGAAGGTAATGGCCAGCGGGAATTGGTGGAAGGCATTATTGGTTTACGAACAGCTGTTGCCGGAGATATAAGGATAAATGGAAAAAGTATTACCAAGATGTCTGTTCGGCAGCGCCGTGATTATGGCATAAGTTGTGTCCCGGAAGATCGCTATGTGCGGGGGGTCGCCTTGAGGGCGAGTCTGGAAGATAATTTAATTATTGAAAACTATGACAAAGCACCAATTTCAAAGGGGCAGGTGCTTAACCTTAAGAAAATTGCTCAGCACGCAAGCAGATTAATATCCGAATTTGATATCAGAACACCGAGTTCAAAAGTTATTGCTTCAACACTTTCTGGTGGCAATTTACAAAAAGTTGTTCTTGCGCGTGAGATTGATGCCAGGCCAAAACTCTTAATCGTGGCACAACCCACAAGGGGTTTGGATGTTGGGAGCATTGAGTTTGTTCACCGCAGAATTCTTGAAGCAAGGGACAGGGGTGCAGCGGTTTTATTGGTATCAGCTGAGCTGGAAGAGGTTATGTCCTTAAGTGACCGAATCGCTGTTCTTTATGAAGGCAATATTGTTGGCACGGTTAAGGGCGGTGAAGCCACCGAAGAAGAATTAGGATTGATGATGGCTGGCATCACTGACGAAGGTGAAGACCAGAGAGACAGTCATTCTGTTGAACAGCAAGTTTCTCAGGAGGTATAGGATGCCCAGTAAAACTACAAAAACCTCAGTGTTATTGAAGTCAAGCCAAATGTTTAAGCTGATATTGATGCAGCTGAGCGGGTTATTTAGAAAAAGTCTAAATGTGATAATGGCTATTCTGGCGGCTGCGGTTGTTGGTTCAATACTGATGCTTATTGTTGGCAGGAACCCCTTCGTTGTCTATCGACTATTATTCCAAAATGCATTTGGCTCTGAACGGGCTTTGTTCATCACCATGCAGCGGGCGACTCCGCTGATCTTCACAGCGATTTCTTCCAGCATTGCTTTTCGCACAGGCGTCTTCAATGTTGGTGTGGAAGGACAGTTCTTTATCGGCGCTATTGCAGGTACCTTTGTTGGTTATGCCTTTCAGCTTCCTATGATCCTTCATTTACCCCTATCATTATTAGCTGGTTTTCTCGGTGGCGCAGCCTGGGCATATATTCCAACATTAATGCGTCAAAAACTGGGTATAAGTGAAATTATCACCACCATTATGACCAACTATATTGCCACCTTTTTAATTTCTTGGCTAACCAATTACCCCATGCGAGAAACGCCATTGGTGGCTGAAACACCCATTGTTCAGAATACGGCCCGCATTCCCCAATTTGTTAACCTAAACCCCAACCTTGCAAAAGGAACGCAGGCTCATTTAGGCATTTTTATTGCCCTGGCGGTTGTTATAATAACCTGGTACATCTTCAAATACACCAAACTGGGATATCAATGGCGGATGGTTGGTTTATCTGCTTTGTTTTCTGAGTTTGGCGGCATTAATATGGATAAAACCTTTATTGGTGGCATGCTGGTCAGTGGCGGCATTGCAGGTCTGGGTGGTGTCGTTGAAATTTTGGGAGTCTGGCGGAGATATAAGGACCTTTTTGCCACAGGGTTTGGTTTTAAGGGCAACCTCGCTTCATTGCTGGGCGGTCAAAGTATCATCGGGTCCACGATAGCCGCCATTTTTTATGGTGGGCTGGAAGCTGGTGCCCTGGGTTTAGAATGGTCAACGGGCATCCCACGCCAGTTAATTGATATTGTGGTTGGTTTGATCATCTTTTTCATGGCAGCGCAGGGCATGTGGTCCTTCCTCAACAAACTGAAGTTGAAGAACGGGAAACCTGGCGAAGGGATGATGGCTTTTGTGAAGCGTATGTTTACACCAAAGAGAAAAGAAGAAACTCTATGAAGATGATAATGTTTAATTGTCATAAGATTATTTATATGGGAATCATGGAGGTAACTCGATAATGGATACATCAGTATTGGTGGATATACTCCAACGGTATGTGTTTAATGTTGCAAATCTGCAAGGTATGCTCCGACTTTCGACACCGGTTATCTTGGCCGGTTTATGTGCCCTGATTACCGCACGGGCCGGCATTCTCAACATTGCCGGTGAGGGGATGATTTTATTCGGTGCCTGGTTTGCTGTGGCAGGCAGCTACTATACACAGAACAGCTATGTGGGGTTAGCGGTTGCCATATTGAGTGGTCTGGTTGTTGGTGGTCTATTTGCTTTGTTCTCGCTAAAATTTGGCGCCAATATTATCGTGATGGGGATTGCCATCAATATTTTCGCGGTTTCAGCGACGATCTTCATGACGCGGATTGTGTTTGGTGTTGCTGGCTCATTCATGCATCCAAATATTCAGGGTTTCAGCCCAATTCATATCCCACTGATCAAAGATATCCCCATCCTGGGGGGTATTCTGTCAGGTTATACTTTCCCCGTTTATTTAACCTGGTTGCTTGTTCTGTTGACGACAATTTTCCTTTACAGGACGCCCTGGGGTATTCATTTGCGAGCTGTGGGTGAGAGCCCCGAGGCAGCCCGGACCCAGGGAATCAATGTGGAGCGGGTCCGGTTTCTGTCTGTTATGGCGAGCGGCGTTTTTGCGTCACTGGCAGGCTCTTATCTTTCCCTTGGGCACATGGTCGGTTTCTTTGACCAGATGTCCGCTGGTCGAGGATTTATCGGGATGGCTGTCAACACCTTTGGGGGTGGTGAGCCAGTCGGTGTCTTCCTGTCAAGCTTGCTGTTTGGCTTAACCGATACAATTGGTTTTCGCTTGCAGGGTGAACGAATCATCCCCATTTATTTCATAAGTATGTTGCCATATTTCGTTACCTTGATTGCTTTAACGTATTTCACAATTCGAAAAGCTCAAGTGGCGAAAGCAGTTTTCAAAAAGAAAGCAGCCCAAGCAGAAGCAGAGAGATAAGGAGAGAACCCTATGGAATTTCATATTGAATGTGATCCCAAAGATATTGCGCGCTATGTTTTTGTGCCCGGTGACCATGACCGTGCCAAGAAGATCGCTGAACATTTTGATGATCCCTACCTGGTAAGCGACACCCGGGGTTACCTGGTTTACAGTGGTTATGTGGATGGCATCCACATGACAGTCTCCTCAACTGGCATTGGGGGTCCCCAGGTTGGCATTGGGATTGAGGAGCTCGGGCATATGGGGGCGGACACATTTATTCGTGTTGGTTCATGCGGCACCTTACAGGACGATATCACCGTAGGCGATATTATTATTACCAACGGCGTCTACCGTGGGGGGGCGACAGCCCATCGTTATCTTTCACCGGCTTTTCCAGCTGCGCCTGATTTTCAAATCCTGGATGCGCTTGTTGAGTCCGCAGAAAAATTGAATATCCCTGTTCATGTAGGACTGGACTGGTCAAGCGATGCTTTTTACGCTGACTCTGATCCAAAATTCGTTACCAAACTAAAACAGGCAGGCATTAAGTCCATTGAAATGGAAGCGGATACATTGTTTATCATCTCAAATTTCCGTGGGTGGCGGGCCGGTGCTCTTTTCGCCTGTGATGGCACCTCATCGGAGATCAAGCCGGCCTGGGGTGAAGAAGCTTTTCGACAAGGCGAAGAAAACGAGATTCGGATCGCCATCGAAGCAATGAAGGCGATTGCATTAGCTGATAAATAATGGCATAAGCAAAGATAAGGTAAGGAGTATAAACATGGCATTTCATATTCGCTGTCATCCTGATGATATTTCCCGGTATGCTTTCGTTCCTGGCAGCCATGCTCGGGCAAAAAAGATCGCCGATCATTTTACAAATTGCCGCTTGGTGAGTGATAGCCGGGGGTATATGGTTTACTCAGGTTATGTGGATGGCATTTTCCTGACGGTTTCCTCGACGGGTATGGGTGGGCCAACAACGGCCATTTGTCTTGAGGAATTGGGCCATATGGGCACGGACACATTTATTCGGGTTGGCTCCTGCGGCACCATGCAGGATTATGTCGATTGTGGTGATGTTATCATTTCAACCGGCACTTTTCGGGCGGGTGGTACTGGCAATAATTATTTACCCCTTGAATTCCCTGCTGTGCCGAATTATTTCCTGACCAAGGAATTAACCAACGCCGCCAAACGCCTTGGGATTAAGGCGCATGTTGGCCTGGGTAGTGCTGGCGATGCATTCTATGCACCCCGTGAAGAAGGTGCCCGGGATATTCTGAAACAGGCGGGGGTTGTCTCGGGTGAGATGGAGAGTGATACGCTTTATGTGATCGCAGCAGTGCGCGGTTTCAGGGCTGGCGGCATCTATGCCAGTGATGGGACCTCCACAGAAATCAAGCCTGCCTGGGGGCATGAGGCATACCTGCAAGGTGAAGAAAACGCCATCCGCATTGCTATTGAAGCGATGAAAGTAATTGCTCAGAAAGACAACGCAGACAGTGCATCCTGATGCATCCATAGAAAGAGCTTTGAATGATTAAAAGAAATGTGATTATTGATTGTGATACCGGGGTAGACGATGCCCTGGCTTTGCTGCTGGCCATACGCTGGCCGGGCTTTAATATTCTAGGGATTACCAATGTGGCCGGGAACGTCCCCCTGCCGAAAGTGGTGCGGAATACGCTGGTCGTCGTTCAGAATTCAGGGAAAAATATACCGGTATTTCAGGGCGCCAGTTGCGCCTTAAAAGGAGTCAGCGAAACGGCTGAATATGCCCATGGCAGTGACGGGTTGGGTGATGTTGGTTTTAATGATCCTGAACTGGAAAAAAGCGACGAACACGCCGTGGATTTCCTTGTGCGCACCTTGATGGAGTCCCCTGACCCAGTTGAATTGATCACCCTGGGCCCTTTGACCAATATTGCCCTGGCGTTATTAAAAGAGCCAATGATTGCGAATAAGATCAAGTCTTTGGTCATGATGGCTGGTGGGATTGACAATGGAAACTCGACGGCTGCTGCAGAATTTAATGTCTGGGTTGACCCAGAGGCTGCTGATCTGGTTTTTCGAAGTGCCATTAATCATAAAACAATGGTTTCATTAGAACCGAATGCCCAGGGCGGCATGATCCACCCCGATGATATTGCCCAGTTTTCTGCTGCATCCACACCCTGGTGCCAAATGGCCGCAAAATTGCTGCAATCACAAATGAAACGATGGAAGCAGTATACCAATGAAGAGCGCCATCCCACGCCGC
>PWSY01000050.1 GCA_003563055.1 Anaerolineaceae bacterium | reverse complement strand
TTTTGCTGGCGGCTTTCCAGGCGCAGCAGGCCAACCACATCGCCCATGGCCAGCATGGGGGCGCACAGGCAGGTGTGGGCCTGGTCACCAACAGCGACACCGGGGTTGTAATGGGGCTCTCCACTGCGGATGACCTTGTAAAGACAACTTTCGGGCTCATTTTTAAAGTCGAGGGGTTGTTCCACCTGATCATCCACAACCTTTCCGTTTTCAGCGTAGAACACCCGGGCTGCCCGCTCCACTTGGGGATCGTAACTAAAAATGCTGAAGGCATCCAGGTCTACCAGCGCACCGAGCCGGCTGAACAAGGTCTGGTACATTGCCTGGGTGTCGCGCTTCAAGGCGATGTCCATCGTCAACTGGTTGAGGATGGTTTGCTGTCTGAGCAAACCCCGGGTGCGGTCGGATGCCCGGGCCTGATCGGTGACGTCCATCAACGAGACCAGCGCTTTTGGGCTGCCATTTAATGACAGGGGCGTGCTTGAGAGCAGAAAGTGGGCTTTCTGAGCCACCCCCTGCCTGTCGAAGGACAGGGTTGCCTCAACCCCATAATGAGAGGCCCCCTCGTGAATGGTGTTCAGAACGGTATTACGCAGGCTGCAGTCCCCGCAGTTTGGCCCAAAGCCGCAGCCCTGGGGGTCATCCAGCGCGTTCAGGCAGCGCAGGGCCTCACCGCAGCGCAGGGAGCGTAAATCACCCGGCTGCTGCCCGCTGAAACCGGCGCCGTAGTGCGAGGTCCTGTGGACACGCCATTCCTCATCCAGCAAAAACACCATCAGGGGCAGGTGATTAAACATCGCCTCCAGCAGGTTGTGCTGCTGAGCCTGCTTGACCGCCATCCGCATTCTGTCGATGACCTCCCAGCACACATCCGCCAGGTAGTCCACCCGGGCCACATCCGCCGGGGTATAGTCGCGGGGTTTATTGCCCACCCCCAGGATAGCCACGACCCTCTCCTCCCGGTAGACGGGTACCACCAGCTCACGGATCACCTCGGCGTGCCCTTCCGGTAACCCTTTGCGGTGGGGCAGGGAGGCGTAATCATTATGGATGACGGGTTTGCGTTCATGGATGCAGTCCACCCATACCCCGGCCTGTTCAACCAGGTAGTGCTGCCCAACACCCTCCGCCTGGCAAAATTCTGCCTGGGTGCGGGTCAACCAGGCCCCCAACGAGAGGGTGCACTGGTCCTCCGCCACAAAGTACAGGAAGCCAATCTGGCTGTCGGTCAGCGCGCATACCTCGTCCAGGGTCTTCTGCAGCACCCGTTCAATGGTGCTATGCGGGGCCATCTCCATCAGTTCCAGTCGCAGTTCAACTTGCCTTTCGAGCCATTTTCTTTCGCTGATATCCCGGGCAATGCCCAGGACCACTTTGGGTTTGCCCTTGTATTCTATAGAAGAGAGGGTGAACTCCACCGTGACGGTATGGCCGTCTTTGTGGCGCAGCACCTCCCAGCCCATTCCAGACCAGTCCAAAAGATCCATAAATTGTGGCATATCAAAGGCAGGGTCCGCCACCAGGTCGGGGACCTTCAGGTGGAAAAGCTCATCACGGGAATACCCCACCAGGTCCAGGGCGGCCGGGTTGGCTTCGAGAAAAGTCCCCTCCAGGTCTGTGATAAAGATAGCGTCTTTCGACCTTGTCAACAAGCCCTGGTAACGCAGCCGGGTGCTGAAAAAGCGATGAGCCGTTTTCTGCGCAAAATAAACCGTGCCGACGGTCACTGCAGAAAAAGCCAGGCCAAACCAGAGCACCACCCTGACTGCCGTGGTTTCTGCCTGGCGCTCCTGCATAGCATTTACATGCAGCCGCCATCCTAAAATGGATGCGGTCACCAAACATACCCCAAGCAGCACCAGGAAGGCAGGGCTGGCAAAGAAGTTTTTGGGTGTGGATGAGAATCGTTTTTTATCGTTCATACTGGGCTTTCAAGCGTGCAATCTCCTCGCGCAGTTCATGCATGCGGAATTCACGATCAATGGTGGCGTCACGGAACCGCTCCAGCTCCCCCACCCGTTCCTGCAATTCGCGGGTCTGCTCTGCCACCTGGTCTTCAAGCTTATCTTTGATCTGGCGCAGTTCTTCTTCGATCTGCTTCCTCTCGGTGACAATCTCGGTGTAGACAATGATCCCGCCGATGGAACCATCCGCTTCATACCAGGGGCGGCACTCCCAGCGGGTCCAATCCACACTGCCATCCTCCCGTTCGTAGGGGTCATCCTCCGCGCTGGACACCTGCCCTGCCAGCGCTTGTTGATGCACCTCACGCCACTTGTGGGGCAAATCCGGGAAGACGTCATAATGGTGCTTGCCGATCACATCCTGGTCTGCCACCTGATAATCATCCAGATAGCGTTGGCTGACGTAGATGTAGTTAAGGTCCCGATCATGGACGGCCACACAGCTGCGGTTGTGTTCAATGACGTAGCGCATCAGGTCGTGGGAATGCTGCAGTTGTTCTTCCGCGCGCAAACGCTCGGTGACGTCCGAAAAGATGGCC
>PWSY01000070.1 GCA_003563055.1 Anaerolineaceae bacterium | reverse complement strand
TGTTCTATAACACCCCCTGGTTGGATGGGGGCTGGCTGCGGGAGGGAGTCGAGACCTCCGAAGACCACATCCGCCACTTCCTGGCTTATCAGGGTAGCTGCCTGGCCGCACCGATCATCGACAGTGACGGGCAAGAGGTGGACCTGCCGGCGCTGATCCACCAGGCCGGGCGCGATCATACCATCAACCCCAAAGTCCTGCTGGCGATCATCGAATCCGAAGGGCGCGCCCTCAGCCAATGCCCGGATGCCGAGGCGCTGGCCAAACTGGCCGGCCTGGAGGAGCCGGATACCGCCCGGGATCAGATTGCGGCCGCAGCAGAACAAATCGGGACAGCCCTGGATGCGCTTGAGGCGGACCAGATCACCCCGCGCGGTTGGACCCCTGGCCTGCCTAAAGCGACGCTGGATGGAGTCGCGGTGACCCCGGCCAATGACACCATCGCGGTCTTATTTGATTTCTCACAAAACGCGGGGGTGCTGTGGGGCGGCATTTCACCGAGCAATAATGGCGTGCAGGGCATTTACACGGCCTGGCGAGATTTCAACCTCCACAGGCCGCTGTTTTGGGGCATGCGGCCCATTTTCCTGCCTTTGATATATCGATAATTGATCAGGTACTGGCTTTGCGCTCAGACCTTGTCCATCTCCCAACGCATTTTCACTCGGGATTTGGTTTCGGCTCATCCCCAACCAGCATTTCTCTTAAAACCTGCTGAATGGCGCGCATCTTGCGCTGTGCGTCCACATCAAGTGCCCCCCGTAACGCGAACAGCTCCATGAAGGCCGGCATGACCGCATCCTGGCGCGCCGCGCCCAGGGTCACGGCCGTCTCCATCACATACACCAGGTCGATAAACGCCTGTGCTGGCGCCTCAGCCAGGGGTTCGTGCAGCAGCCGTTGAACTTCCGCCGTCTGCGCCTCCGCCAGGCACGCATCCTCACCATCCAGGAACGACTCCAGCGCATCCAGATCTGCCTGATCCAGGCTGATCTGGTTGGCAGCCAGGCTTTCATCCAGGTGGTCCAGCGATGAGGTCCCGGTCAGGGCACAGGCCACCCCGGGCTGGGCCAAAACCCAGGCGATGCCCATTTGCACAGCAGAGCAGCCGTAGGCTGCCCCCAGTTCAGCCAGGTAGTCCCGAACCCGGGTGGCCGATTGATAACGCTCGCGTTGAAATAGCGGGTCCATCCGGCGGATATCGCCAGCTTCAAAAACGTGATTGGGGGCGTACTGCCCAGACAAAATCCCCCGTCCGGTGACACTGAAGGCAATCGCAGCCACATCCCGCTCCGCACACAGCGGCAAGAGCGCTTGAGCAGCGCCCCGCGCCACCGGGCTCAATTCCATCAAGACTGAAAACAGCGATCCGGCTTCGGCATAGGCCGCCACCCGGTCGATCGGCAGGTGCCCGACACCGTAGCGGCGGATCTTGCCCACTTCCACCAGCGACTCCAGCCCGGCGACCGTCTCTAGCACCGGCGTATGGGGGTCGTCAAAATGAACCTGGTAGAGGTCAATCACCTCGGTGTTGAGCCGTTTCAGGCTGGCTTCACATGCTTTGCGCAGGGCGGCCGCCGAAAGGTCGGGCTGGCCCGCTTCGCCGCTGACCTTGGTGGCGATGATGATCTGGTCTCGAAAGGGCGCCACCACTTTCCCCAGGATGGCCTCAGCCTCGCCATAGCCCTCTGCCGTATCGAAGAAATTTACGCCCAGCTCAATCGCTCGAAGGATGACGCGCTCGTAGGCCGCCGCATCCACGCCCCCGTAGGCACCGCTCAGGCCGTAGCAGCCATACCCGATGGCAGATACCTGCCAGGGGCCAGCCTGGCGGTATTTCATTCTTCTTTTTTCTTCTTCTTGAACAGCTTCTTCAAGCCCTTTGGGGCCTCGTCTTCCTCATCGTCCTGGCTGGGTTCCGGGTCTGGTTCTTCAGAGGGTTCCGGTTCCTCGGAAAGGCCTTCCGGTGCTTCCTCGACGGTCGCTTCGCTAGCATCCTCAGTCTCGTCGGTTGTAGATGGCAGGTCTGGGATCTGTTCGGGTTCTTCCTGCGCAAGTTCCTCATCGGTTTCATCCAGGTCGGAAGGGGTTTCTTCCGATTCAAGGAGGTCTTGATCGGATTCTGGCTCAAGCACTTCCTCTTCCTCAAAGGCATCCACTTCACCGGGCAGGCAGCCGATCTCCTGAAGATAGGCAATATAAAACCCGACCATTTTGGCACAGTTTTCATAAGAGAGCCGCTCATTGATCCCATGGACGCTCTGGATGCCGGACTGATCCATCTGGACAGGTGAAAACCTGAAGGCGTTGGCCGTGACGGGCTGGTAATGACGGGAATCTGTGGCCCCCAATACCAGGTAAGGGGCTACCAGTGCGCCCGGGAAGAATTCTTTGACCAGATGTGCGAGGCGCAGGTAGTAAGCCGATTCGGCATCGGCCACAAACGAAGGATCCCAGCCAGAGGCACCTAAAAGGGTATCCCCTGTGAAGGGATAAACCCTCACCCGCTCATCATCGATCTTTTCTAGTACGGTCTCATAGACACTGCGCAGGTCATCCCCGGGCAGGATGCGGAAATTGACCACCGCTTCAGCCCTGGAGGGCAGGACATTGTCTTTGACGCCGGCATTGATGATCGTCGGCGCGGTCGTCGTGCGGATTATTGCGTTCATCAGGTTAGACCTGGCCAGCTTTTTCTTCAAGACCCCGCCAAGCAGCCAAGTGTTGGCAAACAATAGGCGCTGTTTGAAAGGCAGGGCAGAGCCCAGGTAGCTCATGATGAACTCAATCACCTCCAGGTGGGCCGGCATCGGGTGACTTTCCAACCGTGAAACTGCCCGGGAAAGGATGCCAATGGCGGTCTCCTGGGCGGGCATGGAGGAATGCCCGCCGTCCACCTCCACCTGGAGCCGCAGGCTCAGGTATCCCTTTTCAGAAATACCGATCAGCGCCACCGGGACGTCCACCTTGGGGAGGAAACCCTCAATCACACTGCCGCCCTCATCGATCAGGCTGCCCAATTTAACACCACGGGATGTGAGTAATTCAGCAATGGCGACGGCGCCGTGCTGACCGCCGACCTCTTCATCATGACCAAATCCCAGGTAAACCGTTCGTTCAGGTTGAAAATCTTGTTTGAGGAGGTATTCCACCGCTTCTAAAATACCGATCACGCCACATTTGACGTCCAGCGCGCCCCGACCCCAAACATAGCCTTCGGCAAGTTCACCGCTAAAGGGCGGATAGGTCCAGCCGCTCTCTTCACCCTCATCGGCCGGGACGACATCCAGATGCGAAATCAACATAATCGGTTTTAAATCCGGGTCTTTCCCTTGCCAGGTAAACAGCAAGCTGTATTGGTTGACCGTTTCGACAATCAGTTTATCGTGCACCATCGGGTAAAGCGTCTGCAGAAGCCGGTGCAGCCCTAAAAAGGCGTTCGCGTCGATTTTCTCCTCATCGAGGTCAGATATGGTTTTAAACTGCACGGCCAGGCCCAAGCGCTCGGCCACCGATTTGCCATCCACAGTGATAAACCCGCGCGGTTGAACTTTCTTCTGCCCGGGTGAGAACAAGGCCGTCTTTAGAATGACAAATCCGATCAGGAATAAAACCAGCACTCCCAATCCGATCCCCAGTGAAATTAATATCGTTGCAATAATATCCATTGGTCACTACTCCTGAAAGCTTGTCATAGGATCTTGGTAACTACTCAGCGTGCGAGGGAATTGGGGTGTGTGGTGGGGCGGCTTCGCCGCCCCACCACACACCCCACCCTTCAGCAGCACGACTGCCTGAGCAGTTACGGATCTTGATTGATTAAACCAATATTTGTCTGCATGCGAAATGCCAGGTACGCTTCACGTAAAACGGCAATTAAATTTGGTATGCTTCATTATATCATCGGGATTGATTTCGTCTTGAGTAAATCCAAAAATGCTGCATGCATTCTTTCATCATCAAAAGCGCGGGCAGGCACAAAGGGGTAGATTCGTTCCTCGCCCTTATTAATCAACAGGTAAAAATCGCCCCCATCAATGGCCTTTTGTATGCTTTCCCAGCCCAGCGCAATGGTCCTGTCGTCAATCGTCATGCGCACCTCTTCGCCGGTGAAAGTTATCTCTCGGGCCATACGCATGTGTTCTTTGGTCTTGAAAGCCTTTGAGAGCTGGTAGGGAATCACGATAAAGAAATAGAGCGCATAAAAGACGCTCACGGTTAGCCCGATTAAGCCAATATTCCGCCAGAGGCCGTTGCCAATGGCTGGCGATGCCAGCACAACGGCTGATCCAACCAAAATCAGCCCAATAACCCCTGCAAAAACCAGGAATGTCCGTGTTTTCAATGCCAGGGCGCGAGAAGCACGGATGTAGTCCGATTTTCGGGGGATGTAACGGATCGTCATGGTCCTTTCCATTGTTTCCCTTTCAATTATAATGATGCTACCCATTTTACCACCACGGCCTCCTGTTATCAGGACGCCCCCGGTGGGTTTCTTAAACGAAGTTGGGCCAAAAAGTGAAGCCAATACGTTAAGGTGCCGATGAAAATGATGAACAACCACGGGCTACCCATCCCAAATACCTTCCCAACCCTTCACCTGGTTTATGCCACGTCAGACCTGCCAGCACCCTCTGAAAAAAGGCTGGCAGCACGATTGGCCGCAGTCGAACCCCGTACCGAACCCAATCAAATCCTTGCCAGATACGACATCATGGAAAGCCACAAGATCCTCATCCAAATTTTATTCCACGACCATGATATCCGTGTGGCCGGTATGTCAACCCCGCTGCCCAGGCCAATCACCGACCAAACCATCCATGTATCCCACTGGCCGCCACAGACCAAAATGGCCATGCGCCGGCATCAGTCCCATCTCAGCCTGGTCTATACGGGGAAGAGTCCCGACCCCATCGAAAAGATGATCGCGCTTTACAGCGTCGCCCATGCCTTTGCAACCGAAAACTTGCTCGGCATCGTCAACGAGGGGGCCTGGACGGCCCACCCACCCGCGGATTTCTTAAGCCCGGCCAGTATCCGCACCTATCGTGAAGAGATCCCCTTCAATTTATGGGTGGGCTATGTCAAGTTTTTCATCGACGAGCAGCGCTTCTGGTTAGCTACCAAAGGCCACCACATTTTTGATGTGCCAGATCTGGCCGCTTTTGTGCAGCCAGGTGAAGACCCCCAGGATATGATCCACCACTTCATTAATGTTTTTTATCATTGCTTCGAGAAAGATGTGGTTGTTACCCCAGGGGACACCCTCGAGATCGGCGCCACGGGTCGATTTTTTCGATTCGCAGAGGTGAGCGAATATGCCGATTACCTGATGGGGCCTGCCGGAACGCTGGTGATGGAAGAGATCGAACCCGGTGAAATCAACCCCCCACGATAAAGCCAGACCGATCCTGATGTGGAATCATCAGCCTGCCAGAACCCCGGGCCAGGGTTTCGACCCATGCGGAAATGGTAGAATTAACCCACACGCTTAAAGATGTGGAGGTGATAGATGGCACCCATCATAGAATTTATTAAGTCAATCCCCGAATGGCTGGGTATCGCGCTGTTTGACCTGGGCGAGACAACGGTCACCCTGTGGACGGTGGTGTATTTACTCGCCTTGACCTTGCTGTTCATCTACCTGATTAACCGGTTTATTAATTGGGTGGTGAACAAACTGCTGACCCGCACCAGTATGGACCTCGGTGCGCGCAAGACCACCGGCACCATCCTGCGCTACTTCTTACTGGCTCTTGGATTGGCCATCATTTTACAATCAAGCGGGGTCGACCTGACCATCATCAGCGTCCTGGCCGGCACGCTCGGTATCGGCATTGGTTTCGGCCTGCAGAATATCGTTAACAACTTTATCAGCGGGTTGATCCTTTTATTTGAGAGGCCGATCCGGGTGGGCGATCGGATCGAGGTGGGCAATATCCACGGGAAGGTCACCCGCATCGGCGCCCGCAGCGCGACCGTATTGACAAACGACAACATCTCCCTCATTATCCCCAATCTCAAGTTCATCACTGAAAACATTGTCAACTGGAGTGTGGCCGATCAAAAAGTGCGCTTCCGCATCCCTATCATCGTCGCAGCCGACAGCGACCCCTACCTGGTGGAACAGCTCTTGTTGGAAGCCGCCCGGGAAGACCCGGATGTGCTGGACGACCCCGAACCGGGCGTGCGTCTGTTTGGGTTCGGCGAAAATGGGATGGACTTTGAACTGCGCGCCTGGAGTCATTCATTAATCCAGCGGCGCGGCTACCTGACCAGCAAACTGAATTTTGCCATCTTTGACAAATTTCGCGCCAATAATGTCGAACTTGTCATCCCCCAACGCGAAATATTCCTTCATCATCATGAAAACCAGGAAGAATCCTGATCGCCGGGTGGGTTTGAACGCAGCGCGTCCAAAGGAATACACCCATACCTGGCAGCTTCGCGCGGCATTGGCCCGCAGCTGCCAGGATCAATGGAATTGATCCACAAAGCGGAACTGGCGCTGGTTCTCCACTGCACCAGGAATATAAGCCCGCACCCAATCCACCGCAGCCGGCCCATCGAAATCAAAGACCTGCTTGGCCAGGCAGGCAGCAAACATACCGGTGCGCCCCAGGCCAGCGTGGCAGTGAACCACGATCGTCTGACCTTCCTGAGCAGCCTGGATCGTTTCGTTAATCGCCGTCTTAAAAGACTCCCCCTCCGGGATACAGAAATCCTCAACCGGCGCATGCACGACCCGCAACCCGCTCGCCTGGTAAATTTTCACCAGGTCCAGTCCGGTCAGATCCCAAACCTCATCATGAGGTGTCAGCATGACCACGGTATCCACACCCGCCTGGATAAAAGCATCCAGCAGCTGTCCCATCGGGTCAAACAGCGGGCTCATGGGTAACGGGCTGCGGTATATGGCGCCAGGCATGTTATAGGGTAACCGGGTCATGGTTTTATCGATCATCTTCACCTCGCCTGACTTTCATTTTGATTGTTCACTACCAAAACGGGCTTACTTTCTGGCAGTAGGAACTTCCCATCAGAATCGCTGTTCATGGGGTCTACGCTGATGACGGCATCCAGGTTAAGCGAGCCGTAGATATGGGGGAAGTTCTCGCCGGCCTGGGATGTATCTTCCCAGCGGATATCAGACCCCACCTTGCTGACGGCAATGGTTAATAATAACAAATCCAACTGGTCGTGGAAGAAAGCATTTGCCGTGCGGAGCACCTGGTCAACCCCCGAACAATGAATGAACCCTTCTTCTCGAAGGCTCTCTGGCATATAACTGCCCGCATGCAGCGCTGCGTTCCAATCATCACCTGGAAGGATATGGTAAACCACCTGCCCATAACGCAGATAGGTCAAACCATACATTGCCATACCCGGCAGGTCTCTCTTGGGCCAAAAATAAGACATCCACATCGCCTCAAGGTGATTGAAATCATCCATCGAAATATCGACCGGGACCTGCGCCAGCGCCTCCACAAATGCCGCCGCGCTGTGCACATGCTGACCGGCGGCCTCACCAATTTCCATTTCCAGGAAACGCGCCATGAGCGCGTCCAGCGCGATGTGCTCCGCTTCTTCCAGATCAAGAACCCAGGGAACACAATGGGCCACAGCCGCATGACAGGCCTCCTGTAAGAAAACCTGTACAACTTCTTCCCAGCCATCGACAAAATCACCTGCTTCCAGGCGGATATTCAGCTTATTTTCAACCAGGCTCTGGATATCTTCTAATATGGCCAGCAGTTGCATTTATACTCCAAATCATAAAGAACCCTGACCCCATTATACGTCATAAGGGCTGGTTAGGGTCAAGATCTCACGATCCTCTGACTGGTCAATCAGCCGTCTTCAATCGAAACGGGTTTCAAAAAAAAGCCCCTGAATTGCACATCGGCCATGAGGTATGAGAAAAATAGTGGATTTTAAGAAGAAATACACTCTTACTGGGTTGTGATAGGATTGCCACCATGTGGTATAATAGCGCAGGAAAACAATCAAGCTTACATTGCCCCCACGATTCAGGATGCCCTGATGAATAAGAAGGCATCTTGATGGTCAAACGATTAACGATTATTATTTTTAGGAGGATGTCTGATGAAGGTTAGAGTTGATGAAGATCTGTGCCTGGGTTGCGGTATTTGTGAAGGTTTAGCCCCCGAGGTGTTCAGCATGGCCAATGAGCCCTTTGCTGAAGTTTTGCTTGATCCTGTGCCTGAAGAATATCATGAGGCTGTTCTACAGTCTATTGAAGAATGCCCCGAAGAAGCGATCATTCTCGTTGAGGAGTAATTCTCCAATACTTGTCTGACCGGCATTTTCAAACAGGCAATGTCAAACAGGCGTTGCCAAACAATTATTATCAAAAAGGAAGGCTGTTTCCACAGGGAGCAGCCTCTTTTGATTCTTATCCCTGCGCACCCGGGATGGGATGGCCATGTCCAGACCGCGTAAACCGAGGGGATGGTTCAGACCCCCAACCCCCGCCCCAGTCTTTGCACCCTATAGCTCCGGGTGGAATAGGCCCAGCGCGACTGCCCGAGCGATCAATTGCTGGATGTTCTGGGCACGCAGGCGAGCCTTCATGTTGGCCACATAGCCACGGATGGTGCGCGGGCGCAAGCCTAGCCTCAGCGCAATCTGGGCCGTGGTCAGCCCCTCCCCAAGCAGCACAAGTACCTGGTGTTCTCGGCGGCTGAGCTTGGGCAGTTCAACCTCCGACAGCGGGGCACCGTGGGTCACCACCACCACATCGCCCTGCTGACGGGCATACAGCGGGCCCTTGGCCTCTGGCAGGTAATCGTCCCATTGTCCCCGGTTAATCGCCTCGACAATCTGCATTGCCGGTGCGTCCACCTCCATCACACCAAAGGCATCCGGCTCTCTAAAGATTAATACTCTTGTCATACGTGGTAACCTCCAGCAGCATGGATAGAATGATCACGGCTTATGAGCGCTTGATTAAACAATCTGAAAGAATAGAACGCATGTTCTAATCATACGCAATTAATCGGGTTTTTGTCAAGGGGAACAAGCTTAAGAAATCATGCTTTTGTAGTGGTATGACGCTCACTCAACCACCAAAAAGCCCCCACAGCGCACACACCCACCACGATCCCGCCAAACCAGGGCGCCCTCGCGCCAATCTGGTCACTCAGATAACCACCCAGCACCGGGCTGATCCCTGCCGCCAAATTCCATGTGAGGGCATACAAACTCAGGTAGCGGCCGCGTTTGTCAACAGGCGCCAGGTTGGCCGCGTAAGCGCTGGCGCGGGGCACCACCACCAGCTCCCCCAGGGTCATCACCACCATCGCCAGCCAAAACCCCCAAAAACCGGTTGAAAGCGCTATCAGGAGTGGTGCAAAAACGTAGAAAACTGCCCCCCAGCGCATCACCTGAAGGGCGGTTTTGGCTTTGGTGGCCCGGGTGATCGCCACCTGGAAAAAAACCACCATCAGGGCATTGGTCGTGGGCAGCCAACCGTACAGCCGCTCACTTATCCCGAAGGATGTTTTGACATAAACCGACAGCAAAATCCATACCAGTGCAGCGGTCATCTGAATAAGTGTGAAAGCACCCACCAAGCCCATAAAGGGCCGGTCTCGGAGTGCATCCCAATAACCGGATAACTGGTTCAATAAAGAAGGCTGGTCGGCTGCCGCTGTTTGGGGTAGTGTTTCCCGCGCAAAAAAAGTCAACAGTAGTCCATAGGTAACCAAGCCGGCCGCAGCCCCGTACAAACCGATATTATAGGACACCGCCAGCACAAAACCGCCCACTGCTGGCCCGGTCGCCACACCGAT
>PWSY01000141.1 GCA_003563055.1 Anaerolineaceae bacterium | reverse complement strand
TTGATCTTCCTTGGGTTGGGCCTGTTACTGGTGCTATCCCTGGCGACTTCCACCCTGGTCGGTCTGATCCCGGTAATTGAGCTGCCCATTGACGACATTCTTTTACATGAGACCATTTTCTGGAGAATTGGGGCGTTAGTGCTGCCGATTTTATTGAACTGGCTCATGTTTTGGGGGTTGTACCAATGGGTGCCAACCATCTCTGTCAGCCGCCGTGCATCCTGTATTGGCAGCCTGTTTGCCGGGGTTGCCTGGCAGATTCTGAACCGAGGTTTTGCCTGGTTTCTGAGCAGCAGCCTGAACCAGTACCAGCTTGTGTACGGCTCGCTGGGAACGGTGGTGGCCCTGCTGTTCTGGGTGTACCTGACGGCGATCATTGTGCTGATTGGCGCCCATTTAACCGCAGCAATCCAAAAAGCAAGCAGAGCTCGTTCTGATGACTGAAATCGGTGAAGGTTATCCGCGCTTTTCACCGGTCGGTGAGGATGCGCTGTTGGTGACAATCGGGGAGGAACTCTCAGCTGAGGTGAATCACCAGGTGCGTTTGATTGATAGACGTATGCAGGAGGTGCCGCAAACCGGCATCATTGAATGGCTCCCGGCATACGCCAGTATCCTGGTACTGTATGATCCATTCCAGGTTCAGCTCCCCGCCGTCACAAATTGGGTGAAAACATGTTCACGGGGAACAGCAACCGTGGATGAACCTGCGCCTGAACTGGTGGAGATCCTCGTGCGTTATGGCGGCGCGGATGGACCGGATTTGGCCGATGTGGCCGCGTATCACGGCCTTTCCCAGGCGGAGGTTGTCAGCAAACACACCGAGGGGGTTTACCAGGTAGGCATGATGGGTTTTTTACCCGGTTTCCCCTATTTATTAGGGTTGAACCCGGGTTTGAGCACACCCCGGCTTGATCAGCCCAGAACACACGTGCCGGCCGGATCAGTTGGCATTGCAGGAATGCAGACAGGCGTCTATCCCCTGGAATCGCCAGGCGGTTGGCGGCTGATCGGCAGGACCGATCATGCCCTGTTCGACCCGCTGCAAGAGCCGCATTTCACCCTCTCACCAGGAGATGTGGTGCGCTTCGTCCCGGCGGCGGAGGGCGTGCAGCCGTGACCCTATTGGTTGAGCAAGCATCACTGTCGATGAGCATCCAGGACGCGGGCCGTTTCGGTTACCAGCGCTTTGGGATGCCGGCCTCAGGCCCCATGGATTGGTGGGCATTTCGAGCGGCCAACCGGCTGGTGGGCAATCATCCTGATGCAGCCTGTGTTGAGATGGGGTATTCAGAGGCAGAATTATCCGTTGAACAGCATTCACTAATGGCCGTAACCGGGGCAGGTTACGAGCTTTTGATCAATGGCCGTTCGCTGCCGTTGTGGATGTCATTTACTGTCAGACCGGGTGACCGGCTGCGATTGAGAAAGACCAGCGGTGGCAATTGGGTCTACTTAGCGATTGCAGGCGAGGTGCAGTCCACAACATGGATGGGGTCACGCAGTATGTTTCCAGCGGCGGGGTTAGGGCGGCGGCTTTCTGAAGGTGATCGTATCCCCTTATCAGCCTCAGCAGGCGAGCGAGCGGCTTTTGCCGGACACCAGGTGCCAAACAAACAGTTGCCTGATTATGCCGACAGTGTAACCTTGCGTGTCGTTTCGGGTCCTCAACAGGAACGATTTACACCATCCAGTATAGTCAAATTTTGGGAAACAACTTATACCCTCTCGACGCAATCAGACCGGATGGGCTATCGCCTGCAAGGGTCGCCAATAGCCCATACCAACGGTGCAGACCTGGTTTCACAGGGCATGGTATTGGGGCAAATCCAGGTACCGGGTGACGGTCAACCGATTGTGATGATGCCCGATCATCCCACCACGGGCGGGTATACTTGGATTGGCACGGTGGCTAAGGTTGACCTGCCCTTGCTGGCGCAATTGTCGCCGGGTAGTGGGAAAGTTAGCTTTTCACCTTGTGAACTAGGAGAAGCCCAGTCCGCATGGGCAGAGGTGATAAATCAGATTGATTCAGCCACACAAGCGGAGGAGGATTTATGGCTAAACCTTTAACTGTTGATCTTAACTGTGACCTCGGTGAGGGGTTTGGGCGTTATCAACTGGGGGGTGATGAAGCCGTGATGCCGTTGATCACCTCTGCGAACATTGCCTGTGGATTCCATGCCGGTGATCCGGAGGTGATGGCATCCACCGTCGTGTTGGCACAGAAATACGGCGTAGCTGTGGGCGCCCATCCCGGTTACCCGGATTTACAGGGATTTGGCAGGCGTGATATGGCTTTATCCCCAAGTGCGCTGGCTGCTGCGCTCGCTTATCAATTGGGAGCGCTTGCAGCGTTCACCCACATGGCTGACACGCAGCTGGTCCATATCAAGCCGCATGGGGCTTTATACAACCTGGCCGCCAGGGACACCTCAACTGCAATAACGATTGCGGAAGCGGTACAGGACTTTGACCCTCAGCTGATCCTGGTCGGGCTGGCGGGCTCGGA
>PWSY01000030.1 GCA_003563055.1 Anaerolineaceae bacterium | reverse complement strand
GTACGAAGACTCCTTACATCTCTGGTTATCGGTCAATCCATCCACAACTATTGAAAGGAAATTAGTGAAATCTTGAATCTTTCCCTTGACAGGGTCATAGTAATCGCAATGACAAAAAATCGTGGTGAACTCGTTTGTTGTGTTGTCATTGCGGTGTGCCAGGATAAGCCTGGTTCTGGCAGTGATCCTCGAGATGGAGCAGCGCGGATAAAAGGCTCTTAAAAGCGACTCTGCCAAGCACAGCATTAAGATCGGCGGGTTGACGAGCCCAACCCGCCCTACAAAAAACCAAAAATTTATCAGCATGTGGGGCGGGATGACGGACCCAACCCGCCCCACAAATATTAACATGAGAGGGCAGCAATGAGCACCTACGGTTATTTTGATGATCAGGCAAAGGAATACGTCATCACCCATCCACAGACACCGGTAAAGTGGATTAACTATATTGGGACGTTGGATTTTGGTGGTTTTATCGATCAGACGGGCGGGATGCTGTTGTGCTGCCAGGACCCGGCTTTGAACCGGATCACCAAGTACCTCACCCAGGGGCCGCCCTCAGATTTCAGGGGGTCGACCCTTTACGTGCGGATACGCAATGATGCGGGTGGCTATGATCTCCTGTCACCCTTTTTTGTGCCTGGTTTGACGCCCCTTGACCGCTATGAATGTCATGTAGGCTTGGGATACACAACGACGATATCCGAAGTGAAAGGACTTCGGCTGGAAGCACGCGTTTTCATCCCAGTAGGAGAAAAACTGGTTGTTCAAGAGGTAACGGTCACCAACCTAAGCAAGTCTGAGCAGATGGTTGATTTGATCCCGGTGGTGGAATATACCCACCCGGATGCCCTCAAACAACTGATCAACGCGGACTGGGTCCCGCAGACGATGCAATCCTATTTGCACGAAGAAGAGGACGGCCTGAGGATCCTCAGTCAGACGCCTTTCATGTTGAAGAACCACCGCCGGAATTATTTTACGGCCAATCTGCCGATCGCTTCTTTTGAAACAGACCGGCACCTCTTTCTTGGGCAAAAGGGTTATGGGTTCTGGGCTTCACCGGGCAGTTTGCGATCTGAGGAACTGAGCAATACCCTGGCCTTACGCGGGGATAACATTGCCGCCCTGATGCTGCATTGCGGGGCTATCCCGGCAGGTGAGAGCCGACAGGTGATTCTCTTATTGGGTCAGGATAGCAGCATTGAGGCAGCCCTGCCCGCTATTCAACGTTTTCGAGAGCCGCAGGAAGTTGCGCAGGCATTTTCAGCGATGCAAAAGGATTGGGACAAGGCGCTCTCCGTGGCGCATGTGATGACGCCGGATGAAGACATGAATCGCATGCTCAATATTCATAACCCCAGGCAGTGCGTGATTACGATGAACTGGTCGCGCTATCTTTCACTGTATCAGCTGGGATTTGGCGCCCGGGGGATCGGATTTCGCGACAGTTCACAGGATGTGATCGGTGCGATGGCGGGCTCACCGAAAAAGGCAAAGAAGCTGCTGGTTAAGTTGCTGAAGGTGCAACAGCAGAATGGCTCTGCCATGCATCAATTTAACCCCTTGACGATGATTGCCAATATGGGGGATTCAGCTGGCGAGGAAGACCGACCCAAGTATTACAGTGACGATCATCTATGGAGCGTGTTGGCTGTCACCGCGTATCTGAAAGAGACCGGCGACTTCAGCTTTCTTAAGAAGGACATCCCCTTTTATGAGAAAGATCAACAAGAAAGGCCCGTTGAGTATGGCACTGTTTGGGAACACCTCAAACGGGCGATTGCGTTCACCCAGAATGATCTCGGCGCGCATGGCTTGCCCCGACTGGGTTTTGCGGATTGGAACGACACCGTCAACCTGCCAGAAGGCGCAGAGTCGCTTTTCACGGCCCATCTTTATGGCCGGGCGCTTCTTGAGCTGATTGACCTTGCCACGCTGCTTGGTAAAAAGAAACAGGTCAAGGTGTTCAAAAACGCTTACGAAGCAATGGCGAAGACGGTCAACGCGGTTGGCTGGGATGGTAACTGGTATCTGCGGTATTTTGATGATCGCGGCCGTCTCGTGGGGTCTCATCAAAATGCGCATGGGCAGATTTATGCGAATGCCCAATCCTGGGCGGTTATTTCTGGATTTGCCACCCAAGATCGGGCACATCAGGCGATGGATGCGGTATTTGCACGCCTTAACACCAGCCAGGGGGTCAAGCTGAGCACCCCGGGGTATGATGGGTTTGACCCGGAAAAGGGCGGCGTGACGACCTATCCACCCGGGGCAAAAGAAAATGGGGGCATCTTCCTGCATGCCAACCCTTGGGTGATGATCGCGGAGGCGATGCTCGGCCGCGGTGATCGGGCCTACGTTTATTATCAGCAGATCAACCCCGCCGCCAAGAACGAGGTCATCGATCGCTTTGAGTGCGAACCTTATGTTTACCCGCAGAATATCCTGGGCGACGAACATCCCCAGTTTGGGCTGGCTCGCAATTCGTGGCTATCCGGCACAGCCTCCTGGG
>PWSY01000157.1 GCA_003563055.1 Anaerolineaceae bacterium | reverse complement strand
TATAGCGAATAAGAGCATAAACCCTATGAATTTTATTCAACAAGCCAGGATTCGTCATCGAGATCGTAATCTCAGGCAAAAAAACAATCGACGTATTCAGGATATGGCCATGCGTGTGGCACAGGCGGCCCCAGACCCTGATGAGGGCAAAGCTGTGATTATGTTTAATGCATCCACACGAATCACAGGTTTGAGCCTCAATGCGGCTTTTTCAATGCTGATTGGATGGTCATTGCGCTTGCAGAGCAGTCGGGTTGTGCATTTTGTTTGCAAGCGCGGCATGTCACGGTGTATTCAGGGCACCAATCAGGAGGATATCCAACAAAGCCCCCCATGTAAAAGATGTCTGGCGCAATCCGCGGTGATTTATGAGCAGTCAGAAGTGGCTGAATTCGAATATGCGCCAAACTTAGAATTGAATGAAATCATCCAGCAAGCTGACTTGCTGGCACTAACCCATCTTCAATTTGAAGGTATCCCGTTGGGAGAATTATGCCTGCCTGCCATGCGGTGGATATTGCGTCGACATCATTTAAAAAATGACGCACAAACACTGGCCCTCTACCGGCATTACATTTCCTCAGCCTATGGGATCGCGGTTCAATTTGGCCGGTTGATCGAGGAAGTACATCCGCATTCGGTGGTCGTTTTTAACGGCATGCTCTATCCAGAAGCAACCGCACGCTGGGTGGCCCAATCGCAAAATTTACCCGTGTATACCTATGAAGTGGGTTTAAGCCCCTATTCTGTTTTCATCACGGATGGTGATGCGACCGCTTATCCGGTCGAGATCTCGGATGATTTTCAGCTCACCACGGGTCAAAATCAACACCTTGATGCGTATCTCTCCAATCGCTTCAAAGGGAACTTCAGTATGGCTGGGGTTCAATTCTGGCCAGAGATGAAGGGCTTGGACGAGAAGATAAAGGCGAAAATCAACGCCTTTCAACAGGTTGTCCCGATTTTCACCAATGTGATATTTGACACAAGCCAGCCCCATGCCAATGTGATCTTTCCACATATGTTTGCCTGGCTGGATGATGTGTTAGCGGTGATCAAGCAGCACCCAGAAACGCTGTTTGTGATCAGGGCGCACCCGGATGAATCGCGTTCTGGAAAAGCCAGCCGTGAGAGTGTGGCGGATTGGGTGCGCGATCGCCAGGCTGACACACTGGACAATGTGGTCTTCATCGGCCCTGATGAATATTTCAGTTCATATGAGATGATCCAGCAGGCAAAGTTTGTGATGATCTTCAACTCCACCATCGGGTTGGAAGCCGCCATCCTGGGCGCGCCGGTTTTATGCGCTGGCAAAGCGCGCTTTACGCAGTTGGACACTGTCATCTTCCCAAAAACACGGCAGGCATACCTGGACAAACTGGAAACACTCCTGGGTGCCAAGGATGTTTCAGCGCCAGAAGCACACAGGCTTAATGCCCGGCGTTTCATTTATTACCAGCTCTACCGGACATCCTTGCCCTTTGATCGTTTTCTTGAGCCTGACGGTATCTGGCCAGGGTTTGTGCGTCTGCGGGAATTTCCCTGGCAGGACCTGCTGCCAGAGCATTCACCTGTATTGCGTGTTATTTCTGAGGGAATTTATCAGAAGAAAGCTTTTTTGCTTTCAGAAGATTATGATTCATAGTAGCTGCTCAGTCTGTAAGGTAATTAGGCCTACTCTTCAGCAGCAGGGCTGCCTGAGTAGTTATGATTCATAATTCAATTTAGGTGAAAGTTTGAAGATTTGAAAGCTTCCCCAGGCTCTTAGGGGGAATGCCCATGGACAGCTTTCTGAATGATCTCGATCAAGCGTTTACTGAGCACGCCCCAATTTAATTCCGATTGGTAGCGGTCATAGGTCGATTGACGTAGCGATAGGTAATCCTCTGGGTTATTCCAGTATTGTTCCAGAACAGCAGCGTAGGCTTGTGGGGGACTGTTTTTCTCCAGGACGATGCCTGAAACCCGGTGTTTCACAGTAGTAGCCAACCCGCCGGAAGCGTTGGTAATCGTTGGAACACCGAATCCTGCCGCTTCCGAAGGCACGATTCCAGCAGCATCAAACCGGGATGGCAGGATCAGGAAGTGGGCCCATCGATAATTCTTGATGTATTTCTGCAGTTGTTGCGGGTCTTTTTTTGAACATATCCCTAAAAATCGAACACTATCCTCATCATTACCATCCTGACCGACTACTCTTAGCAAAGCTGGAATGCCATTTTGGTTACTCAGCCGGGTGGCCTCAATCGCGATATCAACCCCTTTGCCGTGATAGGTCTTGCCAACCAGCAGAAGATGGATCGGCTTGTCTTTTGTCAGAGCTCTTTTTTCATTACCACACAGGTCTTCAGATAGAGATGATGGCATGGGGTGAACGCTAACCTGATGTGCTTGTTTACCATAGTCATTGATGAGAACCTTCGCATTGGCATCGCTGAAGGTGAGGATGTGGTCGGCTTTATCGATTACCTTGCGTTCCCATCTTTCCATGATACTGAAACCGAGCTTTGAAAAATG
>PWSY01000168.1 GCA_003563055.1 Anaerolineaceae bacterium | reverse complement strand
TTGGGCGTTGGGGTAAGGATAACCAATGTCGAGTAAGTGAATGGTGATATTAACACATGGCTCACAGAGAAGAGCGGCTTCTCTGTAAATTATCTTAATCCCTCTGCATATTATTACCAAAATCATTTGACACCCTATTTTAATCATGTTAAAATTAAACAAAATTGAGTGATTTATAACTATGACTCCGATTCATCCCGTCCCTCAGGGAAGAGATGAACGTCACGGTATTGTGAGCAATTGCAATGCCCGCCATTGTGCAAAGGAGTTTTTCCTCGAAGATCTCTTGAGGAAAAACTCCTTTTTCGTGTATTTTGAGACTTATATTTCAGAAAGGAGGCAATGGGGAATAATTTTGACCATCAACAACTCATTTAACATCTAAAATAAAGGAGGATACTATGTGGTTTTTAAGAATTAATATGTCAGATCGAACTCACCAGTTCACTGAAGTCCCGGAAAAGTATAAATATTTTGCTGGGCGTGCACTCACATCGAACCTGATCGCGGACGAAGTACCCCCTCCCGCCCATCCACTTGGCCCCAACAACAAACTGGTTTTTTCGCCAGGATTTATGACCGGCACCTCAGCGCCGACATCCTCGCGCATTTCTGTTGGCGGCAAATCACCCCTTACCGGGGGAATCAAGGAATCAAATGCGGGTACACCCTGGGCATGGAAGATCGCCAGAATGCGCATCAAGGCCCTAATCGTGGAGGGGCAGCCAGAGGATAAAGGAGCTTTCTGGGGTGTGGTGATCGGCTGGGATAAGGAAGCCGAACAACCAACGCTAGAATGGTTTGATGCCACGGAATATGCCGGCCAGAATGCGTATGACATCTATCCCAAAGTCTACGAAAAATTCGAAGGGCGTAGGATCTCCGTCTGCAGCATAGGCCTGGCCAGTGAACATGCCTATGGCAATGCTGGCGTGATTTTCGAAGATATGTCCCAGCGGCCCAGCCGATACGCTGGCCGGGGTGGACTGGGCTCAGTGATGGGCAGCAAGGGACTTAAATTCATTTTGCTGGATGACTCCGGAGCACCGGGTGTAGAAATTGTCGATAAGGACCTGTTTGATGAGGGACGTAAAAAGATGGTGGCAGCACTTCAAGAGCATGCCATCACCAAGCCCAAAGGTGGCCTCAACACTTACGGTACTGCGGTGCTGATCAATATATTGAATGAGGCAGGAGGATTACCAACCCGTAATTTCGCCAGTGGCAGGTTTGAAGATGCTGCAAAAATTGCCGGTGAAGCTATTTTCGAAGGCAATAAAAAACGCCTGGGCAAGGAACTTTATAATCACGCCTGCAGCCCTGGGTGCATAATCCGCTGCTCGAACACCTGGCACAGAGAAGATAAAACCGAACATGTTTCCTGTGTTGAGTACGAGTCTGACTGGGCCTTTGGTGCTAATTTAGAGATAAACGATCTTGATGTGATTGCAGAATTAATTAAGTTGTGCAATGGCTATGGGTTAGACACCATAGAAACAGGTGTGACCCTGGGTGTGGCCATGGAAGCTGGTGTGCTGCCCTTCGGGGATGGCGAAGCTGCCATCAAAATGGTTCACCAAATGGGAAAAGGGGAACCTATGGGACGTATATTGGGCAGTGGTACCGGGATGGCTGGCAAGGTACTTGGTGTCACCCGAGTCCCGGCTGTGAAAGGCCAGGGCATGCCCGCTTACGAACCACGTGCTGTGAAAGGGATTGGGATCACCTACGCTACATCCACCATGGGCGCTGACCACACAGCCGGCTATACAATTGCGCCAGAAATTCTCGGTGTCAGTGCTCAACTCGATCCATTATCACCTGAAGGTAAAGCGGCTCTCAGCCGCGCATTCCAGGCCACCACAGCCTTCATTGACTCAAGTGGGCACTGCCTGTTCATTGCCTTCGCCATTTTGGACATCGAAAGCGGTTTTGAGGGTCTGATCGAAGAAGCCAATGGTGTACTGGGCACCAGCTGGACGGCTGATGATGTGGTCAATTTTGGGACCGAGGTGCTTAAAGTAGAACGTAAATTCAACGAAGCGGCTGGTTTCAGCAAAGAAGAAGACCGCATTCCTGAATTTATGCATACCGAACCCCTACCACCCCATAACGTCGTATTTGAGATCGACGATGAAACTTTAGACAAGGTTTATGGCGAAATTTAGGCGTAACCATAGACCTTCACTTTGATCAAGATCAGGGCTGTCTCATCATAATTGACAGCCCTGATCGCGTGAAAAGATTGTGGTTGTAAGATACAATAATTAAGTGATGAGAGGATTGATTTACACCACACCTGATCCAACTTCTCTCAATACAGAGGACTTATGAACATAACGGTTAAGCTATTTGCCTCATTGGGACAATATTCACCAGAGGGAGAAAGCGCCAAACCCTTTACGTTTGATATAGAGCAAGGCGATTCATTAAAATCCCTCGTGCGTACTCTGAATATTCCAGAGGAGGACATACGAATCAAGTTTGTCAATGGTCGCACACAGGACTGGGACTATCGATTGCAGCATGATGATGAAGTCGGTTTTTTTCCTCCCATAGGCGGTGGATAAAAACATTTGGTGAACTTGATTGTCCACATTAATAACTATGAACGGTTATGGCTTTATCAAGAAGTCAAGGACAGAATGATATGATCACAATTGATGTTTGGTTATATGGCAACCTATCTGAATATGGTGGGGAAAATACCAGCCCTGGTTTTGCCAATCGAAAAGTCGATTTACCCGAAGGCGCAACGATCCAGGACCTGCTGGATGCGCTCCGGATGCCCACAGAAGAACGCGGCATCACCTTTGTCAACGGAAACCTGACTGCAATGCCAGGCAAACAGCCCGACCTTGACCATAGATTAAGTGATCATGATCGTGTGGCTTTTTTCCACTTGCGCTCCATGTGGCCTTATCAATACCGCCAGGGAGCAGCTATCGCTGAGTCCTTTGACAGAGAATTGGGAAAAGATCAACGTCAGGGGATTCATCACAGCTATGAAACTTAAGATGACTACAGCTTCCGAAGAATCATACAGGCTTGTAAAAATTTTCCTGGCCGAAACAGAAAACAACCTACTAATTTCTCAGCCCACCTGACAACTGATTTTTTCTGTGGTATTTGCTAATTTACAACGTGAACCGAAATTCTTATTTTTTGATCGGTTTATGTGCAAAAATAAGCATTGAAACAACATATTTACCGAGCTGAAATTGTAGGTCTTTGTTTCCAGCCCAGGCATTAATAACATCTTCAGAAGCGCCTTTTGGAGAAATTCGAATATCTTCAAATCCAGCTTCTGACAACCAGGAAGTAATCTCTTCAACGGAGGCGGCTCCTGCAACACACCCACAGTAAGCATCCTCGCCTGCTTTCACCGCAGCGGGGATATCAGCTACCCTCACTGGATCAGAGATTACCAGGCGCCCACCAGGTTTTAAGACCCGAAAAGCCTCCGCGTATACCTTGGGTTTATCAATTGACAAATTAACAACACAATTAGATATCACAAGATCAATACATTCATCTTCTACCGGAAGGTATTCAATTAAGCCAAGCCGAAACTCAACTTGGTGATAATCACTTTTCTTGGCGTTATTTTTTGCAAGGGTAATCATTTCTGGGGTCATATCTACCCCAATCACACGACCATCGGCACCGACCATTCTTGCAGCAATAAACGCATCCAATCCACCGCCACTGCCGAGGTCCAATACGGTTTCACCGAGCTGGACATTAGCGAAAGCAATTGGGTTACCGCACCCCAAACCTAAATCAGCACCATCGGGCAGGTTTGCTAATTCTTCACTCGCATATCCAATAGCCTGGCTATATAAACTTGACCCACCGTCGCAGCATGAAGAAGCCTTATTTTGTCGGTTCTCACAGCACCGATCTTCAGCTTTTCCGGCATAATAATTCTGGACAGATTGACGAAGGGATTTCTGGTCTTGATTGTTCATTTTAATCTCCTGTAAGGTAATCGATGATTATCGATGATGTTTTCGAAAATTTTTTCCAACTTTATGAATCACAATCCGGGGCAAAAATATTTGCAGAGATATCGCAACAACGCATAATAGCTTTCTGATTAAGCGTATAGAAAGCTTTTTTGCCTTCATGTCGGACATGCACCAGGCCATACTCGGTTAGTTTTGCCAGATGATGTGAAACCGTTGATTGGGCCAATTTTGTCAATGAAACCAGCTCAGTGACATTTCGCCATTCACAACAGCATAATCGCATAATTTTCTGACGAGTGGGGTCTGCCAGCGCTTTGCCAAAAGCAACGATACTATGAGTGATTTGCTTATGTTCATCCATCATGATCAGATTATAATCGATAATCATCGATTATTCAAGTGGGTATAGATTGGAATTAGACAAGCACTATTCAGCTATCTTTATTATTATTCAGTTCTCTTCTCAAAACAAAAGAGGACAGCCGCCAGAACCCGGACACTCACGGCCATCCTCCTGACAGTTCCCCCTAGTTCAGCTATGTAATGCTTTCGATATAGTCCACCGCATCTTTAACCGTTTGAATTGTACGCGCGTCTTCGTCAGAGATGGTGATGTCAAACTTTTCACAGAACCCATCAATCAGGAAAAACTGATCCATTGAATCAGCCTGCAGGTCTTCTATGAATCGGGTTTCCGGGGTAATATTATCAACGTCAACCTTCAAAACATCCGCTATGACTTCTTTGACTGCTGCAAAAGTATCCGACATAAAGCCTCCTTATAAGGTATTTATTTATCAAATTCTAACGCGCCTTGGCAAACTGTCAAGGCTTGTAAACAAATTCTCACTACTTTAACCCGCCACCATGGATAAAGATACGCCCATCGCCAATCGAAAAGACGACCATATCAAGATTAACCTTGAACAAGACGTCTTGTCATCTCTCACCACTGGGTTAGAGTCCTATCATTTGACCCACCAGGCCCTGCCTGAGATGTCGTTGGCGGACATCAACTTGGAGCAGAAGCTTTTTGGCAAGACCCAACGGGTGCCGATACTGGTGTCGTCAATGACCGGGGGCACTGATAAAGCAGCCAGGCTCAATTGCATTCTGGCAACCGCAGCCCAAGAAGTCGGTCTGGCGATGGGGGTAGGCTCGCAACGGGCAGCCCTCGAAGACCCAACAGCTGCCAACACCTTCAGAGTCCGCACATATGCCCCGGACATTTTACTGTTTGCCAACCTTGGTGCCGTTCAACTCAACTATGGGTATGGCCTGGATGAATGCCAACGGACAGTGGCAATGATCGATGCTGATGCGCTTATCCTCCACCTCAATCCGCTCCAAGAATCACTTCAACCCGAAGGCAACATAGACTTCAGTGGACTGGCAGCAAAAATCGAGTCAATCAAGCTGAGGATGGATACGCCTCTGATCATCAAAGAAGTTGGATGGGGTATCTCCATCCAGGCAGCCCGTATGCTTTTTTCAGCCGGTGTGGATGCCATTGACGTTGCAGGTGCAGGTGGGACGTCCTGGTCACAGGTCGAGATGTACCGGATTAAAGACCCTTACCGTGCCCAAACAGCAGGTGTTTTTGCCAATTGGGGCATCTCTACCGCTGAGTCAATCCTTAATGTTCGCCAGGTGAGCGACAAAATTACCGTTTTTGCCTCAGGCGGTCTTCACACAGGGATTGATATTGCCAAATGCCTGGCTTTAGGCGCTAACCTGGGTGGATTGGCAAATAAATTCCTGAAAGCAGCAGATGATTCACTGGACACGACGGTCAAAGTGATGACCATGATCGTTGACCAGCTGCGATATGCCATGTTTGCCAGCGGCGCACAACAACTGGCAGACCTCACACCGGATAGACTGACCCGATCACATTAATAAGGCGCCTACTATGACCTTCACCACTTTACAAAATCAACTCGTGCCAAAGATAAACCAGGCCCTCCAAGCTTTTCTAGACTCTCTTGACTTTGGCCAAAGTACAAACCTCAAGCATATGATCGCCTACCATTTGGGTTGGAGAGATGCAGATAATAAAAGAGGTGGGACTGGCAAGCGAATCCGTCCACTGTTGACGCTGTTATGCACCGGGTCTTTCGACTCCGATCTTGTTTCTGCCATGCCGGTTGCCACCGGGATTGAATTTTTACATAACTTCACCCTTATTCATGATGACATTGAAGATCGGTCGCCTTTCAGGCATGGGAGAGCAACCCTTTGGAAAAAATGGGGCATCCCCCAGGCAATTAATGCAGGGGATGCACTGTTCAGCATCGCCCATCTAGTCTTGCTTGACATAGCGGGCAACTGTGGAAACCTTATTGCCGTCCAGGCAGCCCGACAGTTCAACCAGGTCTGCTTGCACCTGACCCAGGGACAATATCTCGATATTGCTTTTGAAGAAAGGGACGAGGTAGCTTTAGATAGCTATATTGAGATGATCACAGGAAAAACAGCTGCCTTGATTGCATATGCCACCAAAATGGGTGGTTTGATCGCGGGTGTGGATAAACACAAACAGCAATTACTGACCAAATTTGGTGAGAGTCTCGGGATGGCATTTCAAGTTCAAGACGATTATCTTGGAATCTGGGGTAACCCCAAAATAACAGGAAAATCTGCCGCTAGCGACCTGCTCACCAGGAAAAAAACCCTGCCTGTACTATTTGGCCTGCGGGATTGCCCTGAGTTTCGCTCCCTATGGGAAAAACCAAGACATAATACCGAGCAGGTCAATCGCATGTCTCAGTTGCTGGAAGATTGTGGTTCACGCACCTACACCCAGGAACAATCAACGCGTTATACCAACCAGGCATTCTCCAGTCTGGGTGCATTATTTCCCATTAACAACGAGTTCACGCATGCACTTAATGAGCTTTGTGAGATCTTACTCAATAGAAAATTATGACTGGGATAATTGATCAACAGCCGAGATTGCCAAATCAGAACGTTGTTTCCGACTGCGAACCAGCAGCCATAAAACCTGGGCAATGTGGGCAACCGTGAAGGCGGCTGAGGCAACATACACACCTTTGAAAGCTTCGGTGACCAGGCCGGTTACAAGTAAGACGCTCAGTATCATTAAAAACAATACCACGGCCTCAGCAACAGGGCCTGTTTTTTCTTTATGTACAATAATTCCCTGAAAATAGCTGATATAAATACTCAAAAAGGTTAATGGGACACCCAAACCCAAGGTCAATCGGGCAATTTCCACCATGCCTGGCGACAGATTAGCGACAACTGAAAACCACAGCCTCGACAGGGGAGTCACGATGATAAAAGTGGCAATACCAGCAGTCACAATGGATGCATGAAAAGCGAATTTTCGCAAAACATGGTATGACCGAGGTTCTTCGAGTAAAGCGAGTACGGCCTCATTATAAGCCAATCCTGGTGTTCGAAACATGAATAATAGTCCTGTCACAACCGACCACACTGCCAGCGATTCGATTGGTTCAGGCATCCGTGAGACGGAAGCGCTGATCAGCGGCATCCACAACAACCATAATGATGAAGTCATTGCCAGTGGCAAGTAGAAAACAATGAAACGCTTGAGTGATAAGGGGCTGGTAGCTTGCGGTGCTGTTTTTATTTTGGATTTTATTGTTCGAATTCGTAGACCAGCATAAATCGCTTCAGTACTGACTCCCAGCCCTTGCGCCAGCCCAGCGAGCAGGGTTCCGGGGATGGTTTTTAGCGTCAGCCCTATTGTCAGCACAGCGGCAACAGTGACCAGGCGGACGATGGTTGTTTCCCCCACCATACTGGAATGCCCAAAGCGTATCATTGTCCCCTGTTGAAAACGCCGATAAGCAATCGCAACGGTCCAGGGTGTGAGGAATAATAAGCCTACCCGGCCTGGTTCAACCAGAACATCCGGTACTTCCAGTAAGACCTTGACGATAAAATCGTAAATAGGCGTTACTGCAATCAAAAGGTGCAATAATGCCAATGAACCACCCATCCAAAATGTAATCTTTTTCAGTTTCTGGTAGGATTGCCAGTCTCGGCTGAGGGCTGTGGCAGCCGCCAGCAGCATGATAACAGGCGCTTCAATCGTCAACGTAATCGGGAACACGACACCGCCATAAGCTGCCAAATTGACCTCGGGGTTCTGTAAACGTGCCACAATAGCGTTAATCGAAGGCAGCTCAAAACTCATCAAAAGCCAGCTCGCTACGAGCGGGAGCCAGGTCATGAGAACTTTCTTATTAGATAATTGTTTCAGATGTTTAGTTCTTTTATCTGAGATCATCAGATCTTTTTCCTGCACCATTATTTCAAATATAACCAACGATAACCACCCATTATTATTATCCAGCAATAATTGCCCTAAAAGGCAGGGCTTCAGCAGCCTAAAGTCTTTTTGGCCAAAGGCCTATGTTATTGCTCAATCAGGTAACGGATTTCTTTCCAGAAGTTCAACAACGCCCTGAGCGAGGATCGCAACAGCAAAAGGCAGGCAGGTCTCATCAAAATCAAACTTAGGATGATGATGACCGTAATCCAGACTTTTTTGAGGGTTGGCTGATCCCACCAATAAAAAACATCCGGGAATTTCCTGCATCATGTAGGAAAAATCTTCTGACCCCATGGTCTGATGGGCAGAATCAATTATGGCATCCCGATCAATCTGATGAACAACCTCACTCATAATTGCAGTAATTTCCGGGTCATTAATCACCGGATAGGTAACACGTTCGATACTAATCTCTGCATCACAATTCATTGCAGATGCGATATTGTGGACGATGTCGGTAAAACGATCTCTGACAGTGGCAAAAACCGAGGGCTTGAATGTGCGAATAGTGCCGGTAAAAATGGCTTCATGAGGGATGATGTTGAAGGCAGAGCCAGTATTTACAGTGCAAACAGACACCACTGCGCTTTCAAGAGGGTTAATATTTCGCGAGGTAATTGTCTGAAGAGCAGTAATGATCTGTGCTACCGTGGCAACCGGGTCAACACTTTTATGCGGTGCGGCCCCATGACCACCTTTTCCTTTAATCCTGACTGAGAAAATTTCTCCGCCAGCCATCAATGGCCCTGGCGTAAGAGCATATTCCCCGAGAGGTTTCTCGTTCCAAATATGCACGCCCATCACATAATCTGGCCGTGGGTTATCAAGGACGCCTTCTGCAACCATCTGTCTGGCGCCTCCATCACCTTCTTCGGCTGGTTGAAAAACAAATTTGACAGTACCTGGCAATCTATCTCGATGGGCTGCAAGCAGCTTTACAACGCCCAGGCCTATGGCAACATGACCATCGTGACCGCAGGCATGCATTTTGCCAGAAACCTCGGAGGCGTAATCCACATTGTTTTGCTCCTCAATGGGTAGAGCATCCATGTCAACACGCAGCAGAACGACTGGCGACTCTGTCATGCCCTGCAGCACGCCAATCACGCCAGTTTTTGCAATACCAGTTTTAACTTGTAAGCCTAAAGAGTTCAGCCAATCAGCAATAATTTTCGATGTTCGAAATTCTTCGAATCCAAGCTCTGGATGTTGGTGAAAATCTCGCCGCAAGGCTATGATTTCGTTTTTAATCTTAAGGGCACCATCCAGAAAGTTCATTCTGTCGACCTCCTGAATTTTACCCTACGAAACTGTTCTTCATACTTAAAGGGTTGATCCTCTTCCTGTTGAATCCGTTCAACCATTCGTTTTTCAAAAGCATCAGGTTCACCAATTTGAGAGGCATGTTTTTTTAACACATTGATTTTTTCGTCCCAATAGTCAGTCACATTCAGCTTGATATCAGGTTGACTGGTCAGACTCATCCAGACCTCTTCAACTTCGTGGGGCTCATAACCTTCTGCTATCAGCTCAGGAAAGAAAAACCGGTTGCCGGCTGCCGGGAAAACAGCATCAATCACAACCTGGCCAGCATAACGATG
>PWSY01000013.1 GCA_003563055.1 Anaerolineaceae bacterium | reverse complement strand
GCAAGTGACCCGCGTATTGGTATGATGTGCCATCCTGGTGAAGAATCACATAAGCCTCCTCGATTATTGCCTGGGTGGGCGTTGGGTCAATGGGTGTGGCCTCAACCGCGGGAAGGGGTGTTGACCCTGTGGGCGCGGTGGGCACACAGGCCAGGCTGAGCAGAATAGCGCCCAGCCAGAATAAGTTTTTAAGGTTTGATAATCGCATCATCGCTTCTTTTGGCTCCTTTATGCCCATCTCCTGCCCCCTGTAAACCACCAGACAGGCACCTCATGACATGAGGATGTTTTTTGAGTTTAACCAAAAGGCAGTCAACTGATTCACAACCGCTGTGTTGGACGAAAACACTTTCCTTGTCGGTGAACGCCGTTTGATTTCGCAAGCCACACCTTTTGGTTAAGACGCTCTACCAGTGTCAGGTGCTTTTCAACACCTGACACTGATATGTTTCGAAAATGGATCGTAAATTGAGTAGGGCCACCTACTCCGGAACGACGATCCGAATGCCGTCCAGGAGCACGGCTGTATCCCAGGCCTGGTCGCCAACATCACTGGTAAAGAACTTGAGCGTTACTGATTTCCCAGCATTGGCTGCGGCGATGGCTGAGATATCGATAGAAGCCTGATGCCATCCTGTGCTCCATACTTCTTCATTTGGTCCTCGTGAGAACACAAGGTTGGTGAGGAATAATTCCTCATAGCCGTAACACAGGTCATCAATGGTCCGGCTGAAAAGCACAGTGGGGGTACCGGCTTCGGTGGTGATGATTACCTCAAATTTATCCTGGTAGGCTGACCCACAATATTTCATAAATTCTTCGGAGCTGAAGTTCCACCAGAACTCCAGATGGGTGGCATCCTCATCCAGGCACACATCCTGCTCGATATAGCCCATAAAGGGCGTGAATCCCATCCCTGTTGAGATGATGCCCATGTAGGGGCCAACCCGGGGGGTAAAGGGGCCCAACTGGCTGATCACCCGCCCATCGCCCTCTTTCCGCCAGGCGCCCAGGTGCCCATCAGCGAAGTCACCGTTCTCGATGTCGCTGGATGGCAGGTGCAGGTCTGTGGCGCCCCGCATCTCGAATTCTGTGCCAAAGGCATCTTTCTGCCCGGGGATGAAAGCCTGGCCGGTGGTGGCGTGTTCTGGGACGTTAACCCAGCGGGCAAAGAATTCTTCACCCTTATCGCCGGCAAAGGCCGAGATCACATACCCATCGTAACCCAGGTAAGTCTGGGCGCCGTTATTGATGAAGGCATTGGCCATGGTGTTGTTATAGGTCGTTCGGCACGCGCCGATATAGACCAGGCTGTCAGGATAACTGGTGGTGGCATAGTGATTGATAAAGGAGGGCACGACGCCAAACCAGGCACTCTCACTGGCGTTGGTGACCACCACGCGCCCCGCCAACATATCCGCCTGGTATGCAGTCCGATTTTCTACGGTTGCCCTCTGGCCGGTGAGAAACACCACCTGGCCGCCGATATGGTCCCACCCCCACTTTTCGGCCCACAACGAGAGGATGCCCTTATAATAGGTATCACCGTGGGTTGTGATGGCCACAATCCCATACTCATGCAGGGTCTTGTAGACATCCACAGTTACGTCAGAATTCAGCAGGTAAGTAACGTCGAATTTCGGGCATTCAGAGTCTTCCAGGATGTCCTTAATCCGTGGGGCATCATCGGTGCCACCAAACTGCCAGTTGAAAGCACCCAGAACAATCGCTCTGCGGTTGCCCACCCGATTGGTAGCATCGGTCGTAGCACTTTGCGGGCAGCTGGCAGAGACTGATTCATCCAGCGATGGCTGAAGGCTGAAGGATTGGGTGGACTCTTCCCACATCATTTGCGATGAAACCGAACTGCGGGTGTCCTCCGGGTTGAGGAGCAGCGTGCCCGGGATGCCAGATTCGTGTACAATCCAGATGCCATTTCCATCTTCTGAGGGGCCTGCCTGGGCAACAGCCTCGTTATCCTCCAGGCCATCAATCACCTGCTGCTGGGCATCCGCGTGGCTGGTGCCATTGCCAACCAGATCGTAATACTGGGTCTCGGCAGCCGCCTGGATGGTGAGGACTTGTTCCATCTCCTGCTCGGTTATCGCTTCAAAGACATTCAGCGAGAACACATCCGATTGGGTCACCAGGGTCTCTTTGATCGTCACATTGATGCGGAGATGGATCAAGCCTTCCTCTGAGGCCGTAAAAGGCTGCAGATAACTGAAGATTCCATCAAAGGCCAATTCATCACCATGCTCTTTTAAGTTCCCATCATCGTAAAGAAAGCCCACATCCTCCTGGATATTTCCGTCAGCATCAGTGCGATGCAGTGATAGGACCGGAATGTCGCCTTCAACATCGTAGGCATATTCCGCCCGGATCCACAGTTCCGTTTCTACCCCAACGATGACTTCAGAGGGAGTCATTGTGACCTGGATGTCGGTGATAGGGTCTTTGGTGCCAGCAATGAAGAGCGGCAGAAATATTTCAAACAACCCGGTTTCTGCTGTGACTGTCAGCAGGCCGGCGCCAGGTATGGCCGACAACAGCAGTGCAATGACCATGAGCAGTCCAAAGGCTTTAAGATAAAACTTCTTGTTATTCATTTTTTCTCCTTTCAGGAAATTTTGCTTACCGATAATGGTGGATAAAACAAAGATGGTATATCGTAAGGGCATAAGGCCTTACATCGAAGAACAGACTTTAATTACCCTGAGAATGTATTTTTGATTGAAATTTTATTCCATTAAACCCTCCCCTCTTGTGATAGAAGGAATGTGACGTTGTGATTGCCGGTTTTACTGACTTTTAATATAAACATTGGCGAAAATTTGTCAACCATTTCTTCTATTGTTTATGTGAGCCAATCAAATAACCATCGATCATCATACATGTCAGTCATTATTTCCTATATGTACAGTATATCAAATCTTAACAGGAGGTGTCAATAGGCGGCTTTCTATCGCTGTTCGTCTCATGTGCGCCCATGTTCACACACAAAGGGTAACCTCAAAGAATATCTTTTTGATGAACCAACGCGTTCAGCGCCAATTCCGAACCAGACACATGACCTGCAGCGGTAAGCGTTAAACCTGTTAAATCACCAGACTTTTTCTGGCGATTGATTACAAAGTGGGCGGTGCACACAAAACAAAACTATTGTAGGTCACGTATTGCGATGAGACTCTAAAAACAAAACAATCTCGCTAAGCCAAAAATTCAGTAACATGATAGCCCGGTCTATGAAGCAAAAATGAAACTAATACCCTTCAATTCAAAAGAAGTAAAGGGTACCCAGAAACCAGTTTGCAATGGGTAGAAAATGGAATCTAAGATTCCCTGAGCGCATTTATTCTCACTGTCGATAATCCAGGTTGTTATTCTACATCAACCAACACACCGAAAGAGTCAACAGACATCTTGACATCAGAGTCATCCAAAGAGACGTCAGTGACATATTCTAAAACAAGGCTGGTTTGACCTTTGCCAACAGCTGTAAACATAAATGTAACAATCCCGCCGGCTGAGTCTGGGCTGGTATCCGCTTTATATTCGGCACTACCCACCTGTTCAAGGATGGATAGATCAATCTCTGTCACCACCCACTCATACCCTTCCGAAGGAATGGTTGGAATTTGTACTTCTAATGTATCACCAACCTGTAACACAGCTGAGGTAGGTTCAATATCCGGAGTAACAATCACGGTTTTTCCATCGCTAGTGGGTGGATTGTCATCTCTGATGGTTGGCATGAGGCCATTACAAGACGACAAAACAACCATTAGTATCAAGCTAATTATGATGATGTATTGTACTTTCATTTTTTGATCCTCCCGGAAAACAACTAATCGACACTTGGTGTAATTATAAGACGAAAATAAAACTAGAATAGTTCCTATTTTAAATTCATTAAAAATTTTATTCCAAACCACACTCTAATCATACAGAATTTTCACGAATATTTCAATCCCATATTGTCCTCAACGCTGTCCTTTTGCTGCCTAAAACATGATTTCCTGATTCAAAACTTTTTACATGTCTAGCCATAAGAAATGATAATATTCTCTAAAATAAATCTCGATAAAAAGTAAAAACTCATTTGACATTTAACGCATAAAAATATATACTGGTACATATCAAAACATGCTTACACCTAAAAACTCTGGATAAATAAATATATACTTGGCTTTGAAAAATCTGTACTAAGTTTGCCAATAACGTGGGTTGTATTTGACGAAAGGAAATCAACCATGAAAAAGAAGATTTTCACCGTTTTATTGTCCATTATTTTGCTGTCTGTGATGATCAGCACACCGGTGCTTCCTGTAGAGGCAATGAACGTCGATGCGGTTGTGCCTCCGGAAAATAGCCAGCCCGAGGCAACTGATATTGAGGAGATAAGTCCACATTACGCCGTGAGAAAATTGATTTATCCGGATGGGACGGTCCTTTTAGAGGAAATATATGACGGGCCACCAGAACCGCCACACGGGTATGAACAGGATGACAGCAATTTCCCGTTACTCACAGGTGACTCTGAAGGGAATATCATCCAAAATTTCCCGGCTTTTGGTTGGGTTTTTGGCTGTTCGGCCGTCTCAGGAGCGATGATTGCCGCGTATTATGATAGAAATGGCTATCCAAACATGTATGACGGCCCGACCAACGATGGGGTTATGCCGTTGACAGACACCGCTTGGCCAACCTGGTCTGATGCGTCTGGTGATGGCCGTGTTTTCCCAAACAACCCATTAATCGCCTCGCATATGGGGGTGGATGGTAGAACCACCCGTGGTTCAATTGATAACTACTGGGTCTCTTACGGAAGCACTGTCCAAGACCCATATATTACCAACGGGTGGCCGGAACATACCTGGTCTACAGCCATCGGGGATTTCATGAAGACCAGTCAATCAAAATATGGCAATAAAGATAGCAGCACACGCTTGTTCACTCCTAATAACAACCAAAAACTAACCTGTACGCAAATGGAAACCACACCTGCACAAGGCGGTGGACTCGTCATGGATTTTGATGGCACTTATGGCAGGAAATTATTCTATGAAGCCAGGGGCTACACGGTCACTGAGTGTTATAATCAACATACCGATAATCAATATGCGGGTGGTTTTTCATTTGCCGATTTTAAAGCAGAGATTGACGCCGGGCGGCCAGTGTTTTTTAGTGTTACCGGCCATTCTATGGTTGCCTATGGGTACAGTGGAAACAACATATTAATCCGAGATACCTGGGATAATGACCCCAGCAAAACCACGACCATGCCTTGGGGTGGAAGTTACAAAGGTATGGAAATGCGTGCTGTTAGAATAGTCCATCTTAAACCAGCTGACACGCCACCTCCCGACCCCCCTGATCCACCACCACCCCCTGATCCACCTCAGCCGCCAACAGCTAATTTGGCTTTCATGCCATTGATTATCAATGCAAGTGCTACAGGGGGTAGTACTGGTTTTAACTCCCAGTTTATCGATGGTGATTCAACTGGCTGGATATCTCATTCAGCGAATTGGTTTGTAGATATCGAAAAAAACCATTTATTTTCACGTGGTATTGCTGGCAACTCATCTTCAGTCAGCTACACCGAAAATTTCGCGAATTTTGATTACCAGGTCAAGATGGCTCGTTACGGAAACGAAACAAATGCCAATCGCATTTTTGTTCGAGGAACACCAACGCCATTAGGTGCTGGTAATCGCTGGGCTAATGGTTATGCGTTTCAGTATCATAGAAGTGGAAGCTATTCCGTGTTTAAATACCTAAATGGGCAGGCTCAAGAATTACAAGGATGGACCAGCACTTCTGCCATTAACAAAGGCAATGGTGCCTGGAATATTCTGCGAGTAGTGGCTAACGGACCAAATCTATCCTTTTATATCAATGGAACACTGGTGTGGACAGGAAGCGACACCTCATTTTCATCAGGCCGCGTTGGGATTGGGTTTTTTCGCAGTGAAGGAACAACCGATCAATCTCAAACACTTGTTGTCGATTGGGCAGTTTTGACAACGCTTGGCACAGGAGGCGCAGGTAGCCTTGGGGAAACTGATTTTATAACCCCAGAACAGCAAACATTGAACGATACGGCTAAAGGGGGTAGCCACGATGAAGATCAAAACATGATTCCATAAAATCACAAATTATGGCGTCTTACCATCAGAGTGGGCCGATGATCATCGGCCCACTCTTTTTTTTATTTTTTAGCTCTGTCAGTGCGCTCACCCTAACAAGCTTCATTTCGCTTCGTTCCAGGTAGGACGGAATAGCGCACCCTACATGAAAAACGCCTGTCATTACGAGCGAAGCGAAGTAATCTCATTTTCTCGCCCTGAGAATTGATGAACTTGTGCAAATATCCTAAAAAACAACGTTGGAAACCTGACCTACTAACCCTAATTACTGTGTTAGCGAATAAATAAAGGCAAGATAACCCGTTCCTCCGGTTCAGGCGTCCTGATCACCACCACCCGGTTATGCTGGGCTAGGAACACGTAATTACGAATAATTGTTGCGCCATAAGGTATCCCATCGAACAGCTAACCCGCCGCATCCTCCAGTTATAGTATTTGCTCTAAAGAGTCATCCCTTACCTTGAACACTGCCCCATTCGGCACCAGGTTACACATCCGGTCCGTTTGGCATACCCGTGCGCTGGCTGGCTGCGAGTCAATATATAAAGGTAATTTGTAACTACTCAGCGTGCGAGGGAATTGGGGTGTGTGGCAGAAACATGGCATTAGGTGCAAAGCGCAGGATTAGAATCTGAAGGGAATCATCAGGAAAGCTGTTCTGCCTGGCATATTACAAATCGTGTCCTTCAAAAGCTGGCACTTCACCATCACCTGTCATCTCTCAATCAGCATAAATATTTCAAATTTCTCAATAAAGCTCTCAATTTATGATAAATATTATCCGATTTATCTTGTATTTTGTTCCATTTTTTGCTACAATGCTCTTATCAACCCTGTCACATCTGTCATTGAAATGAGGTAAAAATTGAATACGCAAAATATCGGTAAAAAAACAGTCTTATCGCAGCGGACTCTCCGCTTACTCAAGATCACGGCTGCCCTCGCCGCCATCTTGGTCATCATCACACTCGCGATACCCAACCTGTCTGGTTTTGGACAGATTATCGAGGGTGATTTCAACTTGGTTGACGAATCTCAAAGCGCATCTATAGATGTGAATGAAAGCCCCAGGCCTTTAATAGACCAGATCATCATTAAGTACCACGAGTCCGGCCTCCAAAACCGGGCAGATGCAGCCAGCGCACATCAGATGAGCCAGCTCAGTCAAGCAGCCGGTGTCACATTAACTTACTTCAGAGAAATGTCGGGCGATGCTCATGTGCTGCGCCTGTCCAACCGAATGGAAAAAGAAGAAGTGGCACGCATCAGTGCCCTCTTATCCGACCTTCCCGAGGTGGCATATGCCGAGCCGGATTACATTATGTTCCCTGCCACCATCCCCAACGATCCAGGCTATCAATATCAATGGCATTATTTTAACCCTGCCACCGGCTTTTATGGCATCAATATGCCGCCTGTTTGGGACACACTCGATAACCTCCCCAGTGTCGTGGTAGCCGTTCTCGATACGGGCATTTTGTTCAATCATGAAGATTTGATCGGCCAAACAGTTCCCGGTTATGACTTTGTCTCAAATGTGCATCAAGCCAACGATGGCGATGGCCGCGACCCTGATGCCAGCGACCCGGGGGACTGGGTCACCTGGGAAGAGACTTTAGGTATCTTCGCAGGCTGCCCGGTCAGAGATAGCACATGGCATGGCACCCATGTGGGGGGAACCATTGCCGCCGCCAGTAATAACAACACCGGCGTTGCTGGGGTCAATTGGACCGCCAAAATCTTGCCCGTGCGGGTGCTGGGCAAATGCGGCGGCAGCTCATCGGACATTGCCGATGGCATGCTATGGTCCGCAGGACTGTCCGTGCCAGGCGTTCCTGATAACCCCAACCCTGCAAAAATCCTCAACCTCAGCCTGGGAGGTCAAGACACCTGCCCTACCACTTATCAAAATGCAATTGATGCCATCAATGCGACTGGCGCATCCATCATTGTGGCGGCAGGAAATAATGATACCGATGCAAGCCTATTCACACCCGCAAACTGCAATGGCGTCATCACGGTTGGGGCCACCGGGATGGCGGGTGATAAGGCCAGCTATAGTAATTTTGGACAGCGGATTGACCTCAGCGCACCAGGAGGCGATTTTGCCAAAGATGGTTTTCCCGGTGGTGTGCTCTCGACCTCAAATGAAGGCACCAAATGGCCAGAAGCTCATGCTTATAAATATGAAAATGGTACCAGCATGGCCGCACCTCATGTCGCCGGCGTGGTGTCCATCATGTACGCCCTTAATCCCTCACTGACTTGGACAGAGGTGTTGCAAAACTTACAAAGCACCGTAACGCCCTTTCCTATGAACAGCACATGCAACACCTCCATTTGTGGCAGTGGGATTATGAATGCGCATAATGCTATCCAACAGATCGAGCTACCGGATCCAACGGATCCGCCTGACCCACCTGATCCCACCACCTTTACCAAGGTGGCCCCAGCTTTTGGGGCAACAGATCAATCACTAACGCCCGCACTCTCATGGACCAGCAGCCCTGACGCTCAGGAATATCAGTACTGTGTTGACACCATCAATAATGATGCCTGTGATGGTGAATGGGTCGTAGTTAACAATGATCTAACTGTAACACTTGACACATTGCACCCCAACACCACCTACTACTGGCAGGTGCGGTCTGTTAGCCCTTCTGGCACAACCTACGCTAATGATGATACTTGGTGGTCTTTTACCACCGAAAAGATCAAAATCTTCATGCCCATCATCACCCAGTGATCGTATAGCAAGATTATTCAATACCATTAGAGCGCCATTAAAACCAGCCCCCTCACCTTTATCGGTGAGGGGGCATCAACTTAATCCGGATTATGATGTATTTCAAACAAGCATTAGAATATACGCCACCTGCTTGCCCTGAGAGGGAAATTTTTCATAGAGCGCATAACTTACTGGCCGCTATCCAGCGAGAACTCTGTTTTGGCGTTCTGCGAAAGGACCTCATAAGTTCCATCCTCAAGTCCTTCCACATCCAGTTCAACCGTCGCTTCAAAAGGCACCAGGGCCATGGTGCAGGCCACATCGCCTGTTGGGCGGCGGGTCAAGACGGTCAGGATGAATTCCTGGCCCTGCTGTTCAATTTCAATTTCATGCAGTGAGGTGCAGCCATCGGCCAGTTCACCGGTGACGATCACCTCAACCCGCCCTGAGTCTCGATCGATTGGTTGGACCTCCAGCGAATAAACATAGGCATTCTCGCCGACCTCAAAATCCTCTTTGTCAGCAGGAATCAACCGGCAGCCAGTTAGAAGACCACCGACCAGAAGTAAATACATTATAAGAACAAGAATTTTATGCATGGGTTAGTATACCTTTCACCTAAAAATGGTTTCATCCTATTGACGCTCTCACTACCCGATTAGTTCCATTTTAACTTTTTTTTAATAATTTTCAGTGTTGTAAACTCGACTTAAACAAACATCGTCTCATTTGATCATACTTTACGCGAGTCTGGTAAAAGATAAGGGGTATTCACCTATCAATATGGATCATACTGAGTGGATATCATACACATATTGAATCCCATCAAGAATAGAAGCGCTGGTCACCTCACAATATGGAGCATAAGTAAAAAGTGAAAATAATCCCTGTCATCACAAGCACAGCGAAGTGATCTCACCCACCTTACAACAACAACCGCATCGGCTCTTCCAGGTAGGTGGCCAGCACGCCCATAAACTCAGCCGCCTCGGCGCCATCGGTGACGCGGTGATCTGCCGAAAGGGTGGCCTTCAT
>PWSY01000163.1 GCA_003563055.1 Anaerolineaceae bacterium | reverse complement strand
TATCATAGCTGCATAACAACTTCAAGCCGAGATTCATGTAAATCCGCTATTAAACGAACTCGTATTCTTTCTCGTGAAACACGAATGGCATCCAACCCACCTTTTTTACACATGCTCGCTTATTGTCATTACAAGGAGGTCGTAAAACGACCGACGAAGCAATCTCCAGTTGCAGCGAAAAGTGATTGGTGATTAGTGAATGGTCTCGCTCAGCTGGCGCTTCAGCTCCTTCCGCTGTGCTATAGGAGTTCCGCTTCGCTTCAGGAATTACGCGATTGGGTATTCGGTATTGGGTATTCGGGATTAGGGATTAGCATCAGCCGTAGGGTGGGATGGCGGGGGATAAAAATTGGATTCGCCATCTATAACGATTATGACTTACCACGAACCCGCCAACCCACCAATTTTGCTGGTGAAAGGTAAATCGTGAATAGTATGGATTAAACCCCGGGGGTCTTTGTTTTTGTTTGGTCAAACCTGGGTCTTATGCAGCTAAAGCACCTTTCTCCCTTTAGACCCCCGGGGTTTTATTTGGTAACTTTTTATCGTCAGAGACTTGAATAAGTATTGGTTATTGAGGATTGGTGAATCGTCCCACGCCGCTTGGGCTTCAATTATTAGTTGAATAGTAAGTTACATCAAAAGTAAACATCCTGCTATCATCCCTAATACCAAATACCTAGTACCTAGTTCCAGCTATCAGCTATCAGCTACCAACTACCAGCTACCAGCTATCCCCTATCCCCTATATCACATTAATTATCTTCGCATCCACCTCCGAAAGGAGTGCTTCGATCCGATCCACAGAAAACTCGCTGACGCCCTCCGTCTCGACCGAGGCCGTGCCAGACGCGACGGCCCAGCGGGCTGTCTCGACCAGATTCATCTCTTGCAATTGGGCATAGATCAACCCGGCCATGACCGAATCGCCGGACCCCGCCGCATTGCGCACATTGACCGAAGGCGGTTTTGCATACACGATCTCACGCTGCGACGCGACCAGCAACCCGGCAGCACCCATTGTGAGGGCAAAAAAATCCATCCCCATCCGCAAAAACGGCAGGGCTGCCCGTTTGGTATCTTCCTGACTTTCGATTGAAAAACCCACGATCTGAGCCGCTTCAAAAGCGTTTGGTTTGACCAGAAAAGGGGCCGCCTGACACCCATACCGCAAAGGGGCACCATTGGCATCCAGGCAGACCCGTGCCCCGCGTGTTTTAATCAATGTAATCAATTTGGCATAAAAATCCTGGGGCACATCCGGCGGCAAGCTACCCGACAGCACCCACAGGTCACCCTTCTTAGCGTACCCATCAACCTTGAGGAATAATTGCTCCACATCATCTTCAGAAATAGGCGGGCCTGGTTCGTTGATCTTGACATGCCAGTCACCCTCTTCTTCAATGATCATCGTGTTGGTACGGGTATCCTTGTCCACCCACACAAAATCGGTTGCAATGCCTAATCCTTCCAGGCCATCCGCCAGTATCTTGCCCGTGCCGCCGCCCACCCAGCCAATCGCCATTGAGTCGATCCCAAATTGGTGCAAAGCCCGGGAAACATTAAATCCCTTCCCGCCCCAATCTAGGCGCACCTTTTCACTGCGCAGAACCGTATTGAAGCGTATCTCCGGGATGGTCAATGTCCGGTCAACGCTCGGGTTAGGTGTCAGCGTAAAAATCATTAACGCACTCAAATCCTTGTTACAGGGGATAAATCCTGCCTATGCCCGATTGAGACTGCTCAATGCTGGGGCTACCGTTATATTTAATGTCACCTATCCCTGAGAGGTGCGCATTCAACGCCGTTTCGACCCAAACATGCACAGAGCCCGCACCGGATAGCGCGATATTGGCTTCCTGGCTTTTGAGACCCTCACCCCGGTAGCTACCGGCCCCGGACAAATCGACATTCTGAGAGGTCACCTCTCCCTCCAACAGGATTTCCCCCAACCCGCCCTGGTCTGCATCCAAGGTTTGATAACGCAGGCCGCGCAATTTCATTGAACCGACACCTGAATGGGCAAGGCTGATCGTTTCTCCCACTAATTGATCCGCTTCGATACTGCCTGCCCCAGCCAGCCTGATCCACTCGAGGTTTTTCACAGTTAAATAATACCTGAGGCGATGTTTACCACTCACCCAGCGCAGGCCCATCCAATCTGAGACATCAGCCTGATAGGTGATGCGTAATTCACCGTCATATACTTCCACATTGATCCTATTAAAAATGTCCTGCTGTCCTTCCACTTTCACTTCAGGGGTATCGCCCTGGCGAATAAAAACCTCACCCACGCTTTTAAAATTTAATCCCGAGAAGTCTTCTTTTATCGTCATCAGGGATTTCACCGATTCGACAGCCTCAGGGCCAGATTTCATGTCTTCGAAATTCACATCAACAACATCAGCTTTATCCTGAGATTCTTTCTTTCTACGTCGAGCAAATAAAGGCCGGCTGAAAAAAATAAACAGTCCCAGCAGAACCAGACCAGCACCCAAGAAAATACCGCTGTTAACATCCGACCCGGCGATGTTGAGGATGATCTCGAAAAAGATGCCAAAAAACACAAACAAAAACAATCCAATCCCGATGATTAATCCCGCTATTCGGCGGAGACTGTCCTGCTTATGATAGACATTAAAGATCAACAACCCCAAACCCGTTCCAGAAATGATTAAGGCCCAGGCATAGGTCCAGGTGATCCACAGGTTAAACATATTTTGAATGAATAAGATCAAGCCAAGGGTGGTGATGATCGCGCCAGGAATGGCCAACCCGCTGCCACGCTTCCCCGCTGCCAGCATACCGACAAAAAAGGTCAACCCAAACAAGACGATCAGCAACGGCCAATAAAACCTCATGATATCCACACCAAGGAGCTGGTCAGCCAAAAACAGCCCGCCGGTCAGTACCAGGACAAACCCTAAATAAATTTGCCAGTTGAAAATTGATTTCCGATGCGACATATGACACTCCTTGTTAATTATTTTGGCGCGCCTTCATTTTATCATGCGATAATGGTTCGCACTGGATGCGCAATTGTTTTTGAAGCCATTACCTATCAATCGTAAGCCGGCAGCCAGTCACCATGGGCATCAATCATCTCATCCACCAGGTCCCAGATTTGGGATAAACCCAGTTCAGCCGCAGTATGTGGGTCGAGCATGGCAGCATGGTAAATCGGGGCGCGCTTTCCGGTCAGGGCTGCTTGAACCGTCAAAGCCTGGACGTTGATATTGGTCTGTATCAGGGCTGCCAAATGGGTTGGTAATCGGTCAATTCGAGTTGGCTGCAGCCCATTTTTATCCACCAGACACGGCACTTCCACGCAGCTTTCATCAGGCAGGTTTTCGATCAACCCATCATTCATCACATTACCATAAACAACCCGCGGCTGTCCTGTCTCTATTGCGTGAATAATATAGGCACCATACTCCCCAGACATGGAACGAGGCCCATTTTCTTTAAATAAATTAAACACAAACTCGATTTCATGGTCATTTGCCCCGGCGAGTTTAAGCTTTTCAACCAGCAAGTCCTGGTCAAGAGGTATATGCGGATTTTCAATCGTATCTTTGGTCAGCTCCCACCCAGCAATTTGCACTTCACAGCGACGGATATATTCATCCAGGGGAATATTGAATCGCTCGATCAAATCAGGTCGATCGCGTTTGATAAACCAGGGAGTGTATTCAGCCAGGTGCTCACTTGATTCGGTCACAAAATACCCCAGTCGTCGAAAGACCTCGTAGCGCACCCTGTTCCAATCCGGAATGCGATTGTCCTCTATCACCTTGCGGATGCGCGGATAAAGGTCTTCGCCCGCCCGCTCAAGGTTGAGGTAAAAGGCCATATGGTTGATGCCGGCACAGACATAATTAATTTCCGACAGGGGCACATCCATATCAGCCGCCAGCTGCGCGGCTGTGCCCTGGACAGAGTGACATAGGCCCACCGTTCGAATCGAAGCGGCACGGTTAATGGCCCAGGTGACGATCGCCATCGGGTTGACATAGTTTAACAGAAACACATCCGGACAGACGTCCTCCATGTCACGGCACATGTCCAAATAAACCGGGATGGTCCGTAAACCGCGCATAATACCCCCAATCCCGAGGGTATCCGCAATGGTTTGGCGTAAACCAAATTTCTTGGGCACTTCAAAGTCGATGCGCGTGCAGGGCTCGTACCCCCCCACCTGGAACATGCCGATGGCATAATCCGCCCCTTCCAGGGCCTCTCGGCGGTTGAGGTGAGTCGTAATCTGGGGCTGGACAGCCAGCGCGTCCGCCATTCTCAAGCTGACCTGCAAAGTTGTTTCCAGGCGCGCCGGGTCAATGTCATGCAGGGCAATATGGGCCTCCGCCAGCTCAGGAAAATTGAGGATATCGGTAATCAAGTTCTTGGCAAAAACCGTGCTGCCGGCACCTAAGAAAACAATTTTTGGCATAATGCTTATCTCCTAATGGGTTTCAATGATTTTAATCATGCAAATGTCAATAAAGGCAATATCACAGGCGATCTCTCTCCATCACCCGCCCAACAACTGACGCAAGAACACCTGGGCAATCACCGTCAAGGCCGGGATCAGGATTGAACCAAATAATTTTCGCAGCATGGCTACATCATAAGGCCAGGTTTGAACCTGTTCCAAACGCTCCTCGTAGGCAATCAACCCCATCAGCGTGAGGCCTTCTTGGACTGCATCAGGCGAACCCTCCAAATCCGTCAAAAACCGGGTTGACCGTTGCGAAATTTTTAATCCCACCTGCTTAAGGGCATTCTTTTTCGCAATATCAATGATCTTATGGGTGGGGTTCATATTCCAAAAGAAGATCGCGATTGGCATAAAAAACATGGGTGAATTAATCAACCAAAATCCAAGATTCTGTAAAGCCTGTAAATCCGGGGTTGTAAAGAACATGGCCATCGTAACACCGCCAATAAAAGCCAACGCCAGGTAAAGGCTACTTTTCCCGACCACTTTGAAAGGCGCCAGGTTAAACAAATCAACGCGCAAGGGCTGCTCCAACAACAAGGCCGTATCACGAATGCTCAACACAGACGCATACACCGTCCAGCTCAATAAACCGAAAGATGCGGCGGTCATCACCAGATTGTAGATACCAGAAAATGTAAATGCAAAGCCATTATTAACCACGATTAAAGCTGTGATAATCAAAGCGCCAGCAAAGATGATAATTCCCTCCTGAATCGGTCGGGGTTCATTAAATTGGATTTCAACCTCAGGTTCAGAATGGCAGATCAAAGGCAGAATCGCTTTAAGGACCTGATTTTCCATGCGAGTCAACTGAGGTGCCACCAACAAGATATAGAGGATAAGCGTTGGATTGACCAACAACCTGCGCCAGTGACCGTCATAAAAAAATGAAGTCAGGCCAAATTCAACGCTTCCTGCAATCAGACCAAGGGAGAAAAGGCCGAGGGCAATCAACACGATCACATACCAGGTTCTTGTGCGACCGATCAATTTTTCGAACAGGGTTGTTGGGATTTCCATGACGCACCTCCAGTATTTTGCGGTTTAATCCTCTTCCATGTGAAGAATACTTTGATCAGATCACATTTCATATCCGTTAATGCCCCTTCAAGCGGCCTTTTTAAAGGCTCACCAGTTAGAGAAGAGGAACAGGTTCAAATGGGAGTATTATACAATGGAATGAACCAGCCACCCAATCAGACTGCCAGGGTGATCGCAAAGTCACACAACGCCTGTCAATCGCACACGGTTGCGCAATCATGTATAATTAATGAAGCTGGCTTATTGCCCCAGCAAGTTTAAATCAGTTAGGCAGGAGAATCGCAAAAAACCATGCCAGAAAAGCAAGAAACCATACCTGAATCACCCAAATGGGGTTGGACGACAAAACTGGTCATCGGCCTGGCCCTGGTCGCAGTATCCCTATGGCTGTTGGTCCAGTTTCAAAATTTCGTGGGCCCGCTTATTACAGCTTTGGTGCTGGCGTTTCTCATCCAACCCATTGCCAAATTCATGCAGGAGAAAATTAAAATTCCATGGCGGCTGTCTGTCACCATAATTTATCTGCTATTGGTGCTGATCATGGCTGGCTTGCTAACCTGGGGGGGCTATGCGCTCTTCGAACAAATTCAAAACCTGATCCGCTTTATCGATAAAAACATCGACCAGCTGCCGGATCTTGTGGCAGAACTGACAACCCAAACCTACTACCTGGGCCCTTTCGAATTTACACCCACAGGGGTTAATTGGGATGAGATTGCCAATGAAATCGTGCGGGCCTTTCAGCCCGTTTTGGGGCGGCTGGGGGGAGTCGCCAGTTCCATAGCCGCCGGCGCTGCCACCATTATTTCATGGTCGATATTGATCATCCTGGTTTCCTATTTCCTCCTGGCCGAATCTGAAGGGATCCCCAGCCGGGTGCTCAATTTAAAGATTCCTGGCCACACCAAAGACATGGAACGCATTGGCGATGAGATCAGCCGCATCTGGAAGGGCTTCATCCGGGGTGAAATATTAGTGGTCTTATTTTCATTGGTGCTTTACACCATCATGCTGGCCATCATGGGCGTTCAATTCTTCTTCGGTCTCGCAGCAATTGCCGCCGTCGGACAATTAATCCCCTACCTAGGTGCTTGGGCCACCTGGATCTCCTTTGGCCTGGTAGCCATTTTCCAGACCAATATCCCCTTTAACCTGCCGCCTGGCATCTATATGATCATCGTCCTGGGCGTGTCAATGGTCATCAACAGTATCATCGACCAGATCATCCGCACCAAGGTTATGGCCGAGAGCCTCAAAGTGCATCCGGCCCTGGTTTTGATCGGCGCGTTAATCGGGGTACAGTTATTGGGCTTCATCGGGATCGTCATCGCCGCGCCCATCATGGCAACGCTGAAACTCTTTTTAAGCTACGTCATCAAAAAACTGAATGACCAGAACCCATGGGAAGACCTCGAACTGCGAGAACCGATAGAAGACTCATCCCGAATACAATTATTACTGGAAAAATGGCAGGCGATTAAAAATTGGTTCCAAAAAAACTGGCGAAACAAGAAACCCTCGTCAACAGAGTCTGGCGCGGACAAATCACAGCTTGACCAGCGCTAATGACCAGGAAAAGAAATCAGCCCATGTTTTTCACAACACACCAAGAAAGCAGCATATCTGTTTTGTATAGCTAACACTTTATGATATAAATACGCTTATAAATTCTGAATAAATCGTGTAAATAAAAAAGGAGCATACCCAATGGACGACTCGTACGAACCCAAAACCACCACCATCGCCGAAACAGAAACCTTCCTTGCCTGGCAGGCCGAAGAACCGGATGGCGAAACCACCTACCACCTGGAGTTAAATAATGTCACCCTGCATTTTTTCAAAGAGGAATGGCAGGAGTTTTTAGATCTGGTTGACCTGATCCTGGATGAAGAGGTTTGATCACCTATAATAATTACTATGCAGACCTCACGCTATCATAACGACTCAGGCCATTCCCTGGGTGGATTACTATGCCCGAACAGCCGTAATTAATTCCCCCCATCTGCCTGTCGCAAGACAGGCTTTTTTTTGATTAAGGTATTGGGTGGTAGGTACTGGGTACTGGGTACTAGGTGTTGGGTGACCCTGTCCCACTTCCAATCCCCCATACCCAATACCCAATACCCTATATCCTATACCCAATCCCTACTTCCTGCTACCCATCACTGGCCCCAACTTATACTTCATCCACACCAGGGTGCGAAAACACGTAAACCCCAAGGCCTCAAACTCCGCTGCAAAACGGCCTGCGGGATAATCAATCGAGAGGGGGTGCTTTCTCGCCAAACGTTTACAAACATGACCCAGCGCGCCTGGCAGGGTATCCGCCTCTGTGTCTTCATTAAAGGCCAGCCACAGGTTGTTAGCATAACTGGTTGTCTTCTGCCAGGTAATGACACCCAGGGGTTGACCATCAGCTTCAACTGCCCAATGTTTAAAGGACGCATTATCCATAAAGTTTGATATCCAATTCAAGATTCCAGGGGAAAAAAGACCGAAATCAACGGGTAGATTCCATCGCATAATAGCAGGATAGGCACGGTCAAGCCATACCCCTTGGTTTTGCCAATCGCTTTTGCGCCGCCGCCTGATTTTGAGCCCCTGCTGCCAATATGACCCGGGCATTTGAAGGTCACAGGGGCAAACCCGCCAGGTTGTTCGGGAGACCTGCTCAACAAACCCAACCGAATGATAAAGGTTAATCGCAGCAGGATTATCCTCCCGTACCTGCAACCAGACAAGCTGCTGATTGCGCTCTTTCAAGTACCGCAAAGCCCTCTGGGTCAGCGAACGCGCAATCCCACGCCTGCGGTGGGAGGGGTGTACGGCAACATTAGCGATTAAGTAAATCTGGCTGGCCCCGTGTCGAAAAGGTATCAGACTGAGGTTGCCGATGATCTGATTATGCTCCTCCCACACAAAACCAGGCACCGGGGCGTTCTGCATGTCGGCCAAGTTTGAAAACCAACCCACCATGCGCATGTCCCGCGCGGCCTTCCGCATTTCCTGGATGTAAGTTCGCCCATCATAATCCTGGTCAATCGGGAAACAGGTCTCGATTAGATTAGCGATTTGATCAAGGTCTCGCGAGAGGTTTATTCTTCGAATACAGGATGTTGTGGAGGATAAGGATAAAGAAACCGCAGTCATAACAGAATTTTACCCCAGGTCAACTGACGGTAAAGAAAAATCCTGCCGAAGCAGGATTTCAAGTTTTATTGATCAGTTCAGGAAGATTGCGGACGTGCCGACTGTCGGCGATAACGGTAAACGATGCGGCCACGAGTAAGGTCATAAGGTGAAATCTCCAACCGAACCCGGTCTCCTAATAAAATACGAATGTAATGCCGACGCATTTTTCCAGAGAGATAAGCCAGTATCTCGGATCCATTCTCCAGTTCGACTGTAAATTGTGTACCGGGCAAAGCCTCAATGACTGTGCCTTCGACGGTTATTTTATCGTCCTCTTTTGCCATACTTTCTCCTTCTTCCTGATCAGGTACTGATAGGCCTCCGGACTTAATCACTCCGATAAGAGCGCCGGATAGCTTTTTTCTTTTCAATGCGCCGAAGTTCACTTTTTGAAATGAACCAGCGTTTACGGCGGATCGTACTTAAGACACCGCTTTTGACCACTTGCTTGCGGAAGCGCCGCAGCAATTGTTCTTGCGATTCATTCGGTCGCAAAACCACACGAGCCAAAACCCTCACCTCCCTTCCAAAAGGTGATATTTGGATCAATAACGGGACATCTGGTGTTGCCGATGTCAAACCGACTTTGATCCAGGGGGTACAAACGTGTTCCCAGAAAACGGGCGCACCGGTGATTATTATACTAGGATTCTAAGATTATTACAGGGGCAGCATTTTGTTTCCGGTAACCCAGGCTGGCAACAGCGGTTTAAAATAAAAAGTCCTTTGGCAACGACCTACTCTCCCAGGGGGTCGCCCCCCAAGTACCATCAGCGCTGGCGAACTTAACGGTCGGGTTCGGGATGTTACCGGGTGTATCCTCGCCGCTACAGTCACCAAAGGACAAATTAATAATTAAGTTGTTAATAATACCAAAGAATAGAAATGACACTTTAATTGAGGCGAAAAAGCAGCGAGTTCTCCACATCACGTGGTGAAGCCCTCGATCATTAGTACAGTTAAGCTAAGCGTATTGCTACGCTTACACCTACTGCCTATCAAGCAGGTGGTCTACCTGCGATCTTACTCCATTTACTGGAATAGGGATCTAATCTTGGAGCGAGTTTCCCGCTTAGATGCTTTCAGCGGTTATCTCTGCCAGACGTAGCTACCCAGCGATGCCGTTGGCACGACAACTGGCACACTAGAGGTCTGTCCACTCCGGTCCTCTCGTACTAGGAGC
>PWSY01000062.1 GCA_003563055.1 Anaerolineaceae bacterium | reverse complement strand
GTTGGGGTACCATCAACGGGATCAATGCCTTTACCAATCGCAGTTGTCCCATCATTGGGCACATTGTTTGAGCGCCCAGCTTTTTTAGAATTAATTGCCTGTGAAGCAACACGGTGAATTGTTAGAAACTCTTGCATAAGTTTCCGCCCATATACCGGCATAATCGGTTTGTTAAGAGAGACGCTGCAAGCATCAACGCCTCTCCATTATCAGGGGATGATCGATTAAATTTCACTCAATGGAATAGGTCAAATTGCATTCCAAGGCGATGGTTAAGGTGCCTGCCGCAACGGGGACTCCTTCGGCATATGCCCCGTAACCCGCATCATAATAAGGCATTGGGCCCCAGCTTTCATAAACATTAATGTTTACCAGCTCACCCAGTTTAACACCGGCAGCTTCTGCGATTGATTGAGCCTTGGCCTGGGCGTCTTCGATGGCTAATTGACGAGCCTCTGTGACGGCCGCTTCCCGATCTGCAATGTTGAAATTAATACCATAGATGCTGTTGGCGCCAGCTTCCACCACGGTGCTGAGCACCATGCCCAGAGTTGGCAGGTCTCGAACAGTCACGTTAATCGTGTTTTCCACGACAAAATAGCGACCTTCTACCTGGCCTGTCATATAATCATAACGTTCATTAGGGAACACATTGAAGTTGGCTGTTTGAATATCTTCTGGCGCGATGCCCAGGTCTTGTAACGCCTTGGCAATGGCGTTTGCCTGAGCCGTGTTTTCATCCAGGGCATCGATGACGACCTCTGATTCAGTTCGGACACCGATGTTAATGGTCGCGATATCGGGGACCACAGTCACCCTGCCCGTACCGCTGACATTCAACGTTCGTAACCCCTCGTTGCCTGGTGCAACGGCCAGGTTGCATGCTGTGAGCAAGCCAGCAATCATAAGGCTGATAATAATTAGGCTGAGCTTTTTATACATTTTTGCGTTCCTCCAAAAAAACAATTATTCGTAATATGGGTCTGATGTTATTTAGACGAAGTTGCTGTTTTTAAAGTTCCATATCGTGAAAAACCTGTGACCCTTTAATCAGCCTTGCTGACATCGCCCCAGCTATACTTGGCAGCATACGCCAGACCTTAACAGATGTACCGGATAGATTTTTCATGGGGCGATCACCGTCTCAGCAGAGATGAATGTCATGCGAGTGGCTTTTAACAACGCGTATTGACGGTTGTTTGTTTTTCGGTTAAGGTTAAGCTGATTAAATCATTAGTGGAGCGGGCATGTTCTTCATTCAGACACAACTGAGCGAGAACGCATGCGGGTACTGGACCGATGTGCCTGCTTATTTTTATTTAAAGCTAGCGCCTGTTCCCTGCTGGATTGATTAGTGCTTTTTAGAAACCTCACCAAACCAAGAATATAGGAGAGATTATGGCAGAAAATACAAATGCATTCTCAATGGCCCAACAGCAATTTGATCATGTCGCAGATCTGTTGGGCCTCGATCACCAGGTTCGTGAGTTGTTGCGCTGGCCACTGCGAGAATATCACTTGCGCCTGCCGGTTCACATGGATGACGGAGGATTGCGGGTCTTTCAAGCTTTTCGTGTTCAGCATAACGATGCCCTTGGGCCAAACAAAGGCGGCTTACGTTTCCACGCCGCCGAAACGGCTGATACAGTGCGTGCCCTGGCTATGTGGATGACCTGGAAATGTGCTGTGGCGGACATCCCCTTGGGGGGTGGTAAAGGTGGCGTGGTCCTTGACCCGGCCACGCTTTCTGCGAACGAAAAAGAACGCCTGTGCCGTGCTTTCATCCGTGAGCTCTGGCGTGTGCTGGGTCCCCGGCAGGATGTGCCGGCCCCTGATGTCGGTTCTAATGCGCAGATGATGGGTTGGATGATGGATGAGTATTCCCGAATCACCGGGCAATACACCCCAGGGGTAATCACGGGTAAACCTGTGGGCGGAGGCGGCTCTCTGGGTCGTAAAGAAGCGACCGGCTATGGTGTTATCTATACGCTGCGTGAGGCGATGAAATGCTTAAACATCGATTCAACCCAGACAACGGCCGCTATCCAGGGGTTTGGCAATGTTGGGCAATATGCCGCTAAAGGTTTTATTTCTGAACTGGGCGGTAAAGTGGTGTGTGTCAGTTATTGGGATCGGGAAGACCGAGCAGCTTATACGGTCTACAAACAAGATGGTATTGATCCTGAATTCTTGATGAACATAACAGACCAGTACGGTTCTATCGATAAGGATAAAGCGGTTCAGGCAGATTACAGCATAGAAGAAGGTGATGATTGGATTACCAAAGAAGCGGATGTCCTCATCCCGGCTGCCCTGGAAGGGCAGATCAATGCAGAAACTGTTAAGAACATCCACGAGCGGGTTAAGATTGTGGCAGAAGGCGCTAATGGCCCCACCACACCTGAAGCCGATCAGGTATTAATGGAACGTGATATCTTCGTTGTCCCGGATTTCTTATGTAATGCCGGCGGCGTGACCACCTCCTATTTTGAAGGGGTCCAGAACGACATGAATTTCTACTGGACAAAGTCGGAAGTTCTCGAAAAACTGGATGATAAAATGACCCAGGCCTTCAAAGGTGTTTATGATATGGCCCAAACACAGGATGTCTTCATGCGTGACGCTGCCTATATGGTGGCGATCAACCGCGTGGTCAAGGGGATGGAATTGCGCGGCTGGCTCTAAAACCAGCTTGGCTATCTATTGTAAACGAAACTCCCCCGTTGATACCACGGGGGAGTATTTTTAGATAAGGGTTTAACACAAAATGTTAAACCCTGACCCTATCTAAAACGATTGTGCTGTTTTGTTAAGAGATGACGTGAGCTTATTATTTTATGAACAATTTGATAATTATTGTTGCTTTTATTTCATAGTTTGTGTTATAATAGGTTTTGAAGGCAGCGTTTATAGGATGCCCCCCTCATCCTAGGCGCTGTCTTCATTTTTTTAGCGTTTGATCACGCCTCTCTAAATTCGCCTTCCACAACGTCTTCGTCATCTTCTGCGCTGGCTTCACCACCAGGGGCGGCTTGAGGCCCACTGCCAGATTGTGGGTCTGCACCAGGCTGCTGATAGGCTGCCTGGCCTATGGCTTGCATATCCGATTGTAAGGCATCCATTAGCTGTTGAATGCGATTTGTGTCGTCACTTTCGAGTGCTTCACGTAAGTCCTTAATTTTTCCTTCCACATTACTGCGTTGGTCATCCGGTATCTTGTCGCCCATATCTTTGAGCAGTTTCTCAGCCTGGTAAGCCAGGGAATCGGCGCTGTTACGGGTTTCGATCTTTTCTTTGAGCTGCTCATCCGCAGTACGGTTTTTGGCGGCTTCTTCCACCATTTTGTCGATGTCGTCTTTGTCAAGGTTGGTGGATGCGGTAATGGTAACACTTTGCTCCTTGCCAGTTGCTTTATCCTGTGCTTTCACATTGAGGATACCATTTGCGTCGATATCGAAGGTCACCTCAATTTGAGGAACACCGCGAGGGGCTGGGGGTATCCCTTCCAGGCGGAACCGACCCAGGCTCATATTGTCTGAAGCCATGGACCGTTCACCCTGGAGGACGTGGATATCCACCGAGGTTTGGTTATCTTGGGCTGTTGAAAACACCTCTGTTTTTTTAACAGGAATGGTGGTGTTGCGTTCAATCAACGAGGTCATAACACTGCCCAGGGTTTCAACACCCAATGAAAGTGGGGTGACATCCAATAACAGGACATCTTTGACATCACCCGCCAGCACGCCGCCCTGGATGGCAGCACCCAAAGAGACAACCTCATCAGGGTTCACGCCCTTGTTGGGTTCTTTGCCGCCGGTCAGCTCTCGGACCAGGTCTTGAATCATAGGCATGCGGGTTGCGCCACCTACAAGCACGACCTCGGCGATCTGGTCAACGGTCAGGTTGGCGTCCTTGATGGCGGCGTTAAAGGGGCCTTTTGCACGGTCAACCAGGTGGCTGGTCATTTGTTCGAATTTCGCTCGATTTAGCTTAAGCAGCAGGTGCTTCGGTCCGCTGGCATCAGCCGTCACATAGGGCAGGTTGATCTCGGTTTCCATAACGGAGCTTAACTCAATCTTCGCTTTTTCTGCAGCCTCACGCAGGCGCTGCAAAGCCTGGCGATCCTTGCGAAGATCAATGCCCTGTTCTCTTTTGAATTCATCTGCGGCCCAATTGACGATCACTTCGTCCCAATCGTCACCACCCAGGTGGGTATCGCCGTTGGTGGCTTTAACTTCGATCATGCCCTCTCCGACCTCAAGCAAGCTGACATCAAAAGTGCCTCCGCCCAAGTCAAAAACGAGAATGATTTCGCTTTCCTGTTTGTCCAGGCCATATGCCAGGGCAGAAGCAGTTGGTTCGTTGATAATCCGCATCACTTCCAGACCTGCAATTTTCCCGGCATCTTTAGTTGCCTGGCGCTGGCTGTCATTAAAGTACGCCGGTACTGTAATCACAGCCCGGGTCACAGGCTGTCCCAGGAAAGCCTCTGCATCTGCTTTGAGTTTCTCAAGAATCATGGCAGATATTTCCTGTGGGGTATAAGTCTTATCAACCACGGGGACGTGGACACGCACGTCACCTGAGGGTCCCTCCACCACTTGGAAAGGCACCATTTCACGTTCGGTCTCAATTTCGTCATACCTTCGACCGATAAAGCGTTTAATGGAAGAAATGGTATTATCCGAATTTACCACAGCCTGACGTTTGGCAGGTGTACCGACCAGGCGCTCCCCGTTTTTATTAAATGCGACCACTGAGGGTAGCAAGCGTGAGCCTTCTGCGGTGGGGATTACTGTGGCGGTGCCGCCTTCAACCACAGATACGGCGCTGTTTGTTGTTCCTAAGTCAATTCCAATAATTTTTGACATACTTTGATCTCCTAATAAATTTATAGCCTTTGATTGTTCCTTATGAGAATACTAAAGGAGTCATAGAAGATCGTTAACAAAATATTGGATTAATGTAAGTGTAAGGGGCCCCCTCAAGACCGGATTATTTTTCTTGGTTTTTTGTTTGCTGTGATTTCGCGCTGAGTGTTCTCAGGTAAAGCGAGAGCGTATAAATCAGCAAGATAACCAGAATGACTATGAGCCCCCACAGCATTTCGTTTGTTGTGTTAGCGGGCATCATACGTCATCTCTTTCGATTGTTGCTTTGTAGTTTTGCCAGCCTGTATCGGTGCCAGACCAGATCAGCCATTAATAATGTGAAAACACTCAGACTTATGAATAGTGCCACCAGCATGCGCGGAGACATATTGAAGGCTGACTCTCCGGTGCTGCCTGTTGCAATCACCACTGGGTGAATGGTGCGGAAGAGTCGGATAGAGAAAAAGGTTAAAGGCACAGTAAGAACGCCAATAATCGCGTATACTGATCCTAACCTGGCTTGTACTTCGGGGGTGGTTAAGCCACTTCTTAAGATGAAGTATGCCAGGTAAATTAAAACCATGATCGTTGTTGTTGTCAGACGGGGGTCCCAAACCCACCAGGTGTTCCAGATGGGCCTGGCCCAGATCATCCCGCTGAAGATGGCGCACAGGCTGAAAACCACGCCAACCTCAATAGCTGACAGAGATAACCAGTCCCATTGGAGACGGCGGGCGTGCAAATAAGCAGCGCCAGCTAGGGCAGCCAGGATGAAGCAGAGCATCCCGGCCCAGGCAGCGGCGACGTGATAATAAAACACCTTTTGCACATTGCCCATGACGGCCTCCATTGGTGTGAAGAATATGATCCACACCAGTGAAGCCGGGACAAGGATTAGCAAGAGAATATCCAGAATGCCCAAGACTTTTGGTTGTTTCGTCAATTTTATTCCTCCAGTATAGTTCCGTAAAATAAAATGCCAGCAGCGTAAAAGAGGAAATTGCCTGCCAGTAAAAGAAAGAGCCAGCTCTGTAATTCAAACTTTGATTGGCCTGAAAGAATGCCCCGGCTGGCCTCGACTGATGCAATCAGGATCGGCAAAGCCAGCGGGTAGAGCAGCACCGGCAGCAATACATCTCTGGTGCGTGTCTGGATGCTCAACGCAGCTAATAAGGTGCCCAGGCTGGTAAAGGCACTCACGCCTAAGAAGATGACCAGCAATAAATTTAGGTGGAGCATATTTTGATCGTAAAGCAGGCTGAAAACGGGGAGCAAAACCAACGCCACCATGAAGGTAAAAAAGAGATTGCTCAATGATTTTCCAAAGAATATGGCGGACCGGTCCATCGGAGCCAGTAACAACCCGTCCAGGGCTTTGTTCTCCACCTCAAGGCTGATGCTGCGGTTAAGCCCAAGTGTGGACGCAAACATAAGCGAGACCCATAATAGGCCGGCCGCCAGGCCTGCTTGCAGCTCTGGAGACAGCTGCAGGGCAAAGTTGAACAGGAATACGATCAGCAAAGCGAATACCAGCATAACAGGAACACCCTGCTTGCCGCGCCATTCGACCTGGATGTCTTTGGACACAATCAGCCAGATCATATACAGGTACCTCGTCCAGGGTTTCATACGCGTTCCTGCAGGTAGTGGTTCAGCTCAGGACACTCAGCCAATTGTTCTATGGGGAGATGCTGGCAGATTTTGCCTGCCTTGAGCCAGGCAATGTGAGTCGCAATGGGCAAGAGGCGTTGTGGACGATGCGCAGCTAAAAGAATGGTGCGTCCGGGTTTTTGCAACCCGTGCAGTTGATTGTCCAGGAATTTGGCGGCAAGTGGGTCAAGGCTGGTATAAGGCTCATCCAGTAAGAGAATCGAAGGGTTATGAATTAATGCCCGCGCTAGAGATAAGCGCTGCTGCATGCCCCGGGAAAAGGTTCGCAGCGGTTGACCCTGGTACTGTGATAGACCTGTCAGGTGAAGGGTTTGGTTGATTTTTTCTTCAGCATCGGTTAATAAATAGAGATGTGCGTAATGGCGCAGGTTTTCCACGGCGGTGAGATCGTTGTAAAACATTGGCTCATGGCCTACATAACCAAGGTTTAGCCGTAAGAGGTGATCAGAAAAATTGTGGTTAGCGCCAATGGAAATTTCTCCCTCATCAGCACGGGCGAGGCCAGCCAAAATGCGTAAAAGCGTGGTTTTACCAGCGCCGTTAGCGCCAATTAATAAACAAAATGAGCTGTCGTCGAGTGTCAGAGAGAGTTGATCCAGAACAGGTCGAAAATGATACCGTTTAATAAGCCCTTGTATTGTAATTTGGGATGAACATGAAATGGTCATGATGGCTTAATTATAAAGCAATGCTGAAGACGAGGGCTTCATTTTTTAAGTCGCCCAGGCTGATGAGATGAGCTGGCTTTGGAGATCACCATGCAGTCAAAAGAGAATTATTCAAGGTGGGGGTTTATCAAACGTAGCAGGTGGGCGGCTTGTTGTTTCTTGCCGTCTAGTTGTGTGACAATTTCTGGTGGCATTTCATCTTGTAGGTACTTATCCTCCAGAGATTTTATCTCCATCAAGAGCAGATGATACTGGGCTTCACGATCGTCCACTTTTTGGCCCCTGTTCTGGCTGCCAGGATCCTGTAAAAATGGCCTGCTGAGGATAAAGCCAACCAGGATTACGGTTATCGTCATAATGATGATTAATGCTGGTGTCATATGATCAATGTCTGTGGATGTCTAAGAGCGATTGAGGCATGAGCAAGTTTTGGTGCCATAGGTAATCATGTCCCAATAAGCGGCATTTCCCTGGTGAACGATATTGATCCCAGAAGAAGTTTTCCTTTTGACAGCATAGGATTATTTTTAAAAGAGGTGGCCTAGAGCGCTTTGGATTTTTCCTTTGCAATCAACTTGTCAAAGGTTATACTCCTCAGTTTTTCAACCAGTTCCGTTTGTGTTTCGCACCAAACTTCATGGATCGGGCAGGATTCACCAAAGGAGCATATACTCGGGTCCTGGGTGCATTCATTCAAGGTGATAGGGCCGTCAATGGCTTCAACGACATCCAGTAATGAGATTTCGGTTGCTTTTCGTGATAGTGAAACCCCACCGCCTGCACCACGTTTTGTATGGATCAACCCGGCGATGGACAGCTGTGAGATGATCTTGGCCAAAAATGATGGGGGAATCTCTTTCTCTTTTGCTATCTGGCTGGTGGCTGCTTTCTGGTTTTCATTTAGTTGTAGTTCGGCCAGATACAGTAATGCCCTGAGTGCGTAGTCTGCCTGACGGGTAATTTGCATGGTTGCTTACTCTCTTCTCAAATGGTTGGTCACTTAATTTAGTTAAGGTGGGCGTCGCGCAATCTTTTATAGTGGTGAACGATTTTCTACATTTCAGGTCGAAAATAGTGTTATTATCTATTTTATCCAATTCAGGCATAATTGTAAAGGAAATTTGATCCCTGTGGACAGCCGGGTAACCCGCCAGATTTCCTCAAAAAAGGCGCAAGCAGGTTGTAGAGTGGTTTATAATTGACCCATCAAACAAACGCCAAAAGTGACACTGATCAATGACCGAAAAAAAGACTTTTACTTATTATCATCCTGTTGTCGTTCGCTATAGCGACCTTGATACGCATGGGCATGTCAATAATGCTGTTTTTTTGACTTATCTTGAAAGTGCGCGGTTGGGATATTATGAAAAAGTGGGTATTTGGAGCAGGGACTCCGGGATGAACACAGGGATGGTTGTTGCCCGGATCGAGATTGATTACCAGGCCCCCATATTTCTTTTCCAGTCCCTTCGCGTTGGGTTGCGATTAGAGCACATAGGAAACAAAAGTTTTTCTTTGGGCTTTCAAATTGAATCAATCCATGATCAGCAAATACTGGCACAGGGGAAATCGGTTATGGTGGCTTATGATCATCAAGCGGGCATAAGTGTCGAAATCCCAGCAGATTGGCGGAAAAAGCTCACCCAATATATAGAAATGAATGGATAATGATTCCTTTACCTATAATAGATTCCGACGGCTTGATTGATTTCTTAATCCGCTTACTCAATACGCCTAGTCCTACCGGTTTTACCGATAAGGCCATTGCCCTTTGTGAACAAGAGTTGTTGTTATTAAAAGGTGTGACCATCAGTCGGACACGGAAAGGCGCATTGGTGGCAACCACGCCAGGTGAGACTGACTCGCCAGGGCGCGCACTGACTGCCCATGTTGATACGCTCGGGGCCATGGTCAAGGAAATCAAGCCCAATGGCAGGCTCCAGCTTACTGGCCTTGGAGGTTTCGCCTGGAATACGGTCGAAGGGGAAGGCGTGACTGTCTTCACAAGAAAGGGAGAGACACTGCAGGGGACATTGCTTTTAAATAAGGCATCCAGCCATGTGCACGGGCAAGAGGTCACCAAAACAGACCGAAAGGCAGAAACGATGGAGGTGCGGCTGGACGCACGTACCACAAAAGCCGATGAAACAGAAAACCTGGGGGTCAGTATTGGTGACTTTGTGGCATTCGATCCTCGTGTAGTGGTGAAAAATGGTTTCATCCGCTCACGTCACCTGGATGATAAAGCCTGTGTAGCCTGTATGATCTTTGCCCTTAAAGCGTTATTGATTGCTGGGATAAAACCGAAAACAACTACTGTGCTGCACTTTAGCAATTACGAAGAAGTTGGTCATGGTGCCTCAGCGGGTATCCCGGATGATGTGGGTGAACTTCTCTGCGTTGACATGGCTGCAGTTGGCGATGGTCAGGCCTCAGATGAATTCCATGCCACTTTGTGCGTTAAGGATTCTGGCGGGCCATATCATTATGGATTAAGCAAGAAGTTGCGAGCATTAGCGGAGCAATACCAAATCCCGCACAAGGTGGATATTTATCCTTATTATGGCTCTGACGGTGAAGCTTACTGGCGGGCTGGGGGTGATGTATCTGTGGCCTTGATTGGGCCCGGTGTGGATGCCTCCCATAATTATGAGCGTACCCATATGGATGCCTTGATTGCCACCACCCAATGGTGTATGGCCTATCTCTTAACCTAATCTGATAGTGGACATCAAGAACTAAAAAAAGAGCGGCGGGTGTTTTCAGATGCCCGCCGCTCTTTTC
>PWSY01000123.1 GCA_003563055.1 Anaerolineaceae bacterium | reverse complement strand
GGATGGCCATCGGCAGCCGCAGGTTGTTTGTAGAAGAACACGACATCCCTGCCATGGTGCGGGCTTGGGTTGACCAGGCCGAATCAGCCGGCAAAACAGCCATGCTGTTGTGCGATGGTGAACTGGTGCGCGGTTTTATCGCTGTGGCGGACACGCCCCGATTGGAGTCGCAAAACGTGATTCGTGAGCTGAATCAGATGAAAAAGCAGACTGTTATGTTGACCGGCGATAATGCCGTTGTCGCTGCTGTGGTAGGCGCAAAGGTAGGATTAGATGATGTCCGCTCAAACCTGTTGCCCGGGGATAAACAAGAGGCAATTGCCGCTTTACGTGAAGAATATGGCGCTATTGCCATGGTGGGGGATGGGATTAATGATGCCCCGGCGTTGGCCTCGGCAGATCTGGGCATTGCGATGGGGGGCAGCGGCAGCGCTCAGGCGATGGAAACGGCTGATGTGGTCTTGATGGCGGATGATATCCAAAAATTGCCCTTTGCTGTCAGGCTGTCGGTATTTGCCAACCGCCTTATCAAACAGAATATCATCTTCAGTCTTGGCAGCAAGTTCCTGGTGGCGGTGATTGCGGTTTTGGGTTATGCGCCGTTATGGCTGGCCGTACTGGCCGATATGGGCGTGTCGCTGCTGGTTACTGCCAATGGGCTGCGAGCGTTACGGTTTAAAGGTTAATCGACACATCCCCGGGTTTTTTCCGTGCATTTCTCGATAACTTCAAGCCAGGGTCGCAGCCCGGGATGAATTTATTGTTGATTTTCGAATTGACTTCCAGTGGTTATTTGTCCAGCAAAGCGTGTAAGTTGGTCACCCACTTCTAAAAATGACCGGTTGGGGGCAGGGTTAGTTGGTAATGGTCGGGTAAAACCTGACCAGGCAATCACTCCCTTCCCCCTACCCATGGTAATGGCCTGGGTACTAAGGCTTATCAGCAGGCAGAACCGAATAAAAACATTGCTAGCCCTGAGAAGGTGCTGTGGCCTGATCACAACCCCTACCAGTGGGAAATCAGGTTTGTATAATCCCAAATCAAAGCATAGGTGCCAGAGTGCTCAGTCAGGTGTTAAGGATGAAAATAATTCTTCCCAATTTGGTTTTCCGTTGTGGTTGGCTTCAATAACCTCAAAGGTCTTGCTCAGACTCTGGGAATAGTGTAATGCGTGGATACAGGTTTCAGCTAAATCGGCACGGCTGATGGTGCCCATAATACGGTCTCCCTGGTCAAAGACCAGGTTCCGCTCACCACCTGGGGTGTCGACCAGACCACCTGGACGAATGATTGTATACCCCATACCGCTTTCACGCAGAGAATTTTCTCCTTTTAGCTTCCAATCTAAAATTCTACCAAAACGGTTTAAGGGGTGTTCGGGATGTGAGACTGCAATTGAGGATATTAAGACGAATTGTTTGATTTTTTTATTGCAAGCAGCCAGGACAAGGTTCACCACTCCCTGGTAATCTACCCTTTTAGGGCAGTTCTTCCCAACAGGTGTGTTGCACCCAACAGCAGAGATGACAGCATCGATATTATTCAATGCAGGATAAAGCGTTTCAATTAGACGAACATCTCCCTGGTGAAAAATCACGCCCTGAGGGAATAATAGCTTTGCTGTTGGCAGGTCGCGGACCAGGACATGGGGGAAAAAATCACGGTGAATCAATCTATTGACAATGATCCGACCAGTCCGTCCGCTAGCACCAGCAACCAGAATATTTTTAGTCATTTTCTACCTATAAAAACAATAAATGTAACTACTCAGGCAGTCCTGCTGCTGAAGGATGGGGGTGTCCCCCAAAAATTCCTTTGTTGACTATGTAGTTACCAATAAACTACTAATAAAACAACAATCTATGTGCGGGTTATTGGGTTAACCCGTCTAAGATTTTAAGAATAGCATCGTTCTCCGGGATATCAGACATTGACCGGGCGTAATGAACATAACGCAGCATGCCTTCCTTATCCACGATCATTTGGGCAGGCACGCGTCCAAATTTCAGCAAGGCAACTTCCTGTTCATACAGTTTTGCCACTACATGGTTTGGGTCGGCCAAACCGATAAAGGGGATGTGACCCTTTTCCCAGAATTTGATGAAGTCCTGTCTTGAATCTGGGCCAACCGCGATTACCGCTGTATCCCGGGCGGCGAACCTGTCATAATCCTGGCGCAACTGCGCCATATGCCTGCGGCAGAATGGTCAAGAAAAACCTCGATTGAATACCAGGTAAATATTCTTCTTACCAACGAATTGGGAGATGGAGACCTGCTTACCCTGGGTATCGGTCAGTGTAAAGTCTCGGATTTTCTCACCAACGTTAATGCGTTTTTTACTCATAATTTTTCTCCATTAGATAGTTTAAAAAATCATCAATAGCCGCCATAAACGGCTGAGGGCATTCTTCCTGGGGAACATGGCCGCATTCTGTGATGATGACCAGCCTGGACCACGGTATATCCTCTGCTAATCGGCGGCTGTTTTCAACCGGTACGATCTGGTCTTGTTCGCCGGCAATGATGAGCGTGGGGGCCTTGACCTGGTCCAACTGATTTTCCAGTTCAGGTGCTTGAGCAGCTTTGGTATGTTCCCATAGGGCCCGGTCCCAGTCTTCGACCATCAGGGGTTTGCGGTAACCAGTGATAATGGTTGGGTCTTTTTCCAGCTGGCTGGGGTCATACCAGGCGCTCCTGAGGAAGGCATCACCCTGTCCGCCGGCCAGCCTGCGGGCGATCAGAGGGCCTATGTGGTCAACTTGCGGCGTTTGGAAGAGCCAGTTCAACAAGGCTGAGTCTGGTCTTGTCTGGTAAACAGCAGCATTGACCTGGATCAGTGCTGTGACACGTTCTGGATGTGCCAGTGCGAAGGCCGTACCCAGTGTGCCCCCGGCCGAGTTGCCCACCAGAATAGCTTCATCGATACCCTTTGTATCTAACAAGGTGAGCAAAAGGTTAATATTACTTTCCTGGGTGTATGGATTTTCAGACTGCCATGTGAGGGGGCGCGCCGTCAGGCCAAATGCGGGCCTGTCGTAGACGATCACCAATCCATATTCTGATAGGGGGGCCATCACTTCTCGCCAAGAAAAGGTGCTGGCCCCAAACCCGTGTAATAAAATGAAAGTTGGTTCACCCGTTCCCATTTGCTTGTAGTGTACAGTCAGGTTGTTAATTTCTATAAACTGACTGTCTTGTTCTGCCAGTGACTGGGGGGAATGTACGTTTTCCAGTTTCGGGATGGGCACCAAAAATGGACCCACTAGCAGCAGTACCAGGAATGCTCCCAGTACAATCAGTGTGATTTTCCAGCCTTTTTTCATCTTGCTGATACCTCCAATAACCTCATTTGCCGATCATCTCTAAAAAAGCTATGGTCGCAATGACGATTTGCTTTTGTTGATCTTCTTGGCTAATCGCAGCTTTTCCGTCGCCTCTTTGATCACCATACCAGCCAAAACCGGCATGATTGCCGCCTTTTATCTCAATAAATTGTGTGTCACCTGGCAGGTTTTTGATGGAGGATTTTATATCATCCAGTGTTGCCAAACCGTCATTACTGGCGAAAATAGATATTATGGGAAGATCACTGGAAGACAGGTCGTTGCTGGATGCAGGGTAGGAAGCCCACAGCACCAGACCGTCAACAGAATCTGGGTTGGCACTGACAAATTCAGCGGCCATGGCGCCGCCCAGGGAATGGCCGCCAATGATCCAGTTGGTAATATCGGGGAAAGCTTGCATAACATCATCAGCTTGATTGAGTCCGAAAAATGCCAGGTTGAGCGGCATGGGGACAATCACGACAGAAAACCCTGAGCTGGCAATTGAGCTGGCATGGGGTGCGTAGGCGCGATAGTCTACCCGGCCACCGGGATAGAGGATTAATCCAATTTCTGGTTGCTGTGAGGTGGGTGAAAACACCAACCAATTATTGATCCTTGTGAAATTGACATTTTCGTTTGAGTCTAAACTTGTTAATGCTTGTGTTTCTGCCGATGCTGGGCTGCTGGCCCATATCACAAAAGCTGCTGATCCAATGAGCAGCAATGTCAATAAGACTATCCCGGCATACCGCCATTTTCGTATCATCGTCTATCCTTAATAATGTTGTTACTTTGTAACTACTCAGGCAGCCCTGCTTTTGAAGGGAGGGGGTATGGTGTGGCGGCTTCGCTGTCACACCATACCCCCTATTCCCTTGCACGCTGAGTAGTTACGTTACTTTCTTATTATAGGGACAGAACTGGGTTGAGAACAAGGGCAAAGGTTTTACAAACAGCAGGTCTTATGTAATGGTTGGGAGGATTATTTGCCCTTCTTCAGGATCCCCCAAAAGCTCGATCTGATCTGGGTGCAGGGCGGCCTGCCAGGCGATGTAGGCCGCAGCCATGGCATTCAGTTCTTCAATGGAGAGGATGTCCTGATCTGGCAACGCTCCTCGCATCAGTTTATAACGGGTGACTTCCAGGAAGAAATTCATTGCATCCGGTACTGGTAGTTGGTGGTCGTGGAGAATCAACTGGCGCTGCAGTCGTCCCTCCAGTGAGTCAGGCAGGGGAGGATGATTCTGGAGCAAACGCCAATAAATTGCCTCTGCCCTGGTCTCAAGGCTATGATGTGAACCATTTTGATGGGGATATGCATTAAAACCAAAGGTTTCTAAATGGCGATAGAGTTTGAATCCCCGCTGCATCCATTTTGGGCAGTCACCAGGTTTGTCTGGTGTGAATTCTATTTTGAATCCTTGCTTACGCAGCAGGTATTCGCATGCCCTCGCATTAATTTTCTGAGAAGAAAGCTCAAAGGGGAACATTGACTGGTAAACGCCCGTGTTATTAAGCGCACCATTATTGGGCGCACGGGGTGTGTTAAATGCGACATAGGCACTTTTTTGCCCACCCAAATAGCACAACACCTCATCAATATCGCCATGACATATTGCCAATAATTTCAGGTCTGCATCCAATGCAGTATACACAAAAGCCCGCCGTAGACGTCCAGATGCCCTTACGATTTCAACCCCAATAAAGGTCGTACCCTTTTTTCCCATACCCATAGTTTAATAAAAAAGAGTATAAATTGCAAATAATAAGGCGTTGAGAAAATGGCTTGGCTGGTTTAGCCGGTTACTGAGGCGCGGTGATATATGATACAATCTTAATGAATGAAACCAAACCTTGATGAGACAACTATTTACAGGAGGAATCAGTCTAAATGGCAAAAGAAAAATCATTTAAGCTCACTTACGCAACCATGTTTAACCCACCCGAAGAGCTGCACAGCCGCTTCTCGGAAGCAATGGATCAATTAAAAGGTGATTTGGGACGAGAATTTCCCATGATCATTGATGGCGTCGAGCGTTTTGTAGATGAAAAATTCGCTGAATACTCACCCATTAATCCAGAAATGCATCTGGCGACTTTCCAAAAAGGGGCAAGCAAGGACGCTGAAGATGCCATTGCAGCAGCTCGTGAAGCCTTTCCTTGTTGGAGCCGCATGAACTGGGATGAGCGCGTTTATTTGATGCGTAAAGCGGCGGATATTATTGACCAGCGTTTGTTTGAAATCAGCGCTGTCGTTACGCTTGAAGTTGGTAAAAACCGGATGGAAGCTTTAGGTGATGTGGCTGAGACTTCAGAATTGATCCGTCACGCTTGCAGCCAGATGGAGGCGAACAAGGGGTATCGGGTTAAGATGGGTAAAGACCCATTACCCGGTTTTGACGCCACCAATCAATCAATATTAAAACCCTATGGGGTATGGGTGGTGATCAGCCCCTTCAACTTTCCTGCAGCCCTGACCGGCGGGCCTGCTGGTGCTGCGCTGGTAGCGGGGAATACATTGGTGATCAAACCGGCATCTGTAACGACCTGGACGACAGCCTTGTTGGTAGATTGCATGCGCCAGGCAGGCATCCCGGATGGGGTGGTTAACTTTGTTTCGGGTCCGGGGTCAACTGTTGGAAAGGCCCTTGTCGAAAGCAAAGCGGTTGATGGCCTGACCTTCACTGGATCCTTTGATGTTGGTATGGGCATCTACCGTACTTTTGCTGAAGGTGATTATGTCCGTCCGGTCATCCTGGAGTTGGGCGGCAAAAACCCTGCGATTGTGTCCAATAACGCAGATATAGAAGATGCTGCTGTGGGCATTGTCCGGTCAGCTTTTGGTTTGCAGGGGCAGAAGTGTTCGGCCTGCTCCCGTGTCTTTGCGGAGACCGGGGTTTACGAAGCGCTTGTTAAACGTGTGGTTGCGCTCACTGAGAAACTTATCGTTGGTGACCCGGTTGAACGTGATACTTATATGGGGCCAGTTGTGACCAGGAGCGCCTACCAGGATTTTCAGGATTTTTGCGCAGAAATCAAACAGGCAGGCAAAGTTCTGACGGGTGGCGAGGTGATTACTGAGGGAGACTTAGGCAAAGGATACTTCTGCCAGCCGACTATTGCTGTGAATGTTCCAATCGAGCATCGTCTCTGGCAGCATGAAATGTTTCTTCCGATTACGATGATCCACCCAGTAGCAGACCTGGATGAAGCCATGCAGCTGGCCAACAGCACCAAATACGGATTGACGGCTGGTTTTTATGGCTCTGAAGACGAAACGGGCTGGTTCTTTGATAACATCAAAGCTGGTGTGGTATATGCCAACCGTCCGCAGGGTGCAACGACCGGTGCCTGGCCGGGTTATCAACCCTTTGGCGGCTGGAAGGGGTCTGGTGCCAGTGGTAAAAATGCCGGCGGGCCTTATTACCTTTCGCTTTACATGCATGAACAAAGCCAGACTCATATCCGTCGAGACTGAGATAGCATTTGGTCAAATGCATTAATTCGACCGGATGGCTTGTCCGTCGGCCATCCGGTGATTTTTGCTACCAGCAATGATCGTTGTGGGATCCTGTTTTAACTATTTGGATATTGCCAAAAAAGGCAGCGGAGAGAATTGACATTATGACAAAACTGATGACTTTGAGCGAAGCGATTCAGCTTCATGTTCATGATGGAGACCTGCTGTATGCCAGTGGTTTTACCCATCTGATCCCTTTTGCTGCAGCGCATGAGATCATCCGGCAAGGAATCAAAGATATTACATTGGCGAGGGCTACGCCAGACCTGATCTATGACCAGTTGGTGGCTGCTGGATGTGCCCGTAAACTCATTTTTTCTTATATGGGCAATCCGGGGGTGGGGTCTTTGCGAAGATTGCGGGCTGCAATTGAATCAGGTGAGCTTGAATGGGAGGAGTATTCCCACTTCAGTATGATCAGCCGATTAAAGGCGGGGGCCAGCGGCCTGCCTTTTATGCCTATGAAACAGACCGGTGCCGTAGATTTGGAAGCTCAAAACCCTGCTTTTAAGCGGGTTATGGATCCGTATACCGGAGAAGAAGTTGTTGTTGTACCACCGCTTAAGCCGGATGTCGTGGTTGTCCATGCCCAAAGGGCAGATAGTACCGGGAACGCGCATATTTGGGGAATTCTTGGGGAACAGCGATTGGCTGCTTTTGCCAGTCGACGCGTGATCCTCACAGCAGAGGAGATCGTAGATGAAGAAGTGATCCGGTCTGACCCAAATCGCACTTTGATCCCGGGTCTTGTTGTGGACGCAGTATGTCATGTGCCTTATTGCACCCATCCCTCCTATACCCAGGGTTATTACGATCGTGATAATGAGCTGTACCTGGCATGGGATCAAATCAGTAAGACGCAAGAAGGTGTGCAATCTTACTTGGAAGAATGGGTCTATGACCTGCCAGACAGGGCGGCCTACTGGGAAAAACTTGGGCCAGAGGTACATCGTCGATTAAGTGCCGGCACCTTTCTGTCACAACCCGTCAACTATGGTGATTATTCAAATCAGGACAATCATGATGTGTGAAAATGAGTATAACCAGAATGAATTAATGGTGGTCAATGCCGCTCGGCTGTTGAGAGATCACGATGTTGTCTTTGTTGGGGTTGGAATCCCGAACCTGGCATGCAACCTGGCTATGCGTACTCACGCGCCCAATATTCAATTGATTTACGAAGCAGGTGTGATCGGCTCACAGCCCTCTCGATTGCCATTGTCCATAGGCGACCCATCCTTGGTATCTGGCGCCTCTTCAGTTTGCAGTATGTATGATGTCTTCTCACTGTACCTCCAGCGAGGAAATGTGGATGTGGGCTTCCTCGGCGGGGCACAGATTGACCGTTTTGGCAATATCAACGCAACGGTTATCGGCGATTACCAGCACCCGAAAGTACGTTTACCTGGTTCAGGGGGGTCGATGGAAATAGCCGCATGGGTAAATCGGTATTTCGTCATCACACCGCATCAGAAGCGGCGCTTTCCAGCCAGGGTTGATTTTCATACATCCATCGGTTTTCTGACTGGTGGTGACGCAAGACAGAGAACTGGTGTGCGTGGTGGTGGACCAAAAGCTGTTGTAACCAACCTGGGTTTACTAGAGCCTGATCAGGATGGTGAATTGGTATGTCAGGCCCTGCACCCGGGCGTGACATTTGACCAGGTTCAGGAAAACACGGGATGGCCAATCAGACAAGCAGATAATTGTGCGATCACGTTGCCGCCAAACGCTGAGGAATTACGGATCTTGCGTGAAGTTCTTGATCCGAAGTGTATCTATATTTAAGCCGGGCGGGTCAGGTAGAATGAGAAAGATACAGGAAAAATGATGAAAAACGAAATTCAAGTTTTAGTTACGATGGAATTATCTGATGAAGCGCGGGCGAGAATTCAAGAAACCTCACCGCGCATTAAGCTAACCGTCATACCAGCCAAAAAACCGGAAGATATCTCAGATTCACGTTGGAAAGATGTTGAAGTGCTTTATACATGGAACGTGCTACCAGAGGCCCAAAAAGCACCTAATTTGCAATGGGTGCAGTTTAAAAGTGCCGGCATCGATTCTTATGCTGATCATCCTTTACTCCGATCCTCAGAAGTAATGGTGACCAATACGAGCGGTGTGATTACCAGCCAGATCGCCGAATACGTGTTAATGGCCCTGTTAGCCTTTGGTCAAAAGTTGCCCAAATTACTGCGTTATCAGCAGAAGAAAAAATGGCCCAAAGAAAGCGAAAAATGGCAGGATTTTATGCCAATCGAGTTGAGGCACAGCACGGTGGGTATCATCGGTTACGGTAGTATCGGAAGACAGGTGGCACGCTTGTTGAATCAGTTTGGTGCGACTATCCTGGCGGCAAAGAAGAATGTCATGCATCCCGAGGACTCTGGGTATATGCTTGAGGGGATGGGTGATCCCCATGGTGATTTCTTCAGCCGGCTTTATCCAATTGAAGCCCTGCACAGCCTGCTGGCCGAATGTGATTTTGTTGTGCTAACCTTGCCTTTGACAGAGTCCACCCGGCATATTCTGGACGAATCAGTATTAAAGGCGATGAAATCAACGGCATATGTGATTAATGTGGGGAGGGGAGGATTGATTGATGAGCAGGCTTTGGTTGCCGCATTAAAGGCAAGACAAATCGCTGGTGCTGCCCTGGATGTCTTTGAGGAGGAACCCTTACCTGAAGATAGTCCTTTATGGGGAATGGATAACGTCATCATCAGCCCGCATGTCTCGGGTATCAGCCATCATTTAAATGACGAAACGCTAACTTTTTTTATCGAAAACATCAATCGTTTTCTTTCGGAATTACCCCTGTATAACCGGGTTGACCCAAATGAAGGTTATTAGGGGTATGGTGCGCGCTGATTATTAAATGTATCCAGGGTGGTTAGGCAGCGAGTTCAATTAGTGAGGCGGTTTTTCCCAGAAGTAGTGCCCGGTTAGCTGCATTAGTGCACAAATGTTCCAGAAGCGACAGGTGCATGGTAGAATCAGCCTATGGATTTATTTGACCATGCCATGGAAGAAAGGATGGCGCATGAATCTCCGCTGGCAGACCGGATGCGCCCCAAAACCCTGGATGAGATCATAGGACAGGATCATATCATTGGTGAAGGCCGACTGTTAAGGCGCGCCATACAGTCAGATCGTTTGTTTTCTTCGATCATCCT
>PWSY01000170.1 GCA_003563055.1 Anaerolineaceae bacterium | reverse complement strand
TAAACTTTCGGTAGCCATAATAATCTTCATTTTGATTTTGTGCTTCAGGGATGCCGTCGGTATAGAGTACAAGCCTCTGACCGGGTTCAAAGGTGATTTCGTTGTTAGTCCATGTCGATTCCATAAAAATCCCTAAAAGCGGACCGGTTTTTTCTAATGGTTTCAGGTCTACCTGTTCATTTTTTTCACTTAACAAATAGGGTGGATTATGGCCAGCGTTGACATACTGAAACAGGCCGCTTTTTGAGTCCAGAATACCCATGAATGCGGTTAGAAAGACGCCACCAGGGGTATCGGTCAATAGGCGTCGATTGGTCTCCTGGAACACCTCAATCAGCGGTAGCTGCATTTCGATGGCATAGGTCCTGAACAAAGTCCGGCTCATGGCCATGTATAACGCAGCACCAGCCCCTTTATCGGCCACATCAGCGATCACGATAGCCAACCGATTTTCATCGAGCCAAAAGAAGTCATAAAAATCTCCCGACATTTCCCTGGCAGGCAATAGTGCGCTTGAAATTTGATAGCCTTTTATGGAAGGTGGTTGAGATGGCAATAAGGAGTGCTGAATTCTGGCAGCCTCATTAATTTCCTGGTTCAGTTTTTTATGAGCAAATGCCTGGTGACGGTAAACTTGTTTCACCTGGCGTAGTTTTTCAATTGCCAGGTTGGCATAATAGTCACTGTTCAACGCATCAAAGCCAATCCGGGCTTCTCTGAAAACAGTTTGGGCTTGTTCGATATCTTCCGGGTCCTTGTGTTTTAGAAACGCAACGCCCAGCTCTAGCTTTAGACGTGCTTCCCACCATTTACCCTTATGCTGATTTGATGTTTGGATACATTTTTGGTAAAGAGCGATAGCTTTATGATAATTGGTTTTTACCATTTCCAGGCGTGCCTGAGTCAGGGTGGTCATCAAAAAGGTAGGTCTGTGCAGGGTTGATATCAAATAGGGTAAATTAATCTTTGATAATTGCCAAAGGTTTATTATGTTTGAAGCGGCTGAATCCAATTTCACCTGGGCAAGGTTGAGGGCCTTTTCTGCTTTGGTTAGATCACCTTTGAGTGCGAAAAGGGTGCTCTTGAGGCATTCTACAACCCCCATGGTGTGATCTGGGATGTCCTGGCTGTTATTGAGGACCTCATTGAGCTCATTAATAGCGGTGTTAATTTTAGTAGGATGTGGTTTTTCTTCATCAAGGATATAGGACTCAAGGGTTATTTCAATTAATGACCGTAATCCTTCGAGCCAGCGGGTGAAGTCATCAAGTTTTTTGCTGCGTTCGATTAAAGTTTTTAAATTCGCACTGGCACCTGAAAAATCACCTTTAAATCGGAGATATGCGCTTTGCAAAATTAGCATATTGAGCACATTTCGATCATGGATGCTTTTTTTACCTTCGATTAGATGACTTAAATCAGTCAGTTCCTTATCGATATCTTCTTCATCTCCCAGCCAAAGGGATGCAGCAATACGCTCTTGCATCAGCATAAATGGGTTTATTGAAGAGGATGAATTTTTTGAAAGAGAGATGGCTTTTTTGCGGTATTCGAGTGCCAGCCGGAAATCATTTTGCTGTTGTGTGAGTGCAGACAGGTTGTTGTAAGCCCTGGAACCCGTATCATGGATTTGGTGTGTCTCACATATATCAATGGCATCGTGCAGCAGAGAAATCGCCTCTTCCGGTTCAGTCGTTGGGAGTATGGCTATGGTTGAAAGGGCTTCTGCCTGAACATCATAAGCCTCAAGTGCTTCAGCCATCTTGAGTGCGTTTTCTGCGTAGATCCTCGCCTGATCATGCTGCATGTTGAACGCGTAAGACCGGCTTGTTTCGTGGATCAGGTACGCAATTCCTGGGCTTTCAGGCGCTCCCTTAATGGCATCAAGTCCTGACAAGCAGATTTCCAGGCTTTTTTGCCGATCATCAAGAATCAAACCTCCCCAAGTAACGCGAGCCATTTGAGCATAAACTCTGGCTAGTTGATCTGTATTACCTAAAGATTGGTGCAAGGGCAGGGCTTTCTGCCAGGATTCGATGGCGTTTTTATGCTTGGATTGGTGAGCTTGGGTTAAACCAAGGTCTGTATACAGTTGTGCCAGGTCGGATGGTTCATGTGCGATTTCGATGGCCTTTGTGTAATACGACTCCGCCTCTTGGAAGGCGTAATCGCGTAGGGCCAGTTTTCCGGCTTTAATGAAACATTTCACCGCTTTTTGGAGATTGTTGGATCTGGTGAAATGTTCGGCCAATCGGGAATAAAACTTATCGGAGCCATCTGAGATCATGGCTTCCAATTTCAAGGCAGTGGCGTGATGTAATTCTGACTTTAACTTGGCTTGAATAGAATTATAGACATAGTCATGCAGTAAAATGGGGTTGAACTTATAAACGATTTCCGGTTTAACTTGGTCTATGTGAATTAAACCAATACTTTCCAGGTTGTTCAGGCATTTTTTCGTCGGAAAAGTGTCGAATTGTTTCAATATCACTGATTCCAGCAGTGAAAGTGAAAAATGGCGGCCGATTACACTGGCTACCATCATAAGGGTGCGAGCTCGTGATTCCAGCGATTCTAACCG
>PWSY01000122.1 GCA_003563055.1 Anaerolineaceae bacterium | reverse complement strand
ATTATATATAACCCTTAGAATATAAAAACATAAGTAGACAGCTTTTATGCTTCCCATTTATTCAACAGTACAACATAAAACATAACCAGCTTAACTTCTGTGTTCGGAATGGGAACAGGTGTGTCTTACTTTCGCAAACGAGAGAGCAAATGGAAATTATTTACATTTATCCTTCGAGTGCAGTGAAAGAAAACTTGTTTACAGATACTGTACACCTTGTCAATATTTTTCGTCTCCTCAAAATATTAGTCAAGGTCTTGCAAAATGTGTCCCACACATTTCTCACCCCCCTCCGCTAAAGCACCAACTCCAAAGTTTCAAACTAGATCAAATTCCGAGAAATGGTCTCCAGCTTAAGGTACAAAAAAGAACGGGCTGGAGAATTGGTCGGGGTAGCAAGGACTCGAACCTTGCGGCCTCTTGCACCGTATGCAAGTGCTCTACCAACTGAGCTACACCCCGGAAGCCATTTCACGGAATTTGATCTCTGAATACTACAAACGGGTATTTTTTTCATCTTAAAATCGTACTGCGTTATTCACGCTACCAAAACGTTCATAAATTGCTGTGTCAGCTCTCGAAGAGCGCATCTACAGAATTATCGAACGTCTTTTCATTGACAGAAAATCAGATGCAGTTGTGCTGGTTGGAAGAAAGGTTGTGCCGGAGCCTTACTCGAGTGTAAGGTGACAAGCAACTTTTCTGAAACCAGTGCAAATGCGCTGATTTTATGTCAATGAGCAATGTACAGTGTTCCTTGCAGGAAAACCACGTCCTATTAGTACACCTCGGCTCCGCCCGTCACCGGACTTCCACCTAGTGCCTATCAACCTGATCATCTCTCAGGGGACTTAATGATTCCTCATCTTGGAGTTGGCTTCCCGCTTAGATGCTTTCAGCGGTTATCCATTCCGAACATAGCTACCCAGCGGTGCCACTGGCGTGACAGCTGGTAGACCAGAGGTTCGTTCATCCCGGTCCTCTCGTACTAGGGACAAATCTCGTCAAGGATCGACGCCTGCAGTAGATAGAGACCAACCTGTCTCACGACGATCTAAACCCAGCTCGCGTGACTTTTTAATTGGCGAACAGCCAAACCCTTGGGACCTGCTCCAGCCCCAGGATAAGTCGAGCCGACATCGAGGTGCCGAACCGTGCCGTCGCTATGGACGCTTGGGCACGACTAGCCTGTTATCCCCAGGGTAACTTTTATCAGGTAATCTCCGGCGGCATCTAAAGCCAACCATCGGTTCACTATGCTCCACTTTCGTGTCTGCTTGATATTTACATCTCGCAGTCAAGCTGGTTTATGCCATTACACTATCGGCACGGTTTCCATTCGCGCCTAACCAACCTTGAGACCCCTCCGTTACAATTTGGGAGGGAAGCGCCCCACTTAAACTGCCTACCACGCACTGTCGCTAACAGGTTTTTCCTGTTAGATTAGAGATTGTCAAATTAAAGGATGGTATTTCACTGACGACTCCATATTCCCCAGGAGGAATACTTCAAAGTCTCCCATCTATACTACGCATCAATTCAACAACCCCAATACGAAGCTACAGTAAAGCTCCTGGGGTCTTTTCGTCTAACTGCAGGTATCCGGCATCTTTACCGGAATTGTATTTTCACCGAGCATGCCCTCGAGACAGTTTCCCAGTCGTTACGCCATTCGTGCACGTCGGAACTTACCCGACAAGGAATTGCGCTACCTTAGAACGATTATAGTTATCGCTGACATTTACCGGGGCTTATACAGCCCAGCCCAACATATAAATACATTGGACCTTCCGTATTTAACCTTCCGGCATAGGTCAGGCGTCACCCCCTATACATCCACTTACGTGTTCGCAGGGAGCTGTGTTTTTGTTAAACAGTCGCCAGGAAATCTTTCGCTGCGGCCTCTAACCCCGAAGGGCAGAGGCAGGCCTTATCCCTAAGTTACGGCCGCTTTTTTGCCGAGTTCCTTGAGGGCATCTCACTCGTTCGCCTTAGTCTTCTCGACTCTACCACCTGTGTCGGTTTGCGGTACGGAACCATGTTACCTGAAGCTTAGAAGTTTTTCTCGGAAGTGTGCTCCCCACATCAATTTAACCGAGGTTAAACTTTCAGACCCTACTCGAGCTATTATTATCCGGATTTACCTAGACAACACTCTCATAGTTCCAGCTCCAATCCAATAAGAAGCTGTGAGTACAACACTCCGTCCCTCCATCGCAGTAACACAGTGTGCAGGAATATTAACCTGCTATCCATCGAGTACCCCGTTCGGGATTCCCTTAGGACCGACTAACCCTTCGATGATCACCATCGCAAAGGAAACCTTGGTATTTCGGCGGGAGGGGGTCTCACCCTCCTTGCGGTTACTCGTGCCGGCATTCTCACTCCTGTACGCTTCACTTCGGGTTACCCCTTAGCTTCATCGCAGAACAGGACGCTCTCCTACCACTTCAAAAATCCGTAGATAGATGAAATCCGCAGTTTCGGTAATATGCTTGAGCCCCGATCATCTTCGGCGCAAGGACTCTCGACCAGTGAGCTGTTACGCTTTCTTTAAAGGATGGCTGCTTCTAAGCCAACCT
>PWSY01000253.1 GCA_003563055.1 Anaerolineaceae bacterium | reverse complement strand
GTCAGCCCTGGGCCATGACCGATCAGACCTGCGATCCTGTCGTCAATCTCAGGCCCTGAACCTGCTTGCAGGCTGGGGAGCAAGTTCATCAATCCAATAATTTGATCTGGGCTCATGGCATCCAATGCGGCGATAGCCATAAGAAAGGGCAAGAATAAGCCATTTTGATAAGCCTCTAACAGGTTTTGCGATAATTGAATGACCCTCTTTTTAATTTCCACCAAATCACCTACCGGAAATTGTATTTTTTTCGGTTGCCAAATATGTGCACCTTCGGACAACGTCACAACGCAGTGGGTAAATTCAAGCACGCGATCGCCCAGCTGGCAAGTTTCACCCAATGTAAAGATCCTCTTAAAATCAACCGTTTCGGACAGGTTAATTGTCAACGGGCCACAGAACCGTTCTCCTGAGACAAAAACAACCTGCCCCTTTTCATTATGCAGGAAAATGCCTTTAGATGTGACCCCCAGCACCTGTGCTGAATCTTTGGCACAGAGGACAGTCTCAGCAAAACTGCCATAGGCAATGCCGATATACTCGGGTTTTTCACCTCTCGTGCCAAAGTTAATGGATTTCATGTCAGCAATTTCTGAACGATGACTCTGATAGGGCGTAGTAAGCGCTTGAACCTTAGTACCCCCTCACATCCCTCGAATATCTTCCGCTATCTTGCGGACCTTTGCTTTGATCGCCTCTTCATCCAGCGTGCGTAATTCCCGATCTTTCATCACCATCTGCCCATTGATCATCACATGGGTGATATCAGCGGCTGAGAGCGCATAAATCAGGTTTGCATACGGGTCATAACAGGGCGTCAGATTGGCTGTAGAAAAATCCACCACAACCAGATCAGCCAATTTCCCTACTTCTATTGAACCGATTTTGTCAGCAATTCCAAGCGCACGGGCACCGTCAATTGTGAGCATGGCAAACACTTTTTGGGTCGGGAGGACGGTTGGGTCACCGCTAACCCCCTTCTGCATCAATGCGGCCAATTGTGCTTCACTAAACAGATCAAGGTCGTTATTACTGGCCGCACCATCTGTCCCAATGGCCACATTGACGCCTGCTTCAACCAAATCAGCCACGCGTGCAATTCCAGATGATAATTTAAGGTTCGATGTTGGACAATGGACAACGGATGTGCCGGTCTCAGCCAGGCGAGAAATTTCGTCATCAGATAGGTGCACACAATGCGCAAGCAAGGTATGTGTGCCAAGCAGGCCGAATTGGTCCAATACCTGAATGGGCGTTTTTCCCCATTTCTCGTCCACGAGGTCTATCTCCCATAGAGATTCAGAAGCGTGGGTCACAAAAACCAGGTTATGGTCAGCTGACAATTTAGCCACCTGGTTAAGAATGTCGGCATTGGTCATGTATGTAGAATGTGCCTGGATACAGCAATGCACCAAAGGGGCGTTTTTGAAGGTGTCAATGTACGCAATTGCGATTGCCTCATTGGTATGCCGGTAATCCTCAAAACCTTGAATATCTGCAAAGCTGGGTCCAGAAAATATGCGAAACCCGGCTTCCTGAGCAATGCGGGTGGTCGGCAAATAATGCCAGTACATGTCCGCTGCACAGGTCGTTCCTGACCGAATCATTTCCACCATAGCCAGCTGGCTGCCTGCGGTTACGTTCTCTTCCGAAATGGCTTCTGCCTCTACCCGCCAAATTTTAGCAAGCCATTTGTCGAGGGTGCAATCTTCAACCATACCGCGAAAAAGGGTCATCGCCCAGTGGCCATGGGCATTAATCAGACCGGGGATGATGACTTTGTCTTTCATCTCCAGCACCTGCCGAGCTTTAAATCGACTCCCAGCATGCGCCATCTCCCCTACCCACACAATCTTCTCACCCTTCACCGCCACCCCCCCATTTTCTATGATGGCACATGAAGGGTTCATCGTGACGACAATACTCCCTGAAAAAAGGTAATCAATGGTTATTGGCTGAATGGACATGTTGTTTTTTTCTTTTAAGTTCGGGTGAGCGGCCTTGTTGACCGCTCACCTTGCATCATTATTTTAGATGTCTTCGTCCATTGCTTCAGCTTCAACAAATTGCTCCTGTCCTGAAAGCATGAAGCTGGCGATCAGGATGATCACCAGGAACGGCAGGACTGAAGCCCATACAGCTGCAGCGCCTTGCTGTCCCACAAACCCATACATCTGCTGACCAGCAGCACCAACAGCAACCAAAACACCCACAATCAACCCGCCTAAAGAACCAACAATCATCAAAAGGCTCCCGATTGTCTTGGCAAAACCAGCAGACACCTCTTCCACATTCATTACGTCGGTCCAGATCAACCCCCAGCGCTTCACACGCGGGTATAACAACACCAGCAAAATGGGGCCCAGGATAAAGGCCGCGGCAAAGTTATTGACCGTGATGGTCAGCGAGAGGAAAGCAAATGGGACAATCGCAGCCAGGTCGAGATACCAGGCAATAATGATCCCGCAGGCTGCTGAAGATGTCAGTGCAACAATCTCAAAAGCAGCAATTTTGGGAAAAGTATTGGTATTCGGGCTCATATCATCTTTCTTGACCAACCCAAATGTGGCACCCCACATCTT
>PWSY01000027.1 GCA_003563055.1 Anaerolineaceae bacterium | reverse complement strand
TGGCCGGGTTCGTCCAATCGAAGTAGGTTGGCAGCGCGCTGAATAAGGTTTCAGAGAGGGGGGCCAATAAGCGGTTTTCCAGGGGCATGATCGTGACCGTCATCAAGCCGGCAAACCCCCATGTGAGCACACCGAAGAGCGCTACCTGCCACCAGGGCAGCTTCTCATAACGGGTGAAAGCGCTTTGCAACGAGCAGCGGCCGAATTCTTTTTTGCTGGCGCGCAACACCACCGCCAACTCAATCGGAAACAGGATCAAAATCGCCATGATGAAAAACAGCAGCAGAGAGGGGACGGCATTCTGAACTGCTGGGATATGACCGACCACCACATAGGCCGCTGTCACCAGTATGGCTGGGACAAAAACTAGCAAGGCCACATGCCAGATATTAAGTTCTTTGAGGGTTCTATTTTCAACCTGTGTTGTTGTTGATGAAATATCCATTGGTGTGACTCTCCAGTATCTGACGAACGAATTATCAGAAAGTGTAAATTAATCCAGCGTCTATGTCAACAACACCTCCAACTTCTCATATCCCAATCCCAAGTACCAAATACCCAATACCCAGTTATCACACAGGCTCCTCAAATATCTTCAGGATTCCTTCAGCATGATAGATCCGGTTACGCTGATTACCTGTTACTTCTCTTACGATGCCAAGCGCTTCTAGTTTCTCTATATTACGTTGGATCCGATTAAAGCTGCCAATGTTCAAGGCCTCCTGGGCCTGTGTAATGGATGTGATCGGCGATCCAATCAGATAATCCACCAATTCTCCTAACACCATTCTGCTGCGATCATTGGAAAATTTTTCTCGATAGGCTGAGCGCAGATTCTCCAACCGGAAAATGCGATCGCTCGCGTCTTCAGCCTGGCTGTGAACACCCTCAAAGAAAAACAACAGCCAGGCCTCCCATGCCCCTTTTTGACTAACGGCGAGTAAACAATCATAATATTCCTGACGGTTGGCTTCAATGAAATTACTCAAATTCAACAAGGGTTGAGGGAGCAGACCCCAGGCGACCAACAAGAAGCTCACCAATAAGCGGCCTATCCGACCATTGCCACCCATAAAGGGATGAATCGCCTCAAACTGATAGTGAATCATGCCGATTCGCATTAAGGGTGGGAGATCAGACTCGGCGTGGATAAACCTCTCGAAATCAGACAGACAAGCGTGCATCCGATCCGGAGGTGGCGGTACATAGCGGGCTTTTTCTATCGTCGCACCTGGTCTGCCAATCCAATTTTGGCTGCGGAGCAGTTCCCCAGGGGACATTTGATCGCCTCTGACGCCTGCCATCAAAATCTCATGTATTTCTCGCAGCAGGCGGATGCTCAAAGGTAGACGATCCAGACGTTCCAGGCCATAATCTAAAGCCCGGACGTAATTATGAACTTCTCGGGTATCTTCCAGATTATGAAACAGGCTTAATTGCCCTGCTTCGTATGAAAGTAATTCTTGAAACGTTGTCCGTGTCCCTTCAATCTGCGAGGATAAAACCGCTTCCTTACGGATAAATGGTCTGGCAACCGCATGCGGAACAGGAAACCGGTTGCCTGCTTCTGCGAGACGCGCCAAACTGCGATCAGCCTGTGATACAGCCCCCCAGAGATGATTAGAAAATGCAATATCTGGCGGCAATGGATCGGGCATAAATGCCAGATACCCATTCAAGGTGCGAATGACTTTGCCAGATGCTTGTTTTGAGAAATCTGTTTTCTTCATCGTCTTATTGTGATAAACATCAATAAGTTTATCCCATATTTACATTTTATGCCATAAACGTAAATAACACAATTCCATATTTATGTTTCATGTTTTAGGGAAAAGAATTCTTAGATTGCGCTGGTGCTGACGCCAGTGACGCGGGGAGACCTTCGGTCGTCCATCACCACAGGGTCAGGAGACCCTGTGGGAACTTGGGAGAAGATGGCGCGCAGGAAAGAACTGCGCGCCCTACTCACACAGAATTCGTGTGCTGCAGGTAAATGAGCTGTGCAACCTAACGAAATCCTAATCCCCAATACCCAATACCCAATACCCCACCACATTCCCTACTCCCCATTCACCATTCACTTAAAACAAAACATGAGCGCGGGGAGGCTCGAACTCCCAACCAATGGCTTAAAAGGCCACTGCTCTACCATTGAGCTACGCGCCCATCTTCAGGTCATTATTGTAGCACGAGCGCCCTCCATCGTCAACAGATTTATGCTTTATGCACGGTATAATTACGGATAGGTAAGCTTTGGAATTACCTTCGAAGCGCCATTCTAATAAATAAACTGGCCGGCCCTATTGAGTCAGCCTAGAAACAGGAGCGATGCATGTCACCACCAACCCCCATCACAAGCGACGATTTTAAATCCCAGGTACTGGAATCACCCAAACCAGCCCTGGTCGAGTTTGGCGCGCCGTGGTGCGGGCCGTGCAAGATGCTCGAGCCGGTGCTCAAAGAGCTGTCTGATGCCTATGCCGACCAGGTGGATTTCTTCACCGTGGATGTGGACCAGAACCCCGAGCTGGTCATGGAATATGGCGTGATGAGCGTCCCCACCATGATCCTGTTTCGCAACGGGGAACCGGTTC
>PWSY01000153.1 GCA_003563055.1 Anaerolineaceae bacterium | reverse complement strand
TGACCTGCGTTAAGTGAAAAAATGCAGATTGTGAACACCGCCAGCATCAGCGTCATCGCAGTCATATCCACGACCACGGTCCCCGAGAGCTCCGCCAGGGCTGATAGGGAGAAGAACATCAGGACCGACAGCACTCCATGCATCAGGGTACTATTTTGTAAAATTTTCCTGGATGCGATATAGACCAGGAAGGCATTCAACCCCACCTGTGCGCCCCAAAACATCTGGAAACCATCCAATGGATAGGCTGCCAGGGAAACGAAAATTTGTTGCAGAAAAATATGGAAATAACGGTTAAGCACAAAGGGCATGGCAATGCCATTTAAACCGACATTCATATACAAGGTGATATCGGATGAATTGGGCCCCCCAGGAGCATACAGAGAAAAAAGCACACTGAGAATAATTGAAATGAGAAAAGCAAGACCAACTTCTACCAACCAAAGCTTTTTTGGGTTATTACATAGCCATGAGACAACATCTTGAATGCGTCGATAGATTGGTCGTTGATCAGAGATATATTCTTGGTTGGACATATTTCACTTGATCCTTGTACCTATGATAGAAATAATTGCCATTTTATACCAGAACGTCGAGCAGTTATCAACAGTAAAGCCGATTGGATTCTCACCAATCAAAAGCCACTCTCTTCCATTAACATACATCCCATGACCGTTCAAGTGGCAGGCTCAGACCAAAACACCCCCTTTCACAAGAGGATCTGATCCAGGAGTGACTCTCAAAATTATTGGTGCCCCTTTCCATCTTGGGGTCAAAATCTATCGGTAAAGGCTCAATGCGCAGAATTGAGGATCTCTTCCACAAGTTGGGCAGCATCCCCCACAAAAGTAGGGCATAAAGTATGGAAAAGGTCGAGTTCACGAACTTTTTCAAGCACATCAGGATCCCCAATATCCATACCAAGCAACCCGGGACAGGTCACATCGCCATGCATGGCGCGAAAGCGACTTTGGAAGGCATTTGCCAGGGCATAACAAGCATCTTTTTGATTTTTATCATACTCGGTGATCCCTTTTGCCAGCCCAATAACCATCAGGGCACCGCTGACCGCACCGCAGGTCTGACCGGCATGACCCATGCCGCCACCAAAGGGTGTTGCGATCTTAAACGCCATATCCATTGGCAGTCCGAATTTTTCTGCGAAGGGCGCGAAAACAGATTGGGCACAATTATATTTTTTCTCAAAAAGGGCACGCGCCTCAGTTTTTTTCTCCAATAATTACCTCTCCTTTAAGGAATATCCAAACAAACATCACCCAGAAACTGCCACCACAAGGCGTAGAATCATCTGTTCGAGGAGAGCAGATTTTCAACGGCTTCTCGGGTCGGAAGGGAGGGCTGGGCGCCGCGTTTTGTGACTGCCAGGGCACCAGCTGCCATGCTATATTGAACCGCATCGAATAAGGATTTTTTCTCGGCCAGTGTCACCGCAAAGGCGCCATTAAACGCATCTCCAGCAGCGGTTGTATCCACAGCAGAAACTTCATAAGCTGGCAGGTGCCGGTCGACCCCTTCACTGATCACACGCGCACCTTTTTCACCCAATGTGACCACCAGCGCCTTCAGTCCCCATTCCTGAAGCTTCTGAATCCCGGCATCAATTCCCTTCACGCCAGATAGTATGGCCAGTTCAGATTCGTTCGGTGTCAGATAATCCACATTGGCCAGCAGCGTTTTCGGTATTGGCTGTGCTGGTGCCGGGTTTAATACCACGGGCACATGATGTGCTTTTGCCAAATCTACCGCGGCAATGACCGCTTCTAGCGGGCACTCTAATTGAACCAGCAAGATATCGGTCTTCTCCATCAATGAACTGGCCTTGGCCACATCCTCTTCCGTCACCTCCATGTTGGCGCCAGAGGCAACCACAATGGAGTTTTCGCCATTGGCAGCCACCGCAATCATCGCGATTCCGGTGGGTGCCTGAGGATCTTTGGTCACGTGGGTGGTTTTCACATTGTCTTGAAGCAAACCTTGAATGAGCGTATCACCAAAATCATCATTGCCCACCCGCCCGACCATCGTCACATCCCCACCCATCCGAGCAGCTGCCACAGCCTGGTTGGCCCCTTTCCCACCTGGGAAGGTCTCAAAGTCACCCCCGAGTACGGTTTCACCGGGCATGGGTGAATGGGGTACTCGCACCACCAGGTCCATATTAATACTTCCAACGACGAGAATATTCGCCATCTTTTCTTCTACCTCCTTCATTTGTACCAATCACGTAAGTCATAACTTGATTGTAGATATTTTTTCGTTAATTGTATAGTGATTGCTTTTATCATTGCAAGACTTTTAGCAGTTGCAACATCTTCGCAACAGTTCATTTGGTCAATTTCTCAAGGTTCGACATCAAAGGCACAGCGAAACCCACCATGGTCATGGGTATGGTCAGGCAGGTTTCGATTGCGACTGGCCGTTCGTAAATTGGTCAACCCGCTCCACCAGGATCCGCCGCGATGCACCCGTGCCTCACCGATTCCCGGCCCAGCAGGGTTGATATCCGGGGAAATCGTGTAATAATCGGCATCATACCAATCCGCTACCCAGTCCGTCACATTGCCGGCCATATC
>PWSY01000069.1 GCA_003563055.1 Anaerolineaceae bacterium | reverse complement strand
GATGAATCTCGAGAATTCGCGCTGCAGGATGAGATTCCGGCAGAGAAAGCCCTGCAAAAAAAAGAATCTCTGGCGATATTAAGTCAGATGATTGAGGAGACGCTGACTGAAAAACAGCGATTAGCTCTGGTCTCGGTTGCACTCAAGGGCATCCCCATGAGTGTTGTCGCCCAGCGGTTGGATATGACAAGAAATGCACTCTATAAAATGATGCATGATGCCAGGCGAAAATTAAAGAGTCATCTGGAAAAAGAAGGGATGTCCGTGCAAGAAATGTTTAAGGTGTTTGAGGCATAAGGTAATAATTCGATGAGAGACAACGTCTAAAACATTGGAGATGTATGGTTATTAAATGGCTTGATCGGTTTTTCAAGAGAAAACAGCAAAAGGCTGCTCAGCAGGGTGGCTATAAGATGACGATTGCTGAAGCTGAAAAAATGCTGGTTATGATCCAGAAAACACAGGAGACTGAGCTTTCTTGCGATGACGTTCATGAGCTATTAGATCAATATGCTGAAATGAAGTTGCGCGGTGAAGATGCTTCTGCTTTACTGCCGCTGATCCGGTTTCACTTGGACATGTGTCCCGATTGTCGAGAGGAATACGAAGCGCTTATGCGCATTTTGAGAGCGCAAGCGTGAGATCGTTTTAAGTGTCGACGTGTGTAATTTATGGAAAATCCGGGATTAATGCCCGGATTTTTGATCACTGAGTGTTGGAAGATTGTTGGTCGGATGTGCTCAGGATCACATCAATGGCTGCTGAAAGTTGTTCAAAAGAAGCAGGGCCAATTATACGGGTTTCGTTGACTGAAAAAGAAGGCACGCCTCTGAAGCCATGGCTCAGGGCGGCATTTAAGGATTGTTCAACAGCTTCTCGATATTTTCCGCTATCCAGGCATCGGTTAAATTCTTGAGAATCCAAACCCAACTCGGCAGCATAACGCTTGAGATGATCAACACCCAATTGAGGGGCATTTAGATACAGCATATCGTGGTAGGGCCAAAACACCCCTTGGTCATGGGCGCATAAGCCCGCTTCGGCCGCTTTGGGCGAATTGGCGGATGTGATTGGAAAATCATGCCAGACGAAGCGAACCTGATCGCCATATGCCTCAAATATTTGATCCAGTATGCCGTGTTGGTGCCATGCTTTGCAGGTAAAACAAGCATAATCGGCATATTTGGTGATAGTGATTGGTGCAGAACCCGGCCCAATGGACCGCATTAACCCTGGCTCGATTGTGTCTTTGGATGCCGTTATATCTTGTGAAATTCCGACAAGAACCAGGCCAATAATGATGACCACAATTGCTGGCAAACCCCAACGGATAATGAGCTTATGTTGACGAGATAAAGGCTGTTTTTTGTCAATATTCTTCTCAGGATACTGAGGGTTGTCCTTTTTTGTCATATTGGAACCTCCTAATATTATTGATTTAAAGTAACTACTCAGTCTACATGCGAACTTGGGGTTTGGTGTAAGGCGAAGCCCCACACCAAACCCCCCAACCTTCAGGGGGAAGGCTGCCTGAGTTGTTATGATTTAAGGCAAATCGATGTTTATTTTCAATGTCTGTTTATTAAGACGCTGCGTGTCTGCGAAATCTTACATTTGTAGTTGAATTGAGGTTTTGAGGTAAGAAAGGGCGGCTATAACACATCTAATAATCATAGAACCACTATCGTCAATAAGAAATTGTGAGGTAAAAGATGAAAATTAAAACGCTATTATTTGGTCTGATATCAGCTTCCCTGATTTTAGGGGCTTGCCAGGCCGCGCCCAACGCATCATTAACGGAACCAGTTGGGGTAGACCCAACTGAGGTAGATGAGGTTGCTATTGAATCACCTGCAAATGATGAGCAAGGCCGTGATGAAGACATTGTATTGCCTACCAGCCCCCCCATATCAGGGGGAAGACCGCCTGCACGGGCTGAATCGCAATTTTTGACGAATTTTTCCATCCATTCTGTCTCATATGATGAAATTCTGGCAGGCGGCCCGCCTAAGGATGGTATTCCCCCGATTGATAACCCGGTATTTATCACCATCGAAGAGGCAGATAATTGGCTGGCCCCGGTTGAGCCAGTTGTTCAGGTGATCAGTAATCAGGAAGCCAAGGCTTATCCCCTCCAGATTTTGACCTGGCATGAAATCGTGAATGATACCGTTGGAGGAGAGCCAGTCGTGGTAACCTTCTGCCCTTTGTGTAATACCGCCATCGCTTTTGCACGCAATGTTGACGGGCAGGTGCTTGATTTTGGCACGACTGGATTTTTACGTTACAGTAACCTGATTATGTATGATCGCCAGACAGAAAGCTGGTGGCAGCAGGCGACAGGGGAGAGCATTGTGGGTTCGTTGACAGGCACCCAGCTTGATTTTTTGCCGGCAGCACTTATTTCCTGGGACGAGTTCAAGACCACCAATCCCGAGGGGCTGGTTCTTTCACGGGAAACTGGATTTAACCGCTCTTATGGTCGCAACCCCTATGTTGGTTATGATGATATCAATAACCTCCCTTTTCTTTACACCGGCCCTCAAACGCCTGACCAATTATTGCCTGTAGCCAGGGTGTTGACCTTAGATTTTGATGG
>PWSY01000097.1 GCA_003563055.1 Anaerolineaceae bacterium | reverse complement strand
CTGTACCCCATTCCGAATCCGGGTCGTATGTAAAGCCGCCATCATCATTTTGAGCGGATTTTAAGAAACCCAGTCCATTGAGAATCAGGTCGCTGTCGGGGTCTTCATGCGCGGCAATCAGAGCTTGAATCACCAGGGCAGTGGTATTTGTGTCGGCGCCAAAACCGGGGGAAAATGCCCAGCCGCCATTTGGTTGGACCTGGTCTCGTAAATAGTCCATAGCCTCCGGGGGTACGGTTTCTTCCATTGACATGACGCCTAAAATGGCCCAGCTATGGTTGAAAATGCCCTCATGGTATAGGCCTGACTCGGGGTTGTAGTAGGTGGAAGGTGCCACTGCTTGATAGGGTTTGCAGCCACTGGCAGCAACCAACCCTGAGGCGAACTTCCCCGATTGGCCGGCACCAGCTTCGGTGAAAGCGGGTCCTTCCAGGATGATTGGCGCGCTGAGGGCACGTGTTTCAGGTGATTTGCGCCATTGGCCGGCAGTGAAATCATTGGCGCCGATGGCCAACAGGCTCTCAACATCGCTGCTGATATTACCATAACTGCCATCATCACCCTGCTGGGCTGCCAGCCAATTGAGGGCTCGATCGGCAGCGAGAAAGGTCGGCGCTGGTGCTAGGCCGCCAACACCCCATTCTGTCCAACGCCATCCTTCCACATTGCCCGCTTCAACGCTGCTGTCGCTGGCGCCGACCGGGTGTCCCTGCCATTCGCTGCCATCCCAGAATTCATAGCTCCAAAACTTCTCTGAACAAAAACAGTCATCGACCGGGCAGCCCACACCGCCAATTGAGCAGACGGCAATGCCCCAATCAAGATCCAGGGTGAGGACATCCAGGCCCGAGTTTTGAAGCGCTTCCAAACCGGTGATGGGGTCAGAGACCTGCACTGAGCGCACAATCTGGTCTGTGGGAGCATATTGAATGACAATATGGGCTGCACTATTCGCCGAGGACAATCCAGGCTCGAGCTTATCCACATTTGCCGAGACCATACTTGCTGTGTGGCCCGGCAAGGCTAACAGCGCAATCATGATGGCTGCAGCGACTAAAACAGGTACGTATACTTTGAATGCTTTCATAAGGTTCTCCTATAGGATAGAAAAAAATGAGACCTCTCCACAGAGAGGTCTGGAATAAAAAACCCGCCCAAAGTAGGGCGGGAGGTTTTATGTTCTGAGCGTTGTTAACAAATCCTTGAAAACGCCAGTCCTAGACCCCCCTTGCCGCGAGGGAGCTTACTAGACAAGTAAAGGAAGGTTACCGGGCTTCACTTTGACGAGTGTTACCGTTGCGGGACAGCGCCGGACTTCCAAAAAGGTCACCGGCTTCCCCTTCTCGCACAACACACTGAACATGTGGGTGCATCATTACTTGATATTAAATTGTATGGAAAGTGTATCAGGATTTAGGGGCCTGTCAAGGGGGGATTGGGTAGAGGCATTGGGGATTGGGGATTGGGTACCAGGGATTGGGTATTGGGGATTAGGTACTGAGAATTGGGTGCTGGGTGGTGGGTGTTGAGAATTAAGGTTATTTTTAACATGTTTTGGTGCTTGGTGATATCAAGCGAAGAAGGGTTATATTGAGATCAATGAAATGATGTTGGGATAAGAACACACCTTCAATACCTGTGCCGGATTGTCAGCTCGAAAGGATGTGCTTTGTTATAAATGCCTATCCCCCACTCAACTTGTGGTAACATAGCATCCACAGGTTATAAAAATATCACTTCAATCAAGGTGAGAAAACGTGAATGAGCCCCTAGGATAGGTCATATGAGAACATAGGATTCGCGAGTGTTGTGTTCAAGACTGCCTGAAAAGATGTCGGTCAATTCTAGTCCGGAAAGTAAAAACCCCAAGTTGAGATAAAATGAGCATCCAGATTAATAACCTATCACGTGTCTACAAAACAACCACAGGCGTCTTCAAGAAGAAGAAAAAAGAGATCTTGGCGTTAGACCAGATCAACCTTGAAGTTCAAACGGGGGAGCTTTTTGGCCTGCTTGGGCCAAATGGTGCCGGCAAAACCACCTTAACCCGCATTTTGGCCACTGCGTTGCTCCCAACCACGGGTGAAGCCAAGGTGTTCGGTCTGGATGTCGTTAAGCAAGCAAAAGAAATCCGTCCTAGAATCGGTGTTGTATTCGGTGGTGACCGTGGTCTTTATTGGCGGCTTTCCGGGTATGACAATCTGGATTATTTTGCCACCCTGTACAAGCTCCCAGTCGAGATTTCTAAGATAAAAATTCCCGAGATGCTGGCGCTGGTTGGGCTGAGCGACCGGGCTGATGAACGGGTTGAAGGGTACTCGCGTGGTATGAAACAACGCCTTCATATTGCCCGCAGCATGTTGCACGACCCGGAACTGCTCTTTCTGGACGAACCGACTGTGGGGCTTGACCCGGTGGCCGCGCGGGAACTGCGTAAGGTCATTCTGAACCTGAAACTTGCCGGGAAGACCATCTTTTTGACCTCTCACTACATGTTTGAAGTGGATGAGCTTTGCGATAATGTGGCCATTCTCAAACAAGGGAGCATTTTAGTCTCGGGTAGCCCGGCTTCACTCAAGGACCTTGTCACCGATCTGGAGGT
>PWSY01000237.1 GCA_003563055.1 Anaerolineaceae bacterium | reverse complement strand
GGTGTGGCGGCTTCGCCGCCACACCACACCCCCCTATTCCCTCGCATGCTGAGTAGTTACGAAAAAAGAAAAGAAAACCAATAGAGCTAAAACATCAGCCAGAGGTTCAGAACGAAGAGATTTCGGAATATTTTCAATCATAATTGGAATCACAGGAGAAAAAATGGCCAGGAGGCATTCACACAGTTTGCGGGTTATTTTGGTGTTAACAAGCTTATTGGTCCTGACGCTGATCACCACACCGGTGGTGGCCTTTTCAATATCCAACCAGCAAACAATAACCACACAAATTTACTTTTCTGGAGAACAGGGCTACCCCGATGTGGTGCGGGAAGCAATTGTGTATAGAACAGGCCCCGTTACCCAGACACCGTTTCCTCCCACAGATGAGGTATCACCAATAACAACCGAAAAACACTCAGATGAAAGCGGATTGGTCTTGCCTTTGATCGGCACCATCGATCTCTCAGGACAATCGCTTCTGGTCAGCACCTTACTGATATCATTTGTTGATGGTTTCAACCCCTGCTCGGTTTGGGTGCTGTCCATATTACTTTCTTTAACATTGCATACCGGTTCACGGAAGAAAGTCATCATTGTTGGGTCTGTATTCCTCCTGGTGACTGCCGCCATCTATGCACTTTTCATCGCAGGGATCTTTACAGTGTTACGTTTCATCAGTTTCATCGGCTGGATTCAGATCGTCGTTGCCTTGATTGCGTTGGGGTTTGGATTGATTAATATTAAAGATTATTTTTGGTTTCAAAAAGGCCTTTCTCTCACCATTAGCAGTGATAAAAAACCAGGTATTTACAAACGGATTCGGAAAGTCCTCCAAACTGGGGATTCAACCTGGAGCCTGATTGGGGCAACGGTTGTTCTTGCTGCTGGCATATCCCTGGTCGAGTTTTCCTGCACGGCTGGTTTCCCAGTAATTTGGTCTAATGTCATGTCAAGCCAGGGTACAGGAGCACTCACCTTTGCATTGCTCTTGTTGGTTTACATGGTTGTATATTTATTCGACGAGATGGGCCTATTCATGGTCGCGGTGTTCACATTGCGTTCAACCAGACTCGAAGAAAAACATGGTCGAATTTTAAAATTGATCGGAGGCATGCTGATGTTAACCCTGGCAATTGTGATGTTGATTGAGCCCAGCATCATGAATGACATTGCCAGTACGCTGGTTGTATTTGCGATTGCACTTGGACTCACCGGTCTCGTTTTACTTTTTGACCGGGTGATTCTGCCACTGACTGTCGGCAACGGTAAGTCTGAATAAATGATGGCATATTATGGTGTGTTCCCCACACAATTGTTAAGATAACATGCAAATGTCTCATAAATTAGCATTGTTTTTTATCCTAAGTTTCACCATTGCATTGGGCCTGCTTGCACCACAGGAAGGCACAGCGCTATCCGTCCTGGACCTCATTATCCTCAGTCCTGGTGATGGTTCCATCGTGACAACGCCATTTCAACTCGCTGTAGAAATCCACACAAATGAAGCCACTCTGATCCGGATCATCATGGTAGATCAAAATAACACCGTTTTAGCCCGACAGGTATACTTGTTCCACAACGATAATGAGGGCAGCATCCATTTTACGGAAGACATCCCCTTCGAAATTTCCACGCAACAAGCCCCTGCCCTGTTGACCATAGCGATCTATGATGCTTATCTGCGACCTATGGCCCTGCGTGCTGTTTCGCTGACACTGCAATCTGAGGGGGCGGCAAAAGTCCAGTCCAATAGCACACCAAAAGCCTGGATTACCCTTACCGAACCCAGAGTCGGTCAATCTTTCAGCGGCGGCCAGGTGAAGGCAGAAGGCAGTGTTACCCCGCTTTCGACGAAACCCATTCATTTTGAACTGATCACAGAATCAGGTGTTGTGATTGGCTCCCGACAACTGGCTGTTGATGATCCGGGAGAACCTGCTGCATTCATTATTACAATTCCCCACAGGGCTGTCACCACCCCTCAGGAAGTCCGTTTGGTCATTCGGCAGCCAGCTGATGGGTATGTGTCGAACATCATGTTGGACAGTTTAACCATCACGCTGATCCCCTGAAAATTGACCATCATCAACACTAAAAATAATCAGCGGTGTCTGGTCACGGTATAATAAGGGGCGTTGCTCCACAGGGCAATTCCGTTTTGTTATTGGAGGTTTGCATGACCAAATCTTACGATGTTGTCATCATTGGTGCAGGGATCGTTGGTGGAATGGTGGCGCGTTATTTATCTCAGTATCAATTGGATATCCTCTTAATTGAAAAAGAAGTGGATGTTGGCATGGGCACAAGCTCAGCCAATTCTGCTGCCATTCATGCAGGTTATGACCCCGTTCCAGGCACCAACAAAGCCATCACCAATGCAGTGGGTGTCGACATGTGGCCGCAATTATCCCAGGAACTGGGAATTGCCTACGAGCGCTGCGGCGATTATGTGGTCGCGGTTGACAACAATGATATGGCGATGCTGGAAAGTCTGCTGGAACGCGGGCAGATCAATGGCGTGCCAGGCCTGGAGATTATTACTGGCGATGACATGCGCCGTAGAGAACCCCTGGTAAGGCCTGATACAGTCGGCGCTTTATGGATACCCACCGGTGGGATCAGTGATCC
>PWSY01000032.1 GCA_003563055.1 Anaerolineaceae bacterium | reverse complement strand
GTTTTGGAGGCGATGCGAGCCAATGGCGTTCGTCGCATCGCCTTTTCCTCGACGGGTTCAGTCTATGGCGAGTCATCGGTCATCCCGACTCCCGAAGATGCGCCGTTTCCCGTCCAGACTTCCCTCTATGCCGCATCGAAACTAGCGGGCGAAGCAATGATTCAGGCCTATTGCGAAGGCTACGACATGCAGGGATATATCTTTCGCTTCGTCTCGCTCTTGGGAGAGCGCTACAGTCACGGCCACGTTTTTGATTTTCTAAAGAAACTCACTGCGGATCCCAATCGCTTACATGTGCTCGGCGACGGGCATCAAAAGAAGTCCTATTTATACGTTGGCGACTGCATTGATGCGATGTTCTGTGCCTTATCGAATGCAACCGATCCGGTAAACATTTTCAATCTGGGCACGGACGAGTATGTCGAAGTGAACGATTCGATCCGCTGTATCTGTGATCATTTGGGCGTCACCCCGGAGCTTGACTATGCCGGCGGCGAGCGGGGATGGATTGGTGACAATCCCTTCATCTTTCTCGACTGCCAACGGATCCGATCCCTTGGCTGGGCTCCCACCCGCACGATTCGGGAGTCGATCGTCCACACCGTGGACTATCTGCGAGCTCAATCCTGGCTGCTGGAGGCACGCTCATGACCCCGCGTCCTGACAAGATCCCGCTGCTCTCTGTTGTGGTCCCCGTCTATCGCGAGGCGAATAGTATTGAACCTTTTCTCGAGCGCATGGAGCCGATTCTTAAAGAGGCTGCTAGCGCGTATGAGATCATTTTCTGTCGCGACCCCGTCGAGGGCGACACCACCGACAATGTGATCGAAAAGACCATCGAGCGGAATCCCAATATCCGTTTATTGGTTCTCAGCCGACGCTGGGGACAGCCTGCAGCAACACTGGCCGGTCTCGAATATGCCCTTGGAGATGCCTGTGTAGCGATCGATGTTGACCTACAAGACCCCCCCGAGTTGATCGTGGACATGGCCGCCAAATGGCGCGAAGGCTTCGATGTCGTGTACGCACAGCGGCGCACCCGGGCGGGCGAAACATGGCATCACTTGCTGCGCGCCAAGTGGGGATACCGCATCGTCTCATGGATTTCCGAGGTCGAAATCCCTCGCGATACGGGCGATTACCGATTAATGGATCGCAAAGTGGTAGATGCCATTTGCCGCTTGCCAGAAACGCACGGCTACTTACGCGGGCTAACCCCGTACGTCGGCTTCCGGCACACCGGCATTCTATTCGATCGGGCTCCGCGCGCGGATGGCGCATCAAATTATGGCCGGTTCTTCGGCAATATGCGTATCAACATCAATAGCCTAGTCGGCTTTTCCCTTTTTCCCCTACAAATCGTATCGCTGCTGGGCCTGGCCTGTGCAGCGATTGGTGGGCTGATGCTTGTCCCCGGCATCGTCGCGACGGCCTTCTTGAATCCACCGTCTTGGGGCTACTGGTTGTTGACCACGCTCTGGCTGCTCGGTGGCGCTCAGTTGATTGGATTGGGCATCATCGGGGAGTATCTGGGACGGACCTATGAAGAGGCGCGGCGACGGCCAAAATTCATCGTAGACCGAAAGGTAAATATGGAGACTCCCCCAGCTCGAACTTTGAAAAAGGATGTGAACGATGCGTAAATTGGCTTATGGCGAAGATCGCACCTTGTCGTGGACTGATCGGCTAGGATCATATCTATCGCGCCGTGCCCTGCTTCGTTACGCGGCACGTGAACGACCCCGCCATGTGGTTGAAATCGGTTGCGGCTATGACGCGCATCTACTGCAGTCACTCCTGCCCTATTGCGATACGGCGGTTGGCATCGATATTCGTACCGACAAAACGGTCGCCGGAATTTCGATGGTCGACTTCGTTATCGAGCGAGAATTACCGATGCTGGAAGACGACTCAGCGGACTTCATTCTGATGCACAACATTCTGGAACATCTCTGGCACCCGCAAGAGGTACTGACAGAAGCCTATCGCGCACTCAAAGATGGAGGGACGCTCTTTGTCAACGTGCCTAGCTGGTGGGGAAAACGCTTTCTTGAGCATTCGGCCTTCACGTTTGGCTATTCCGCTGTAATCGAAATCGATGACCATAAAATGTACTATAGTGTCCGTGATTTATGGCCTTTGCTTGTGCGAGCGGGTTTTCGCCCGCAACATATTCGAGCGGGCTACCACAAATTTGGTCTGAATACATACGCTTGGGCGAAGAAGGCTTCACAAACTGAATCTCCCGAATAAGGAGCCAGCATGGAAGACTATATCGAACGACATCTGCAGGAAGCACGTGAGGTGATCGATCGCCTCGATCGATCACAGATTGATGCGCTGGTCAACACGCTCGCACGCGTGCGTGAGCGAGGAGGCCGACTTTTCTTTCTCGGTGTCGGCGGCAGCGCAGCCAACGCGTCCCATGCGGTAAACGATTTCCGCAAGCTCTGTGACTTCCAAGCCTCCGCGCCGTGCGACAACGTGTCCGAGTTGACGGCGCGCATCAACGACGAAGGCTGGGAAAACTGTTTTAGCGATTCGCCCCGCGCCAGTCGACTGGAAGCCGCGGACTGTATTTTTGTGCTTTCGGTTGGAGGCGGCAACCGCGAGGCAAACGTCAGCCCGAAT
>PWSY01000099.1 GCA_003563055.1 Anaerolineaceae bacterium | reverse complement strand
TGTCTGACTTTGGATTAAATCTGGGTAACCTGTCCCGCTTATCCCAAGCTGAAACCCGCTCAATTAGCCCGGAAAACAGAACAGGGGCGAAAGGTGAAGGCGGGAAGTCAATCAGCGGTCTGGAATGGGAACGAGCAGCGGCCGACCTTGGGCAGGGATGGAAGGTTTCCCCCTTTATCGCCCTCGAACCGGGTGAAACCACAACGTTGGCCGAGATCGACAGCCCCGGCTGCATTCAACATATCTGGTGCACGACTCTATCGAGATTCTGGCGCTCACTCATTTTGCGTGTTTACTGGGATGATGAACAAAAGCCCTCCATCGAAGTGCCCTTGGGGGATTTCTTCTGCGCAGGTTGGACACGACCCTGCCGGGTTAATTCACTGCCCATTGTCGTCAACCCCGATGGTGGTTTCAACACCTACTGGCCAATGCCCTTTCACCGCAACGCCCGCTTCACCCTGGAGAATATCGGCTATGAAAAGGTGAACAGCGTCTATTACCAGATCACTTACACATTAACCGACATAATGGAGGACCATGGCACATTCCATGCAGCCTGGCGCCGGATGAACCCGGTCCCCAGGGGCGAGGACTTTACCATCATCGAAGGTGTGGAGGGGCAGGGCCATTTTGTGGGCACTTATTTAGCCTGGGGAGTCAACCAGACCGGTTGGTGGGGTGAAGGGGAAGTCAAAGTCTTCCTGGATGGTGATGACGAGTTTCCGACTATTTGCGGCACAGGAACAGAGGATTATTTTGGCGGTGCCTTTTGTTTTTATGAAGGTGAAGGAGATCAAAGGAAGTACGGAAGCTTCAGCACCCCCTTCTTAGGAATGCCGCAAGTGATCACTTCCGATGGCCTGGAACAATCCCAGACAAGGTTTGGGCTCTACCGCTGGCATATGATGGACCCCATCCGCTTCAAAGAGAATTTGCGGATCACGATCCAGGATTTGGGATGGCGGATGGTAAAACAAATGCGCTACCTGCAAAGGTCAGATGATATTGCCTCGGTTGCTTACTGGTACCAGCGCGAGCCCCATGCACCCTTTGCAGACCTGCCAGGGATGGATGAACTGGAAGTGGTTTAGTGTCTGAATTCTAGTTGGGAATATACTCCCTGCAAGACAGCTTTCGCTATTGTTCTGTTTCTTCAAGAATCTGTTGGCGTTGATCCACCAGGATAGACTTATAATACTGTCGGTCAGGGTTAACAGGGTTAATTAGTACATCTGCATATAAATTCGATGTTATTATTCTAAGACAAATAAACGGACAATGGACGCATTTACGCGCCAAAAGGAGCCAGCATGACAGACATAGAAAAACGTGTATTGGGAAAGAGCGGTCTTGAAGTCACCAAAATCGGCCTGGGATTATGGGCTATTGGTGGGTCTGAGTGGGGTGAGGTGGACGACCGTGAATCACTGGCGGTGATCTCAGCCGCCTTAGACCTGGGAATCAATTTTTTTGATACAGCAGATGTGTATGGCGATGGTCACAGTGAACAAATTCTCGGCCAGGCCATGCAGGGCCGCCGTGACCAATTTATCGTGGCGACCAAGATCGGTTGGCAGGGGTTCAATGGCAATAAGGGTGTCAGCGCTTATAGTACTGTAAAAAAGCTGGTGGCCGGGGTGGAAACAAACCTTCAGCGACTTCAAACCGATTATATCGATATCATCCAGAGCCACATTGATTTTCGAGAACCCACCATGGAAGTTTTTGTTGAGGGATTCCAGAAGCTGCAAGAACAGGGCAAGGTGCGAGCTTACGGGGTCAGTACCAGTGATTTCGAGTATTTACAGGCGTTCAACACAGACAACCGTTCGTCTTGTTTACAAATTGATTATTCGATCCTCAACCGCACGCCAGAAAAAAGCATCTTCCCTTACACAATCGAAAAAGATGTGGGTGTTCTGGTAAGGGGCCCTCTGGCGATGGGAATCCTGACCGGAAAATTCAGCCAAAATACTGAATTTGAGGAAGGGGATTTTCGAAATCGCTGGAAGGACAATGATTACGAACACCAGATCTTCCTGAACGACCTTGAGAAGGTTAATAAATTACAGGCTCTCACAGAAGGCCGTTCGCTTGCGCAACTGGCCATTCAGTTCGTCATGCAGCACCCAGCAGTCACCGTGGCTATCCCAGGAGCCAAACGTGTTTCTCAGCTCAGGGAGAATGTGCAAGCAGCCCTGCTGCCAGCACTAACCGCCGAGGAAATGGCCCTCATCGAAACAATCACCCCCGTTGGTGGCGGTCGAAAAATTTGGCCAGCATAAGGCGATGAGATTTTCCGATCGAAAGGCACTCCTGCCCAGAGACATCGGTTTAATTTTGAGCTATCGCTGTCCCTCTGCCTGTGCCCACTGCCTGTATAACTGTGGCGCAGGCTGGCATGATTGGATGACGGCAGACCAGGTACAACTCGCTTTAGAAAATGCCCGAACCGCATGGGGCCCGGGCTTTCAAGTCCATTTAACCGGGGGTGAGCCTTTCCTGAACTACCCCCTGTTGCTGGAAGCCACCCGCATTGCCAGCGACCTGAACATCCCGGTTTATGTGGAAACCAGCGCCAGCTGGTGCCGGGATAGAGACAAGGCTGAAGATCGGTTCTGCCAGTTACGAGAGGCTGGAATGGACGCGGTGCTGGTGAGCGTCTCACCCTTTCACCAGGAGGCCATCCCGCTGAGGCGTACACTGGATGGCATTTCGGCTGCCAGGACTGCATTTGGCCAGGATCGGGTCATGATTTACCAATCTCAATGGTTAACTGAGCTATCCCAGCGAGGAATGGATGCAGGTGTGCCACTGGAAGATTACACCGAAGCATACGGGAAGGTACAGGCTGGAATCCGCCTGTGGAAGGGCTATGGGTTGATCAGCGGCGGCAGGGCCGGCTATCAACTGGGGAACCTGGTGTCGAAAAGCCCTCCAGAATCATTCAGCCACCTGGACTGCCGCGAGGAATTGCTCTTTGCCCACCATTCTCACCTCGATCTGTATGGGCATTACATCCCAGCATTTTGCGGCGGAATCAGCCTGGGTGATTGGCATACGCTTCAACAGCTTTTTGAATCTGCACGCAGCGACAGCTTGCAGCCCCTGGTAAAAGCATTAATCCATGGCGGCCCATATCAACTTTACAAGTTGGCAGCCAAAAAAACAGGGTACCAGTGCCTGGCGAAAGGATATGCGGGTAAATGTCATCTCTGTGTGGATAGTCGGAAAGCGTTGGTCGCAGCCGGAATATTCCCGGACTCACTACAACCAGAGCAATTCTATCAATCTTTTTAGGAAGATATTAAGAGCGAAAATTCTAACATCACAGGCCCTACTCATGCCAACTGATAGAAAACCCTCCCGCCGCTTTATGACACGATCATGGGTTAGCTTTACGTTGAAGCAAACAACACCCTGAAGCGCCTGGCAAAACCAGGCAAACGCAGCTCAGAATAAATATCAACCTGCTATTTAAAAACTCATCTCCTTCACAAGCAAGACATTGCTTACTCTTCCATCAACTGTGCGTTGATCAAAATCTGCTTCATAGCTTCGCGTTCCTGTGGGTTCAGGTCACGCAGGGGTGCTCGCACATAACCACCCCGGTAACCCAGCAGATCCAGCGCTGTTTTCGCCCCGGCAATCCCGTAGGTAAAGGTGATGGCATAATCGACCTGCACCAAACGCCGCTGAATCTCGGCTGCGGCGTCGATCTGCCCATCGGATACCAACGACATTATCTTCAGCAATGCCTCGGGTGCAATGTTGGCCATCCCCATGATTCCCCCACAAGCGCCGACGGACAGCGCAGGAAGAAAAGCGCTACCCGAACCGGTCAACACCTGGAAACCAGGCGCAGACTCAATGATTTGCGCAATTTTTACCACATTGCCGCTGCTCTCCTTCATCCCAGGAATATTCTCATGTGCCGAGAGGGCAATGATTGACTCGACTGGCAGGTCTAAGTTTGTGAACAGGGGGACACTGTAAAGCAATACGGGCACGGGGGCCGTGTCAGCAATGGTTAAATAATGGCGTTGCAAGGTATCAGGCTGCATCAGCGGGCCATAAAAATGCGGCGTGAGGATAATGACAGCATCCACCTCCAGGTCTGCTGCAGCCCAGGTCAACCGCTGGGTGCCCACAGTCGTCTCCACACCGGTACCCGCAATCAGCAGCTTATCATTGGGGATAACATCTCGAGCTGCTTTGATCACAGCCAGTTTCTCTTTTTTACTCAAATAAACCGATTCACCATAAGACCCTAACAGGATAAAACCAGCCAGGCCTGTTTTGACATACTTACCAAGATTAAATTGCAGAGCGTCCAGGTCCAGCTCGGCATCCCTTCGAAAGGGGGTCACTATAGGGGCAAACACACCATTCAATTTCATCATCTCATTTTCCTTTTATATTAATTGTTTTGGTTTCCGTGCCACAGCCACCAGCGAAAGTCCTTTCCACGGCAAGATCGGGTCAATCAACTTGAATAAGGGTACCAGTATATTAAATACTTTCAGGCCAAATCGTCCCAGGGTTTGCTTTCGGGCGATTTTTCCCCGCCACCACCAGCCCAACACCCCAACTTTGTTCATGGTGAACAGTTCTTCAACTGGGCAACCCTGGCGCTCAATCATGGTACGAAGGCGATCCTGATCATAACGACGGTAATGGCCAATGGTTGAATCGAGATTGCCAAACAGCTTATGCCCTCGGGGTACGATGAAAATCAAGCGACCGCCCGGCTTTATAAGAGTCCTGGCATTTTTGATGACTGTCATGTCTTCCTCAATATGCTCGAGGACATTAACACACAATATTGAATCTGGCTGTGCCAGGTGAGGAGGGGGTGGTTGTGTTGCATCCCACCTGTGAACCTCCACCCCAGGCGTGTTGAAAAAGGCATTTTTAAGCACCTCCAGGTAACGCGGGTTGGCTTCAGTGGCAACCACATCGGTGTACTGCATCAGGATGCGGACATTATTACCGATACCGGAGCCAATTTCCAGCAGTAAACCATCGATATAGGGGCGAATGAGCGCAATGGTCCACTCAGTAAATTTCGGTGCAGATTCCATGGCTAACAGGTCTTTATGCAAGAAATCACCGCTAATCATGTCATCAATCAGGGAGAATTTAATAATTGCCCACAAAGCCTTGAGCCCATCTGTCCATTTAATTTTTTTTCCCTCAGCATACGTACGGCCGTTATAACTGATGGGCACTTCAAAGATGCGCAACTTGCGTTTGGCAAATTTCGCGGTCAGTTCCGGTTCGATTCCGAAACCTTTGGAGCGAATGGGGATCGTTTTTACAACCGCCAATCGAAAAGCTTTGTAACAGGTTTCCATATCGGTCAGGTTAAGGTCTGTTAAGCAATTGCTAATGAAGGTCAGGAAGTGATTTGCCAGGGTATGCCTGAAATAGAGCACCCGCCGTTGCGCCCGTTCTGCAAACCGTGACCCATAGACCACATCGGCATGCCCATCAATGATGGGCTTCAGAACGATTGTGTAGTCAGTTGGGTCATATTCCAGGTCGGCATCTTGAATGATGGCAATGTCTCCGCTGGCAACCTGGATAGCGACCCGGATTGCGTTGCCTTTGCCCTTGTTCTCATCCAACAAAATTGGGTAAATAATCTCGGGATGCTGATGCTCAAGTTTTCGGATAATTTCGTCTGATCCGTCGGTGGAACAATCGTCCACGATGACCAGTTCTTTCGCAGAAATACCCGGGATATCCTGCTGCAAGACGCGCTGAACCAGCTCCTGAATGGTGCGTTTTTCGTTAAAGACCGGTATCAGAACAGATAATTTCATCCTGGCTCCATGAAGACCCTTTTCAATAAATAATTATAACATTGAGGTAACTACTCAGGCAGCCCTGCTGCTGAAGCGTAAGGGGAACCGATACAGCCACCGCTAAGCCCTCAATCCTATAAAAATCCCAGCTATAATAGATTTGAAAACCATTAAGGTCGCATTATCCAGGAAAGGCAGTCCATGGCTCGAAAAATTGAAGTGGTTCCCTATGACCCTGCCTGGCCAGGAATTTTCCGACAGGAGGCAGAAATAATCCAAGTTATTTTGGGCGCAAACCTCATCAACCTACACCATGTCGGCTCAACAGCCATCCCCGATTTAGCTGCCAAGCCAACCATTGACATGCTTATCGAGGTGAACAATCTCGCTGCGCTTGATGCCTGCAATCCAACCATGGTCCAGTTTGGGTACCTTCCCAAAGGTGAAAATGGCATTCCTGGAAGGCGCTATTTTCAAAAACTGGCCGGCAAAATGCACCTGTTCCATATCCATGCCTTTGAAAAGGGACATCCAGACCTGGCCCGACACCTCGCCTTTCGTGACTACCTTCGCGCCCATCCACATGAAGCCCGGGCCTACCAGGTCCTGAAACAGGGCCTGGCTGCTCGATTCCCTAATGAACCACAGGCATACACATCCGGCAAGACAGACTTCATCCAGGCAATGAATCAACGCGCTTCTGCCTGGCGGTTATTACGCGATAGCAAAGCGCCTCCCCCCTCATCCGTGGATGATCTGAGTTCATAATTTTCGGAGGAACACATGTCGTTACTACTGGTGATCGTGCTTGTCTTTATCGCCCTGACGGCAATTTATTTTTTCTATAGTTTAATTTGGGGCACACCCCCAATCATCAACCTGGCTGTGGAGCGCCTAGGGCTTCGGATGGCACTGGCCAACCCGGAACTGCTGACATACCTGGGAAAGCTGGATAACACCCTCCTGGATTTTCACAGCGGCAACCTGACAGATGCTTCTCCCCGCTATATGGCCTACCTCAGGCAACTTGATCGGGATGGCCTGGCTCTGATTCGCCGCTATCAACCCCATCAATTATCAGGCCAGAATCAGCTGACCTATGACCTGATGTGCTGGTACTTTGAGCAGAATCTGCGAGGACACCAGTTTTATTACCACTGGGTGGCAAACCCGGTTTTCATGGGACCCTACCCGGTTAACCCTGTTTTTGGTGTGCACATCGACCTGATTAATTTCCTCTGCACTTATCACAAGATTCAAGGCCCCCGCAGTGTAAGGCGTTACCTGTCACGATTAGGTCAGGTGGCCTGGAAACTGGCCGGGCTACAGGATAGCCTGAAATCAAGGGTTGAGGCCGGCATCATTCCCCCCCAGATTGTCCTCGAAAAATCAATCTCGCAAATTAACGCCTTCATCTCTGCCCCCATTGATGAAAACCCTTTGTACACCAGTTTCATCGAGCGACTGGCAGACACAGACCGCTTCAGCACCCCAGCAAGCAAAAAGTGGGGGCAACGAGTCATGAGATTGATCGAAAAAGAAGTCATCCCAGCCTATACGAACCTGCAGAGTTATCTTCAAGCTCTGCTTGCTCTGGCAACCGATGAGGACGGCCTGTGGAAGCTGCCAGGCGGAGAGGCATACTACACATATTTGTTGTGCACCCATACCACCACCGCCCTGTCTGCGGAGGAGATCCACCAATTGGGGCAGGATGAGGTGAAACGGTTGTCGGATTCCATCTGTGCCATCTTTGATGAACTAGGCCTGCCGACAGACTCTCTGGGGGCTCAACTCAAGCAATTGAGGTTAGACCCCCAGTATCATTATCATGGAGAAAACCGGCGGCAATCCATTATTGATGATTACCAGGCTATCCTGGACGATATCAACCAGCACATGCCTGCCGTCTTCAGCCAGGGCATGTTGGACAAGATCACCGTCAAACGGCTGCCAACATACAAAGAACCTGACTCCCCCATTGCCTATGCCCAGGCACCGTCCATGGACGGAAGCCGGCCCGGTACAATGTGGGTCAACCTGCGAGAGCCAGACAATGTGTATCGCTGGGGAATGCGTACACTGGCCTACCATGAAGGCATTCCTGGGCATATCTACCAGATGGCACAAGCCCAAAAGATCAGGGGGTTGCCTAACTTCAGGCGCACCTATTTTTTTAATGCTTATGTTGAGGGTTGGGCGATGTATGCAGAATTGTTGGGGAGTGAATTACACCAGCCCGACGCGCTCAGCAATCTCGGCCGCTTACAGGGGCTGCTCTGGCGAGCTGCTCGCCTGGTGGTGGACACGGGCATTCACTGGAAAAAGTGGACCCGTCAGGAAGCCATAGACTATATGGTGACAAAGACCGGTCTGCCCATCAGGGATGTCACCACAGAGGTTGAACGCTATATTGTCATGCCCGGACAAGCCTGCGCCTATTATATCGGCTATTTAAAGCTGATATCCCTCCGCCAAAAAGCCCAAGCAACGCTTGGGGACGCGTTTGACCTGAAAGACTTCCACAATGTGATCATCAACAACGGTGGTTTACCTCTAACCTTACTGGAGGCAGTTGTTAACGATTATATGGACCGGGCGGCCGGTTTACAGCCGGTTGATCAAACATAAGGTTATTGGCTTTTCTGCGAACATGCCCGGAAAGAGCACCAGCCTGATATGAAGGCGTCAGCCAAACAAGGGTCAGCTTTAATCCGGCCTTATTTTCTTTGCTAGGGCTGCCACCACCACCCAAATACCCCCAATAACCAAAAGACCAAGACAGGGCAATACCACTATGGAAACGATGATGAGTAATTCAATCGAACCAAGCTCAGCCATGGATTAAGACCCATCTTCCGGGCAGTGCACTCAAATGAAAGTCGTTTTTATCACTGTGTATCAGGCAACCTGATTTGATTCAGTCAATGCCCATTGCCTTGCGGACAGCATCCAGGTAGGGCCTCCCAATCTGGCGCGCTTTTTCGGCACCGTCTAATAAGACATCGTCAATATAATTCTTATTATTCATCAGATCCTCAAATTTTTCGCGCGCATCAGCAAAATGAGCCAGGATCATCTCGGCCAATTCCTTTTTGAGGGTGCCATATGCAGCACCACCCTGCAAATAGAGCTGGCGGATTTCTTCCAATCGTTCCGGGTTGGCAAAGAATCGCAACAGCGCAAACAGGTTGTCCCCTTCCGGATCTTTGGGATCTTCAGGCCGTTTACTATCAGTCACAATTCGCATGATTTGTTTGCGGAGTTTTTTCTCGGGTGCGAAGATGGGAATGGTATTGTCGTAACTTTTGCTCATCTTGCGTCCATCGATCCCCGGCACTTTCATGACAGACTCCTGGATAATGCCTTCCGGCACTTTGAGGATGTCACCGTAGGTACGATTGAACGCGCCGGCAATATCACGGGTAATCTCAATGTGCTGTTTTTGGTCCAATCCAACGGGCACGACATCTGAACCGTACAAGAGAATATCTGCGGCCATCAAGACGGGATAGAAAAACAACCCTGCGTTGACGCCTTCATCCGGGTCATGGCCCAATGCCAGGTTTTCATCCACAGCGGCTTTATAGGCATGGGCGCGATTGAGCAATCCCTTCGATGTGAAACAGGACAAGATCCAGGTAAATTCTGGGATCTCCACGATATCAGATTGGCGAAAGAAAATAGCTTCATCCGGATCCAGTCCCAGGGCTAACCAACTGGCGGCCACCTCGTACACAAGCTCTCTCATTGCTGCCGAATCATGCATGCTGGTCAGCGCGTGGTAATCGGCTACAAAATACATCCCCAAATAATTTTCCATCAGGCTTAATGCCGGTCGGTACATGCCAAGATAGTTGCCAATGTGGGGCTTGCCGGTCGGTTTTATGCCTGTTAATGCAATCGGTTTCATACGCAATCCTTCCAATTATTATTATCCAAACAAAAAAACATACCCGTTCAGATTTTATTATTATAAACCATAAAGAACAGCAGGTTGTCACAACAACTACATGCGCAGCGAAGGGATCTCAGGTATTGGAGAAAAGTGAATAGGGAATAGTTATTGGGAATTTTTTGGTAGGGTGGGTTGGCCGGGGAGATAAATCGCTTCCAGCATGCGAAACTATTTTGACCAATTTAGAACCCGCCAACCCACCATCAATTGATCCAGTGCTCAGCAAAACCACCACCCCAACTTCTCCTGGAGCGAAGTTGAACCCCCACCCACCTAAAGTGGAGAAAGCTAATGAAAAGACAACCATGTGAGTGCGTCCTTTCGTAAAAGCCGGTTTGTCATTACAAGCGCAGCGACTGCTTTCGTTCTGTAAAGGAAGGGATCCAAACGCCAAATTCCCCATCCGAGTCCTCTCTCAAAAGTTGTGTGAGAGAACCAGAAGACCA
>PWSY01000080.1 GCA_003563055.1 Anaerolineaceae bacterium | reverse complement strand
TGATTAAATTCTCCTTGCCAGTAAAGGGCTGACCACCGGCTCATGCCTAACCGTGTATCTGGAGCAATCGTTATGAATAACCGCTTATCCAATGAAGAAATCCATCAAATTGTCCAGAGAGTTGTGAACCAGACCCTGGGTGGACAATCCCCCGAGCGTGAAGCGGGCCAGCCAGCCGTGAGTGGAAAGGGGGCTGCGGCCGAGACGTCCGGTCAGCGAGTGGTTGCCATCGGGACGGATCATGGCGGACTGGCGCTCAAAGAAATCCTCAAACAAGAATTAATCAACCAGGGTTTCCAGGTCCTGGATTGCGGCACAAATACCGCAGAATCCGTTGACTACCCGGATATTGCGCTGTCGGTCGCGGAATTGGTGGCCTCAGGGGAAGCCTGGCGAGGCGTGGTGATTGATGGTGCCGGGATCGGCTCTTGTATGGTGGCCAATAAAGTGCCGGGGGTGAGGGCAGCCATGTGTTATGATTTTGCCACAGCCGTCAACAGCCGCGAACACAACGATGCCAATGTCTTATCCCTGGGTGCCGGGTTGATTGGCACCACCCTGGCGAAACAAATATTAAACACCTGGCTGACGACAGAATTTGGCGGCGGTAGACATGCCAGGCGTGTGGATAAGCTGCGCGTTATCGAGAGAATGTTCCAAGATGATGGGAAGAAAGCATGAGTCCAGACATTAAAACCGTTGAAACACTGGTCGAAATTATCACCCGGGAAGTCCTGCTAACGATGATTGAGCAGGAAGAGAAACACAAGAATCCCCAGGGCGCGACCTGTATCCTGGAGGTTGTGGATGGGGTTAAAGTAAAAACCTGCTTCGATAACGCCGGTCAGGTGATCAGCGCGGGTGCAGAACGGATCTCTTCCACCGTGGGCGTGATCCCCGAGGATAAATCCCTGGCGGGTATGATCGATCATACCCTGCTCAAGCCGGATGCCACCGCGGATAAAATTGCCCAATTATGTTTTGAGGCAAAGAAGTACCATTTTGCCTCGGTATGCGTTAACCCGTCCCATGTCAAACTGTGCGCAGACCTCCTTCGAAATTCGGCTGTGAAAGTCTGCACGGTGATCGGTTTCCCCCTGGGCGCGACCTCCACGGAAGTGAAGGCCTTCGAAACACAAAATGCGATCGATAATGGCGCCACGGAAATTGATATGGTGGCTAATATCGGTGCATTGAAGGCTGGTGATAATGAAGTGGTCGCTCGAGATATTCGGGAAGTGGTCAGGGTGGCCCATGCGGCCGGCGCGCTGGTAAAGGTGATTATTGAAACCGCTTTATTAACCGATGAAGAGAAAACAATCGCCTGCCTGCTGGCCAAAGAAGCCGGGGCCGACTATGTTAAAACATCCACAGGCTTTTCAAGCGGTGGGGCAACAGTCCATGATATTGCCCTGATGCGTCGGGCGGTTGGCCCAAAGCTCGGTGTGAAGGCCTCAGGCGGAATCCACTCCCATGAAGAAGCCGAGCAGATGATCGCGGCCGGGGCCACACGGATTGGCGCTAGTGCCGGGATTAAGATTATCCAGGCTGGAACGCCTGAAGTCAAAGCACCCCAAGGGTCGGCCGCAACAGCCAAACCCTATTGATCGGAGAAAAACACCATGCTGATTGCCAAAGTGATCGGAACCACGGTTTCGACGATTAAGGATGAAACCCTGACAGGACAAAAACTGCTGATCGTACAGCAAGCGGATGAAAAAGGGACTCCTTTTGGGAAACCCTATGTTGCCGTGGATACGGTCAATGCTGGTGTGGGTGATATGGTGTTGACCGCCCATGGGTCCAGCGCAAGACAGACCGCCATCACCAAGGAAAGGCCGGTTGATGCGGTCATTATGGCCATGATCGACACACTTGAAGTTGATGGTGAAGTGACCTTCCAGAAAGGTTAAACCGATGCCAGGAGTTGATAAAGATTTACGATCCATTCAAGAAGCCAGAGACCTGGCGGGCCAGGCCTTTGCTGCCTGGAAGCAATGGGCCTCAGCTTCCCAGGAGCAGGTTGACCGGGTATGCGCGGCGATGGCAGAGGTTGCCTTTGCTGCCTCTACACGTTTGGGGATCCAGGCGTATGAGGAAACCGGTTTTGGCGTGCCAGAGCACAAACGTCTCAAAAATGAAGTTGCCTCTCGAAATGTATGGGAAAGCATCAAGGACATCAAAACCGTTGGCATTATTGGGCACAACCCTGAGAAAAAAATTTATGATATTGCCTGGCCAATGGGCGTGATCGCGGCCCTGACCCCCAGTACAAACCCGACATCCACGGTGATGTTTAAGATCCTCGTTTCCGTCAAAGCCAGAGACGCGATCGTGATTGCCCCCCACCCGTCGGCAGCCAAATGCTGTTTTGAAACAACCCAAATTATGGCCCAGGCAGCCGAAGCAAATGGCGCCCCGAAGGGGTTGATCTCATGTATGCAGAACATCAGCCTTGAGGGAACCCAAGCGCTGATGCGGCATAAATATTTGGCGCTGATCCTGGCCACTGGCGGCACTCCCATGGTGCGGGCTGCCCATTCAACCGGAAAACCGGCTATCGGCGTTGGGCCCGGCAATGTACCGGCCTATGTGGATCGCTCTGCGGACCTGGTAAAAGCTGCCCGTTATATCGTGGCAAGCAAGGCTTTTGACTGCTCCACGATTTGTGCCACGGAACAGGCTGTTGTGGCAGACCAGCCGATTGCCAGGCAGTTGGCGGCATTAATGCAGCAAGAAGGGGCTTACTTCACCGATCCCCACCAGACTCAATTGCTCCGGAAATTGCTTTTCCACCCGGATGGGAGCATGAACATAGCGACGGTGGGAAAACCTGCCGAATATGTGGCAGAGATGGCCGGGTTTGAGGTTCCCAGCGGCACCCGTATTTTGGTGACCCGGCTGGAGAAGACCGGCAAAGAAGAACCGCTCTCACGGGAAAAATTGACCACCGTATTGGGCTGGTACGAAGAAGAGGGTTGGGAAGCCGGTTGTGACCGTTGTATTGCCCTGATTGAATTCGGCGGCCGGGGGCACAGCCTGATCATTCATGCCACCGATCAAAAGGTCATTATGGCCTTCGGGTTGGAGAAACCGGTATTTCGGATTGCGGTCAATACTATGGGAACGTTGGGTGCCGTTGGTGTGACCACCGGGGTCTTGCCCTCGATGACCCTCGGCGCCGGGGGTGTGGGCGGCTCTATTACCGGTGATAATATCTCCACCCAGCATTTGTTCAATATAAAACGTCTTGCTTATGAATTATCACCCCCTCCAGATGCTGCGATGGTATCGGGCCGACCGAATGCCGGCCTTTCAGCCCAGGAAATTGAGCAGGTTGTCCGGAGTGTGGTGGAAGAAATATTAAAAACAGGGTAACTACTCAGGCTACAAGGGAACCTTCAGCAGCAGGGCTGGCTGAGTAGTTACAAAACAGGTATATAATCAACTTAATACAAGAAAGGTTTAAATAATGGCTATGGATACAAGGTTAATTGCATTGGGAATGGTGGAGACTCGGGGTTTGGTGGGCGCGGTCGAAGCGGCTGATGCCATGGTGAAGTCTGCAAACGTGGTATTAATCGGATCGGAGTATATTGGCGGCGGTTTTGTGACCGTTATGTGCCGAGGCGATGTTGGTGCGGTGAAAGCAGCCACAGACTCGGGTGCTGCCGCAGCAAAACGCGTCGGTGAACTCGTGTCGGTTCATGTGATCCCCAGGCCCCATGAAGATGTTGAAATGATCCTGCCCAATAAATCAAAGGGCAGTACAGCAGACAAGAAATAACACCCTGCCCAGCTTCTCTACCAATGTCGACAGGGCAGCATCCCTTTGCCAGTGGTATGGGTAGGCGCACCAGCAGAATAGGTCGGGTAGTCCTGAAATGATGCGGCTGGGAAGGCTAATATCAGGGTCATCTGTGGCTTGTCAGTTGCTCGATTGGGCAGAACATGTTTTGCTGGCCGTCAGGCTCAAAACGAAGCAGTAATAATTATCCAGCTGAGGTTGCCCTGAGAAATCTTATGGATCGGTTTTCTTGATCCAACCGACAGGAAAATTAAATGGCAAAAAAATTCTACACTGAACGTGATATCGAAGATATGGTCGCCAGGGGCCAGGATACGCTGAACCTGAGCGAGGATGTGGTGTTGACAGCGTTGGCCTATGAAAAAGCGGAACGAATGGGACTGAAACTCGTACAAGTACACGAACGACCACCCTCATCCCCTATCAGGCCATACCTCTCAGAAGCAGCACAGGCTGCTTCAGACGGTAAACCCTGTGCCCCCCCTGCATCCACTCAAAACGAAGCCCTGCGTCAACGCATTCATAGGGCGGTCGAAGCAAATTTGGGTGATCGGGTGGATCCGGAATTATTGGACACGATCATTACCCGTGTGCTAAATAATGTTCGGATGGGATGAGCCATGTTGTTTGGTCGCGTGCATGGTACGGCCGTTTGTACGATTAAATATTCTGGCACGGAATCCCTTCGGCTGTTGATTGTTCAGCCCCTGAACAAAGCACTTGAACCTGTTGGCAGGTTACAGGTGGCAGTGGATGTCGTTGAAGCAGGTGTGGGGGATCTTTGTGTAATGGTGCGTTCACGTGAAGCTGCTTTAGCCATGCCAGACGAAACGTTTGTTCCAATTGATCTGGCATTGGTGGGTATTGTGGATGAATTGATCGTTCGGCCCCATGGCGATTTTGATTACACCCTCAAACCCGGGGTGACCCGGTTTTCATAACAGGATAAGAGATGATTCTGGCTAAGGTGGTAGGCACAGTGGTGACCACGATGAGTCACCCGCATTATAATAACCAGAAACTGCTGGTGGTGCAGCCACTGGTACTGGGTGGCGACAGGGCTGACGGCGACTTTATTGCGATTGACAAAGCCCAGGCTGGGGTGGGTGACACTGTATTGATTAACCGCGAGGGAAATGGTGCTCGCCAGGTACTCAACAACCCGGATGCCTGCATCATTTCGGTTATTGTGGGAATTGTGGATATGGTGAACCTTACCTGTTGAGGCTTTTTCTTGATGGATAAGCCCGGTAAGGTGTTTGACCCAAGCAACCACAGCGATGTATTATTGATGACAAGAGGGAGCCTATCTTTTGCGGGCCAACCAACGACTGGATTGAGTTGAATCACGCATATGAAGCGTTATATTGAAAGATCCATCAGAAAAATTAATGATCATCACATCATCAAGATAGCGCTGGTTTTGGTGGTTATTATTATTGCAGTGGTCTTATCGCTCAGTTTTGAATTTTCACAGGCCCGCGCATTCATCCGTCAGCATCCGAGGCAGACGGCGATCATCAGCATCGGGATTTATTTCCTGTTAGGTTTTACTTTCATACCGGCTTCACCGCTAACCGTTTTCATCGCCTTATTGATGAGCCCGATAGAAGCGATCATTATTGCCTCAGTGGGCAATACACTGGCTGCCATTTTGGAATACCATATCGGTAAAGCGGTGGGAGATGTATTTGATTTCGAGGAAAAAAAATCTAAACTTCCCTTTGGGTTGAGTAAACTGCCTGTAAACTCACCTTATTTTCTGTTGATCGGGCGGTCCCTCCCGATTGGCAAAAGGGGTCTCAGCATCGTGAGCGGCGCCTATCAGGTGCCTTTTGGCCTTTACCTGTGGACAACTGTGGTGATGTATATCTTCAATGCCACTGTTGTGGCTTATGGTTTGGTAAAATTGATCAAAGCTTTCTTTAACACAATCTCGATTTTTCCATGATATGCACTCTGGAATGCAAAGTTTGGGGGTCACAAACAGCACGAAATTTGACCAGCAAAAATTACTGCCACTGATCGCTTTGTTAAAGCGACTGTCTTGAGCAAAAGATTGCAATTTCAGCAAAAATAGAGTAACCTCATAACAATAAAAATTAACGAAAAATAAATCCGATTGCAGGTCCACATTGCTTTCGGCTGTTGAATAATACAGCATTAATCACTATTAATAGGCAGAAAGCCACTTCAGGTATTAATAAGTTGAATAATAAAGATAATGGCAACAAAAACGCTTCCTCTATTGCACAACTGATACAACTGGGAAGAAAAAATTCGTTTGTTACGATCAACGACATACTCAAGTTCTTCCCTAACGCTGAAAACGACGTGGCTCAGCTTGAGCTCGCCTTTTCAACCTTGATCAGCGCGGGTATTCCTTATGTAGAAGACGCAGATCTTCTTGAAGAACCAAGTGATAAGGATCTGGAAAAACAAGCGAATGAAAAGGTGGCCAGCTCCGATGACCTGGCCAACATCGATCCCAATGATGTGGTCGGCCTGTATTTCAGGGAAGTTGGGCGTGTTCCCTTGCTCTCAGCAACCGAAGAAATCACCCTGGCACAACGTATTGAAAGCGGGCGAATGGCGCGTGAGGAACTTGCCCGGGGGTATGTGTCCAACCGGCGCAGGATAGAATTATGCCGCTTAATTGAAGAAGGCTGGGAGGCACGGGAACAACTCATCACTGCGAACTCACGTTTGGTGATCAGTGTGGCGAAAAAATTTATGAATCGGGGGGTTCCCTTTTTAGACCTGATCCAGGAGGGCAATATTGGTTTGATCCGGGCAACCAAGAAATTTGAGTATCGCCGGGGTCATAAATTCAGCACCTACGCCACCTGGTGGATCCGCCAGGCAGTTGGCAGAGCTGTGTCAGACCAGGGACGGACAATACGCGTTCCCGTCCATATGGGTGACCAAATCAATAAGTTTTTACGCACCAAACTACAACTCACCCAGAAGTTTGGCCGTGAACCCACTTTGGAAGAATTGGCACAGACCCTGGAAGTGACTCCAGAAAAAGTTAAACAAATGACCGAAGTGGCCAAGCGTCCCCTTTCACTTGAGACTCCAGTAGGGGATGAGGATGACGCCATGCTGGGTGATTTTATTGAAGACGAAGAATCCCAGCCACCCGAAGACACCGCAACAACCAACCTGCTGAGGGAACACCTGACAAGTATTCTGGACGAGCTTCCTCCCAGAGAAGTGCGCATCTTACAGCTGCGTTTTGGTCTTTTGGATGGACAATCATATACATTAAAAGAAGTTGGGATGAAGATGGGCGTTACCCGTGAAAGGGTGCGCCAAATTGAAAAGCAGGCGCTGACTCGCCTACGCCATCCCTCAATCAAACGTTACCTGAAGGCATATCTCAGCGATTGATTGGCAGCCAGTATCGAGCGGCCAACCTTCCAGAAGCGTGATCCCCAAGGCCCATCAATGAACACATCAAAGGGGTCAAGGGTCTGGCCAGCAGCGTACAGGCTATCCACCATCTGATGTCTAACGGTCCGTTCAGCAAGGGCTGTTTAATCACCTGCCTAAACAGCTTCATCCCTCTTACACCCATTATCTGTCAACTTTATGACAAACGTACCTTGTGTTACACTTTAACCTATGAAAATTATCCAAAACAGCTTCCTGTTCGGGCTGATGTTGGTGATGGTGCTGACTTCCTGTACAACCAGCGAACCTGAACAAATACTTGAAACCCCTACGGTCACTGCGACGGTGACCCTGACTCCCGAACCCACCCACACCCCGACCATTACGCCAACATTACCCCCTGAAGTCAGGCTGGATGAAGGCGATCAGGCAATCTTTATGGGTGATTACGACAGGGCGCTGACAATATTCCGCGAAACACTTTCTCAAGGCAATGATGAAGCTCTGATCGCCAAAAGCAATTTAGGTATCGGGCAGGCTTATTTATTAAAGGGCAACCCCTCTTCAGGATTGAACAATTTGCGTGCTGCAGCCGGTGCAACCGACCCCATCATCGCGGCCAGAGCCAATTATTTCTTGGGTCAAACCTACACACAATTGCAGCGTTATCAGGACGCGCTGGATTCCTACCAGGTTTACCTGACCCTCCGTCCAGATCTGATCGACACCCATATTCATGAAAAACGGGGTGACCTTTACCACACTTTACGCGACTATGAGCAGGCCATAGCCAGTTATCAGTTGGCAAGCGAGACGGGCCCCCCAGGTGGCAGCGAGGGTGTGTTGATCAAAATAGGTCGGGCTTACCAGGCCAAGGAAGACCTTGAGACTGCACTGGCCCTGTATCAGGAGATCAACCAGTCCTCAGAGAGCGATTTTACCAGGGCTCAAATGGACCTGCTGATCGGCCAGATCTACCAGGAACTGGAGCAACCCGAACAGGCCTATGCTTATTTTCAGAACGCGGTTGACAACTATCCCTTCGCGTATGATGCACGTACGGCATTGGTGATCCTGGTCAATGCAGGCGTGCCTGTGAACGAATACCAGCGTGGTTTAATCAACTATAATTTTGGGAATCATATCCTGGCCATTGAAGCCTTTGACCGTTACCTGGCACAGATGCCAGAATCAATGGCCGACGCGGCCCTGTACTACCGGGGTCTGGCCATTCGTTCTGCAGGCGTGGTCAGCGGTGAGCCGCGTCACGAAGAAGCGATTGCCCAATGGCAAGCGTTGATTGAGGGGTACCCGGCCAGCCCCTATTATGTTGATGCCTGGCAAAGTATTGAATTCACCCAATGGGCTTTCATGAACGATCCCCAGGCGTCGGCTGAAACCTCGCTGGCATATGTTGCTCAACGTCCAGACACCCCAGTTGCACCAGAATTCCTCTTCAGGGCAGGGCGGTCTTTTGAGCGCGCGGATATGCTGCTGGCGGCCGCCAATACCTGGGCCCGTATCGCCAACGAATACCCTGAGTCGGAATACACTTTCCAGGCTGTCTTTTTCGCAGGCATTGCCCATGTTCGCCTGGATGAATGGGCTGATGCACAGGCTGTATTTTCCCGGGCGCTGGTGCTGGCCAGCCAGCCATCTGAAGTGGCGGCCTCGCACCTATGGATTGGTAAGTGCCAGGAAGCCCAGGGCGACATCAGCATAGCCCTGGATAGCTGGAAGCTGGCCCAAACGGCGAACCCCTTTGGCCATTACAGCATCCGGGCTGAAGATTTGTTGATCGGTCGAGATATGTTTACAGACCCGGATACTTTTGATTTGGACCCGGACCTGGAACCTTTCAGGGCGGAAGCCGAAAACTGGCTCAAAGCCACATTTGACCTGCCGCTGGATACCAACCTTGAAAGCCCTGGCATGCTGGTTTACGACATGCGCTATCAGCGTGGGTTGGAATTTTGGGCACTGGGGGATTATGAGAGGGCCAAAGCCGAATTTGAATCGATGCGGATCGAGTTTGCCCAGGAGCCTGCCCAAACATTTCGGTTGATACCGGCCCTGGTTGACATCGGTCTGTACCGTTCTGCATTGATTGCCTCCAGCCAGATCCTGCGCCTGGCCGGTTTGGAGGGCGGTGATGCGCTGACCGGGCCAAAATTCTTCTCACGGATCCGCTTTGGTGCGTACTACCTGGACTGGCTCCTGCCGGTTGCGGAATCTGAAGGGATCTCACCCTTGTTGGTGCTGGCCACCATGCGCCAGGAAAGTGCTTACGAGGGATTCATCCGCTCTGTTGCCGGTGCCCGGGGGCTGATGCAAATTATGCCCGACACCGGCGCACAACTGGCAGCCGAGATGTCCTGGCCAGGGGATTATTCGGTGGGGGATCTTGACCGGCCCCATGTCAGCCTCATATTTGGGACGCGATACCTGCGAAAACAACGCCAGTTATTTGATGGTGACCTGTTTGCCATGCTGGCAGCCTATAATGGCGGGCCTGGCAATACAATCGTGTGGAAAGGGTTGATGCCCTTTGATGACCCGGACCTGTTTGTCGAGGTGGTCCGCATCGAGGAGACGCGTAACTACATTCGGCTGATTAATGAGATCCATTATATTTACCGTTGGCTTTACGGCAGCCCGATGGAACCTTAGGGGCGGGCATATTATGTGGGTTAATAATTTTGGTTGATCGTGATTATTCCGATCCAGGAGAGCTGTAGAAAAAAGTCTCCTTGGAAACGTGACCTGTGATGTTGTTTTTGCATCCCAATTTGCTTTTTGAGGATAGCCAGATACATTTTACACACTGCTTATCATCCCAAAGGATCATAGTTTACCCTCACCTTCCTTCCGTTGGCGGGGGGGATTGCGCTCCAGGAGAGAGAGGTTGCGCGTGTGATGGTTTGGGTTAGTACTGACCACCCAATGAATATCTGCCTGTGTGGTTTAGGTGATGGGGCGTTCCTTTGGCCATACCGCCAGGTCGAGGGTGAGCCGTTGGAAGAAGCTCTGATCCGGTGCAGCGCCCTGGCCGTATTCCATGTCGACAATGCGGGCTTCTAGTTGCAGTGTGGC
>PWSY01000092.1 GCA_003563055.1 Anaerolineaceae bacterium | reverse complement strand
GCCTGCTGAAGCCACGGCTAAAATTGATTTTCGTCTGATCCCGGATCAAACGCCTAAAAAAGTACTTGCGCAATTGCGAGAACACCTTGATAAACACGGTTTTGAAGACATAGAAATTGTGGACCTGGGCGGCAACCCCGGCGCAAAGACCGACCCGGATGACCCCATGGTTCGGATTGCGGTGGAGGCAGGGGAGGGTGTATATGAGAAACCAACCCTTGTGATTCCTATGATCGGTGGGTCAGGACCTAATTACATTTTCCAGAAATATTTAGATGTGCCGATTATCACTTCAGGCGCGGGTGATGCAGACACCAATATTCATGCCCCCAACGAGTCCATCAGTAAAGACCTGTATGTTAAAGGCGCCAAACATTTTGCCCGCATTTTAATTCAAATGGGAAATTACTGACAAAAATTAAGAAGGCAGACGCGTTGTAGAAAGCTTTGTGTTATCAAGCAATGCTGTTTTACATCTGGGTTCCTGGTTAGTACAAATGTGTAAAACTTGTGTCTGACACTTAGAGGCTTATTTAATCCTGGCTGATGACCTTATGTTCCATTGCCAAGCGACTCGGGGTGGTGAGCTTAGGTGAGTCCAGCGTGAACAATTAATTACATCAATCACTTGGAGGTGTTCAGGAAGATGTGGACGGGAAATTCCTACCCCTTAATTTTAAGAGCTGGTAATATAGGGGGGCTACATTTGGGCAACTATTAAGATACCTGTACATTTGTCCAGCCCGGTACATAATCCATAGATTCCTTATTTACTCGATTTAGGTTTTTATTGATGTTGATTCAGTGTTGACGCGGCTGCAGATGTGAGGAACGCATTTTGAACAAAAAGGAGTTAGTTGGTTTATGACGACGATGAATAGTACAAAAAAACTCACCCCAGCTGTCGATTGGTTTGTTCGTTTCTTAAAAGGCATCATGGTCGGGATCGGGTTTATTACACCCGGGCTTTCCGGCGGCGTCTTGGCAGTTGTGTTTGGAATATACGAACCTCTGATCCGGTTTTTGGGGAATTTGCGGCATAACTTCATCAGAAATGTGCTCTACTTTTTCCCCGTGGGGATTGGCGGGATAATCGGTATGGTTGCGTTTGCTGCCGTTGTTGATATTGCATTCACCCATAATCCAGCTCTGTTCACATGGCTGTTTATTGGTTTTATTGCCGGCACTTTCCCCTCGCTCTTTAAAACCTCAGGTTCACAGGGCAGAAACTGGGGGCACTGGTTGGTGCTGGCTGTTTTTGCTGTTAGTACTTTATCCTTGATGTTGTGGATGGAGACATTCCGCATCATTCAGCTTGAATCAAATTTTATCAATTGGGTCATGAGTGGTGCACTGATTGGATTGGGCGTGGTTGTACCCGGTATGAGCCCATCTAATTTCCTGATTTATTTGGGTTTGTACCAGCCGATGGCTGCTGGCATCCGTGTGTTTGACCTGGCTGTGGTGATACCGCTGGCGCTGGGTGGGATTGCCTGTATATTGATCTTCGCCAAGCTGGTTGCCTTTTTATTCAGAAAATACTACGCATTCATGTATCATTTCATCCTTGGCATTGTGGTGGGTTCGACCCTAGCCATCATTCCCGCAGATGTCACAGGCTGGGATATCATTTTGAGTATCTTGCTGTTTATCTTTGGTGCGCTGTGTTCCTATGGCTTATCAAAACTGGATGAAAAATTTGAGCGCGAAGATTTATTTGCGTAATGATGGTGAAGAATGAATCGTGAATTGGGAGTAGTTACCCGTCCTGAATAGTGTTAGAAGATAGATTAGGAAAAAAGAACAGGCTCTTTGGTCAGAGTACGGTATGAGATTAATTTTCCTGATACCCAATCCCTGATACTCAACATCTACAACCAGGTTACGCCATTTGGCTAATCACGACTAACTTTTCACCATTCACTCAAAAACCAATCACAATTACAACAACAATTGAATACTAACTATGACCATTTATAATCATTTTGCAACTTTCTATCAACAGGGAGACTACTTGCGTTTTTCGGAGCGTCTGGTGGAATCCGTGCTGCCGCTTTACCTTGGTGAAATGGCGATTGAGCCAGTCGATATCCTGGATGTGGCCTGTGGTGAGGGAAGTTTCGCGGTGGGGATGTCGAAACTGGGATATAAAATGACAGGCATTGATCAATCTCAGCGCATGATCGAGTTGGCGCAAGCGCGAGCGAAGAAGGAAAGTGCGCAGGTCAATTTCCTTGTTGAGGATATGCGCTCGTTGTCTTTTAATGAAGCTTTTGACCTTGTGACCTGTTTTTTTGATAGTATGAACTATCTGCTCACAGTAAATGACCTGCAGGAAACATTACAGGGTGTTTACAATGCACTTCGGCCAGGTGGAACCTTCATCTTTGACATGAATACGATTTATGGACTGGCAGTTGTTTGGATGCAAGAGGAAACCTATGTTCAGAAGGATTCGGATGATTTCATCGAGATCCATCGACAATCATTTGATTACGAAAATCAAATCGCAACAATGCTGATCACTGTTTTCAAGCGAAAGCGTCGGCTTTGGGAACGAATTGACGAGGTACATCAGGAGCGTGGTTATCCTCTTGCCGATATCCAATTATTACTCCTTAAAAATGGTTTTGAGATTGCGGGCATGTATGGAAATTTAAGCAACCGCACAGATGTCCACACAACAACACCCCGTGTCTGGTTTGCGGCCAGGAAGCCCTGAGTGGCGATTTGGTCGAGATTATGCTGTATATCAGCACTTATTGACTTGCCCTGCTTACCGCATGATGATATCATTTGATTTGCCGGAGGTGTCTTGAGAAATTTGAGCAGGAAAAAGCGAATTCGCTATTTTCTCATCATGGTCATATTGATCTCACTCCCATGCTATTGTGTGGGCGTGGTGTTATTGCGTATGGAGCAAGCCCGTCCTGTAGAAGTCACCCCGACCATCACGAGAACGCCCACAAACACGCCCACAATTACACCCACTCGTTATATTACGCTCACGCCCTCTATGACGTTGACCCCGTCGTTTACACCGACGGAGACGTTAACAAACACACCAACAGAAACACCGACGGAGACACCCACAGAAACGCCGACGGAGACACCCACGGAAACGCCGACGGAGACACCAACAGAAACTTTGACACCGACTGAAACACTGACACATACACCAACATCCACCCCAACCGTGACGCTTACGCCAATCACGCCCACACCGACTATCGCTGCACCGACAGTGACCAATACACCGGTGCCGACAGAGACTCCATAATTATGACCTAACGAGGAACTTGATATATATGATAGATTTAACGGCTTTACTGAAAGAGATCTTATCCGTTTCGGGACTTTCAGGTTTTGAAGGCCCGGTGCGAGAGATCATCCATAAAACCTGGGAGCCACTGACAGATGCATTGTCTACAAGCAAGATTGGCAGTCTGCATGGTTTCAAAAAGGGACGGGGGGATGATCCAAGGCGGCGTGTATTGATCTCAGCACATATGGATGCTATTGGTATGATGGTGACGGAGATTGATGATGGGTTGATGCGGGTGACTCAGGTTGGTGGTATAGACCATCGTATCCTGCCCGGGCAGCCTGTAACTGTCCACGGTCGAGAGGAGATGCCAGGAGTGGTTGTGCAACCGCCGGCGCATCTGCTGCCAAAATCTCTTGGAGATGGACCCGTACCAATGAAATACTTGTTTGTTGATGTGGGACTGCGCCCGTCTGAGGTTTCAAAGAAAGTTCGTGTAGGAGATATTGTTGCCTATGCACAAGCACCTCTTGAACTAACTGGTGAGGCACTCGCCGGGCATACATTGGACAACCGGGTTTCTGTAGCAGCAACCACCTTATGCCTGGAAGCGCTTCAGAACCGATTACATGATTGGGACCTGTGGGCAGTCGCCTCCGTCCAGGAAGAAGAAACCCTGGGTGGGGCATTAACCTCACCATTTGATATCCGGCCAGACCTCGCTATAATTATTGATGTATGTTTCGCGAAGGGATTGGGGGCTAACGACTGGCGCAACCTGCCCTTTGGTGAAGGTGTGGGGTTGGGATATGGGCCGAATATCCATCCGGCGTTATACGATGCCTTTGAAAAGAAGGCAAAAGCACTGGAGATTCCCTATCATCGCGACCTGATGCCGAAAATGTCCGGAACAGATGCGATGGGCGTGCAGATTGTGGCAGAGGGTATTCCTTGCATGGTTTTGGGCATCCCACTGCGGTATATGCATACCCCTGTTGAGACCGTTTCTTTAAGAGATATCCGACGCGCTGGGCGCTTGATGGCAGAATATGTAGCTGACCTGACACCTGACGCTTTAGAACAGATCCATTGGGAAGAGTGATAGATGAGCAAGAATCGAGAAGTTTCCACAAACCATGTTCCAGAAATAGACACGCAACCAATCCAATTATTGGAGAAGTTGTGTAATGCCAGCGCTGTGTCAGGCGACGAGCATGAGGTACGCCAAATTGTCCTTGAGGAAGTAAGTCCACTCGGTGATGAGGTTAAAGTGGATGCCTTGGGCAATGTGCTGGTGAAACGATTGGGCCAAAGAAAAAACCGGGTGCGGGTGATGCTGGCTGCGCATATGGATGAGATAGGCCTGATGATTGTCAAGAAGCATGATAACTCATTATTTGAATTCGACCTTGTTGGGGGAATAGATGAACGTCAGCTACCTGGCAAATCTGTGCTGGTGGGCCGCGATCATCTCCCCGGTGTCATTGGAGCAAAACCAATTCACATGACAACCACCAAGGAACGCAAAAATAAAATCCCGGTCTCTTCCATGCGGATCGATCTTGGCCCTGAAATTGGCGACCGTGTCAAGCCGGGCGATCGAGCAACATTTGCTACCCGTTTTGAAATCCTGGGTCCCAGCATATGCGCAAAGGCGCTGGATAATCGTTTTGGCGTAGCGATTCTGATTGAGCTGCTCAGACACCCGCCTGATACGATTGACCTGCTGTTGGCCTTCACGGTGCAGGAGGAAGTTGGGCTGAGAGGTGCCAGGGTGGCTGCTTATACCTTCGATCCTGACATGGCTGTTGCTGTTGATTCGACACCTGCCTATGACCTGCCGCACTGGGATGAGGAAGATGAGAATGTCCAATATAATACTCGTCTGGATGGCGGCCCTGCTATTTATACGATGGACAGGGCCACGATAGCTGACCGGCGGCTTGTTTACTGGCTTGCTGAAACAGCCCAGGATGAGGGTATTCCCTGGCAGCTCAGGCAGCCAGGCGGCGGTGGAACCGATGCTGGCGCGATCCACAAGGTGCGCAGTGGTATCCCCAGTATTTCCGTTTCTGTACCCTCACGCTATGCCCATACAGCAGCCGGCATTGCCAGGTTGGATGATTGGGCCAATACACAGCGCTTGCTGCAGGCCGCATTAGCCCGATTGACCCCAGACCTGTTATCAGGCGAACAAAGGGGATAGTCCCGGCTTACACGGTAAATAGACCACTTTCTGACTTTTTCATACAGGAGCACTTTAATGAAATCATTAATAAAAAAACTTGTTGAAACCCCCGGCCCTTCGGGGTTTGAATATCAAATTCGAGATGTGATTCGGGAAGCGATCGGAAACACAGCAGATGAGATCCGGGTTGATGCGCTGGGTAGTTTGATCGCGAAAAGGGGCACCCGATCTGAAAGCGGGATGCGGGTGATGATCTCTGCCCACATTGATGAGATTGGTTTGATGGTGACTCATATTGATGATAACGGCTTTGCCCGTTTCACCAATATTGGTGGAATCAACCCTTTAACCTGCTACGGCGGGCGGGTGTTATTTATGGATGGCACCAGGGGGGTAATTGGGATGGATGGGATTGAACGGGGCAAAACACCCAAACTCACGGACCTGTTTATTGATGTGGGCGCGACCAGCAAGGAAGATTGTCCGCTCAAGGTTAGTGATGTGTGTGGTTTTGAACGGCCTTTCCTGGACCTTGGGAAACGCTTGGTAGCTAAATCGATGGATGACCGTATCGCTGCTGCCATAGCCATTGAGGTGTTAAGAAAACTCGAAAGTACACCCCATGAAGTGCATTTTGTTTTCAGCACTCAGGAAGAAGTTGGCTTGCGAGGGGCAACGACGGCTGCATTTGGCGTGGACCCCGATGTGGGCTTTGCAGTGGATGTCACATTGAGTGGCGATACACCACGGCGAAGCACAAAGATGATGACTGCTCTAGGTGATGGCCCGGCGATTAAAGTGCGGGATTCAAGCTTCATCGCTGACCCCCGTCTGGTGGATTGGATGGTCAAGACAGCACAGGGCGCGGGTATTCCCTACCAGTTGGAGGTGTTGGAAGCTGGTGGAACTGACGGGCGGGCGATTCAGATGACACGCAGTGGTGTCCCAGCGGGTTGCGTCTCGATCGCCTGTCGTTATATCCATTCTCCTTCTGAAATGGTAGACTTTGACGATGTTGATAATGCGGTCAAACTGCTGGTAAAAATATTAAGCGAACCAATTAAATTAGATTGACCCATGGAAAGGTTGGCGAAGAGCTGGTGAAGAAAATTCGTTTGATGGTGGCGATTGGGCTGATCATGGCGTTGCTGCTTTCTGCTTGTGAGGAACTGCCCTTTGATGTTCCATGGCTGACTGATGAATCACCTACACCCACACTACCAGCGGGTGAAATAAGTGAATTGACGCCCACTCCAGAAGAAATGCCAGATGTCGTGCCAACCCCAGAACCTGTCACCAGTTTGACGGTTTGGGTGCCCCCTGAAATGAATCCAGACGCAGATACGGCCGCCAGCCGTTTGTTTATTGAGCGGCTGGAAACATTTTCGTCACTGTACGATGGCTTGGACATCAATGTGCGGGTGAAAGCAGCCAGTGGTATGGGCGGTTTGTTAGATTCTTTGACGGCAACCAGCGCTGCTGCACCGGATGTGCTGCCTGACCTGATTGCGCTTTCACGACCAGACCTGGAAACAGCAGCTTTAAAGGGCGTGATCTTTCCTCTGGACGGCATGACTGAGGTTCCCGATGATACAGATTGGTATGCATTTGCTCGAGATATGGCTTTAGTGCAAGTCAGCACCTTTGGGCTGCCTTTTGCTGCCGATTCATTGGTGTTTGTGTACCGACCAGGGGAAATTCATGATTTCCCCACCAACTGGGCTCGACTATTAGAGGAAGGGATTGTCTTAGCCTTTCCTGCTGAGAGCGATCAGGCGCTTTTCCCCCTGGCACTTTATTTGGCTGAAGATGGGGCTGTAAAGGACACACAAAGGCGGCCAATGCTTCAAGTCGGCCCATTATCGGCAATTTTTTCACTATTTGAAGAGGGGCATATCTCGGGTACTTTCCCGGGTTGGTTAAATCAATACCAGACGATGGGCCAGGTTTGGACTGATTTTCGAGAGGGAGAAACAGACCTGGTGGTTACTTGGTTGTCAAATTACCTCAAAGAAAATCCGGCTGATGCGATCATGCGGCCTTTGTTTCCAACATCCAATGAAGCTGTATCGGTTGGCACAGGGATGAGCTGGGCTGTGGCAACGCCAGAACCAGAACGTCAAAATGTCGCCATCGCACTGGCAGAGTACCTGGTACAACCAGATTACCTTTCGGAATGGACCATGGAAGCCGGCTACATGCCGCCCAGACCTTCTTCTCTGGAAGGTTGGCGTGGACAGATCTTGCGGACCACTGTAAGCCAGGTAGCATTGATGACCCAATTACGTCCTTCCAATGAGGTCATATCCAGCATTGGGCCTATCTTGCGAGAGGGCGTCCGGCAGGTATTGCAGGATCAGTTGGGCCCTGCCCAGGCAGCTCGTGAAGCCGTTGAAAGCCTGGAGGAAGATTAATGCCAGGGCAGCAGGATGATTTGAACAGGGCAAAAAAAAAGATTTTTGGTCTGCAGTGGATTGTATTTGTGCTAATTTTGGCCGTCCTGGCGGTCTCCATACTGGCGTTTACCAGCCCGCTTTCCGAGGTTAAAAATGAAGCAAGGCCGTCTCCCACCGCAATTGACCAACCTGACGATTCAATAATGTCAGATGAATTGTCTCCCACATCTGAAAATGATCCTTCAACGCAAAGACCCGAAGATATTGGCTACACTGACGGCATTATTTTTTGGAGTACGGTGCTGATTTTAATTCTGCTGGTTGGAACAATGCGAGAGACCATTCACCGGAAAGGGCATTAGTAGGATGCAGGGTACCCATTACGATGAGGAATACCAGATGGTAGATCGCTTAAAAGAATTTGAAGATTATCGTAACCACATGAATGAACGTATTGCCGAGATTGACCACCTGGGTATCAAACGCTTTTTTAACCTGGATACGAAGGCTTATGAAGACGGCGTAATAAGTGCAAAAAACAAGGAATTGTTGGGGTTGGTTGCTTCAATGGTTTTGCGCTGTAATGATTGTATTGATTACCATATCATACAGTGTGTGGAGGCTGGCTGGCAAGATGAGGAGCTCCACGAGGCATTCAATGTTGCCCTGGTGGTCGGGGGGAGTATTGTGATCCCACATTTACGTCACGCGATGGAAACTTTAGATCTTTGCCGAAGGCGTTAAACAAAAACTCATTTCTCGTAATCATTTTCAAAGAAAGGGGAGATTGGGGAACAATGATCTTGGCTCCTAGTTATTTTGTTTGAAAAAATGTAACTACTCAAGTAATCCTACAGCTTAAGAATGGGGGGTGTGGTGTGGTGGCGGAGCCACCACACCACACCCCCCAACTCCCTTACAGTCTGAGCAGCAATGATAAAATCAAGTAATCGTCACACAGGTATCGTCAGAAAGGAAGAAGGAAATGACAGATCAAAAAATCACAATCATGATCAACCGACAGGGGATGGGTCAGGCTGACCAGGAGCTGCAAACCCAGCTTATCCAGACTTATCTCCGAACCATCAATGAAGCTCCGAGCAAACCGACTGAGATTTGTTTTTATGCCGAAGGTGTCTTCCTGGTGGTGGAGGGCTCACCTGTACTCCCCATGCTGCAGGTGCTGGCTGATAAAGGCATTCGATTGACCGTTTGCACCACCTGCCTGAATTATTACAACCTGTTAGATCAGGTTGCCGTAGGCAATAAGGCCACTATGGTTGATATCGTTCAAGCCCAAATGGGCGCGGACAAGGTGATCACCCTTTGAATATGGGGGTCGCCTGCTGCTGTAAATGTGTTGTGGAATAGACGATTGGATTTGGGCTGTTTCAAGGAACAATGATGAGTAATGAGATGAACACCTCAATTAAAAATGACACCGCCGGCTATCTCACTTCTTTTTGAAAAAGCAACCCGACCTGGTTGCCTTATCGCCGGCGGTGCGTAAAATGTCAACGTATTTTATTGGTTAGGCTCAGTATACATAATTCTCCGTTCATTGTCAAATTTTCACCGGGTGCTCTCTTGATTGATTTAAGAGACTTATCTTTGCTATTGCTGTCACCTGAAGAAACCTTATGCGTGCCTTGACATGAGTGGCTTGAATTCAAGCACGCCAGGTATTTTCGGTTATGGCTGCTGCCTAAATACTGAAGTCAGAACCGATCCAATAGCCTTCATCGTCTATTGTGATGGGGCTTTTTTCATCAAGGTGCATTTCGTCTTCCAGTCGTTTCAGTCTCATCAGCACCTGCTGGAGTGCCTCACCAAATGTGTCAGGCAGACGGTCGTGGCGTAAATCCGGTTGGTCACTGGGATGTTGTTCGGTACGTTTGACGACCTGGCCAGGGATACCGACCACAACAGAATTGGGCGGGACAGGTTTAACCACCACGGCATTAGCGCCGATGCGGCTGCATGCGCCAATCTCAATAGCGCCCAGAACTTTTGCCCCTGCACCCACAACCACACCATCCCCCACAGTAGGGTGGCGTTTGCCTTTTTTGGTGCTGACGCCCCCCATTGTGACCCCATGGTACAGGGTGACGTCATGGCCAATTTCCGCAGTTTCACCAATTACCACGCCCATACCATGGTCGATAAAGAAACGCCGTCCGATTTTCGCCCCAGGGTGAATCTCGACACCGGTGATAAAGCGGGTGGCCTGTGAAAGCCAGCGCGCCAGGAAGTAAACTTTGTGCCGCCACAGCCAATGGGTAAATCTATAGCTCCAGATGGCATGCAACCCGGCATAGTTAACCAGCACCTCAAACCAGTTGCGGGCGGCCGGGTCGCGACGGAGTGCACAACGGATGTCTTCAATAATCGTTTTAAACAAGTCAATCTCCTTGGTCGCTGAATATTCCTTTGGTTTGGAACAGTTGATTGTTGAGCTGTGCGCCATTTTT
>PWSY01000015.1 GCA_003563055.1 Anaerolineaceae bacterium | reverse complement strand
CCGTGCGAACAGCTTCAGGTTCTCCACCCCGGTCATCTGTTCATAGAGGTTGGTGGTCTCAAAACAAACGCCAATGTGCGCCTGCACCTGTGAAGGGGCTTGAGCGATGTCGAAACCGAGTAAAAGCGCCTGGCCCGAGTGAGGGCGCAGTTGCCCGGTCAGCATACGAACGGTGGTCGTCTTCCCGGCACCGTTTGGCCCCAGGAACCCCAAGATTTCACCCGGGGCGACGTCAAAACTAATCCCGTCCACCGCGGTTAATGACCCGTAGTGGTAGACCAGGTATTCAGCGAGAATGGCTTTTTCTGTCATCATGCCAACTTTCCTGAGTGGGAATGCGCGTGGTGGATGCTATGATTTGTGCTTTTCTTTCCTTTGAAAAGATATGTTTATAAGTGAATACTACTTAATAATATCAATATTTTCAAACGGCTGACCCGACAATAAGCTTGTCATCACGAGAGAAGCGAAGTGATCTCAGAGTTGAGATCGCCACGACCCCTGGCGCGGCCGCGCAATATGCTCTTTTGACCCCCGGGATTTTGACATTTCTCTCCGCAGTGAGCCTGACAGATGAAATCCCGGGGGTCTTTGTTTCAAGGTTGTCAATTTCGGTTCTGCAATTGAACATAATCGATCATCCTCAGACCCCCGGGATTATTTGTTGCGGAGATTGCCTCAGCCCTGGTAGAGTCTTGTTGGACCTTTTTCATTGACAGCAATCTTGATACAACCGGGACCCCCACTTAACCTTCTAGAAAATATTTAAATTCTTCATTCATATTCAAATACCCAACAGCGGTTTTTTGAATCATGTTTTTCATCAGTAAGACAATCGGTCCCTGGAATTTTTCTATCTGCCTGAATCTCGTTGTATTGGAGTCGATCTCTTCTAAAATGAAGTCATGAATCCCTTTGTAAACAAACAGCAAAAAACCGCCGCCCCAGGAAATTCTTCGAGGTGCTTCAATTTGATAGACGGTAGGTTCAAAGTTCATTTCTTTCAGACCTGGAGCAATCACCTTTATTTTCATGGTATTGCCAACTTCCAAATTTCCTTCCACCATGGGAATAAACGAGTTCCACTTCTCCCAGGATTCAACATCGATAAGCGCATCCCACACAGTAGAAACAGGAACATTGATATCAATCCAGGATTCTAGAATTCTGGTTAATCCGTAACTTTTTAAGGTAATTTTTCGTTGGTTGTTTTGGCTGAGATCAACTGTTTTAAGTTTCATAGTCTTGGAAGGCTCCCATTAATTATCAAAAATGAATGTTGATCATGCTCTTGCCCCCTGCTGTCAACAAATAAAGGTTCTATCCATGCATTGTATCACTTTTTGTGTTACTGTCTCAGGGTATCAGGTTTTTTTGTCGAATGAAAGCTTCACAGAAATTTATTATTCAACCAACTAAAGATTATTCCTCGCTTTCATAGCAGTCATTGTGATCCCCCCATAAAAAAAGTTGAATGGTGCGCTCTTCCCCTGAGCGCACCATTCAAGTATGTGACCAGTGTGGGTGCTATCACCAGCCTAACCGGCGGTGTAGCCGCCGTCAACCAGGTAATACGCCCCAGTAATAAAGGAAGCCTGGTCAGAGCATAAAAAGGCAGCCAGATCGGCGACTTCTTCAGGCTCGCCCATGCGCTCAACAGCATGCAGCTTGATGATTTGCGCCAGGGCTTCTTCCGTCAGCCCATTTTCAACCATGGGGGTCCTGATAACTGCAGGCCCAATCGCGTTGACCCGAATATTTTGGGTTCCATACTCGAGAGCAGCGTTCTTAGTCAGCCCATTCACGCCGTGCTTGCTGGCCACATACGCCGGTGAGTTTCGAAAACCCATCACGCCTGCAACAGAAGACATGTTTACAATTGCCCCGCCACCCTGTTTTATCATTTGTGGAATTTCATAGCGCATGCAGTAGAATACGCCGTTAAGATTGATTTGGATAACACGCAGCCAATCCTCAATTTCGTGTTCGCCTGTTTTGGCCTGCGCACCAAGGATACCGGCATTATTGACGGCATAGTCCAGACGACCAAAAGCATCAACGGTGTCTTTGACCATTTTCTCTACATCTGCAGGGTCAGACACATCGGTTTTTAGAAAGATCGCTTCCTGGCCGCTGTCTTTGATGTCTTTGACAACTCGTTTTCCGTTTTCTTCATCGATATCCACGACGGCGACCCTCGCACCGTGATTTGCAAAGGTTTTTACACAAGCTTCACCGATCCCGACAGAACCGCCGGTGACCAACGCTACTTTACCTTGGAACATTTTTCCGTTCATCGTTACTCCTTTTATTAGGGTGGGTAATTATGTGAATTTATTCACATAGTAACTATACCTAATAAGATCATAATTGTCAATATATTGGTGTAGGGGTCAGTCAAATGATGCCTGATTGCTTTAGCGGCATGGGTGTTTAGAGGGAAGAGTAAGAAGATTGCCCCCTTCTTGTCTTTTGATTTCAATACCCCCTGGCCAGCGACGGGGTGATCTCAGGAGTGAGAGATTGCCACGCTCCCTGCGGTCGCTCCATTAGACTATAGACTAGTTTACGATACTGGAAGCAGCTATGCTAATATGAGAGTAGTCGAACAAGGGCTGAATAAGTCTACGGCGCTCAAAAGAAAAAAGCTTATATCGCGATG
>PWSY01000166.1 GCA_003563055.1 Anaerolineaceae bacterium | reverse complement strand
GTTCTACATCATTCGCACCTTCTACCCCAATTGATGCTGTTTCTTCTTGCACTTGTGTCGTAATCCGTCTGCCTTATAATAGTCAACAATAACGATTATAAGCATGCTCCGCACAGAAGATGTGAGATTGTTCATAATCCCTGCTTGACCTTCATCTGGTTAACGGTTAGAATACAAAGGCGCTGATCACAACCAGTAAAAACAACCTAATCACTTATAGAGCGAAGGTAACCCATGCAAACAGGGTGAGAGGCGCTCGAAGGAAGAAAAATGACAGAACAAATTATTTTAGAAGCACAGAAACGTACTGTTATAGGCAAGAAAGTCGGCGTGTTACGTCGACAAGGGCTTCTGCCTGGTATCATTTACGGCAGAATTGGCAAAGACCAAATCGATCCAATTACCATCCAGCTTGACCTGCATGAAGCATCCAAAACCATTAACAAGCTAACGGGCTCGAGCCTGGTTAAATTGGTCGTGGAAGGTCAGGAGTATCCCGCAATTTTACGTGAGGCTCAAAAAGACATCATCTATGGCACCCTTCGTCATGTTGACTTTATGGCCGTCTCGCTGACCGAGAAACTTCAGACCGCTGTACCAATTGAATTGATCGGACAAGCGCCCGCCGAAGTCAACCTGGCCGCTGTTGTCGTTACCGGCATCTCTGAACTGGAGATTGAGTGTCTTCCCCAAGACATGCCCGAACGGATTGAGGTTGACGCAACAGTCCTGGTTGATATGGATAGCGTGATCTTTGTTAAGGATCTTGATTTACCAGATACCTACGATGTCCTCACCGACCCTGAGGAGCTGATTGCCGGTGTTACTTATGTCACAATCGAAGAAGAAGAGGAAGAAGAAGACGAACTCGCTGAACTTCTTGACGAAGATGCTGAACCAGAAGTGATTGAAAAAGGCAAGAAAGAAGACGAAGATTTCGATACAGAAGAGGAAGAAGAAGCATAAAACTTCACATAACCATTGACTAAGGAAAAAGAGATGCTGCTATCAGCATCTCTTTTTGGTTTGCTTCAAATTGATAATAATTTCAGTTGATTTTTAGAACACAGAAGGACAAACGCTTCATTTTAGAAGTGCCGCTCTCGACAATCCTCCTGTTACAGGATTGATATAGCCAAAATACTAATCTACCCTTCGCTTGGGAAGCAATTCCTCATCTCCAATTTGTATTTTAACCTAAGCAGATTCTGGCCCATATTATTACTGCCATCATTGTTGCCAGCACTTCTTCATAATGGGTTGCATAACATTCACTTCCCGAGGGTTCTATACGATAATGAAATCTTCAGTTTACCAAACGCAATTTTGTTCAAGACTATTTCAACTTGATCCATGACCATAGCCTCGTAGATAGTTTTCTCCAAAGCTGCTATTAACCGAAATCCTTGAAATCAAGCATTAACCAAACCCAGTGCAGATAACAAAGTTACCATCATCTCTGCACTGGCGCCCCATAATTGATGCCCATCATAAGGCTTGAAATAAATAACCGGCAGCTCTCTCCCTGCGATGCTCCGGTAACGGATATAACGGTTACCTGGATCCCGCAGCCACTCCAAAGGAACGATGAAGGCTGATTGCACTTCATTACTGTCTACCTTCAAATAATAAGGCCAGGGGATTTGTCCAACAAAAGGTCGAACGATAAAACCAGTGATAATTGGTCTGTCACCCAGATGACCAAATACATCAACATCTGCAGGACACACACCAACTTCCTCCTGCATTTCACGTAAGGCTGTCTCGCCCAGATTTTGGTCTTCTGCCTCCCTGGCGCCACCCGGGAAAGCAACCTGCCCCCGGTGTTCATCAAGCATTTCTGATCGATGTGTCAGCAAAACATGCCAGCCATTTTCCATCTCAAGCAAAGGGATCATCACAGCAGCCGGACGTAGTTTTTTGCAGTCACCCTGAGAAATCAATTCATAAGAACACGTATTTAGCCCATTCTGGTATGAGTCAATCGCTTTTTTGATAATCTCAGGGGTTAGTCGTAACATGGGCTTTATTATAACAAGCTTGCGCGAAAATAAATTTCATTAATGGAACAGTAAACCTGTTTAGTGATATGGATAGATTGTGAATTCTAAAAAACCTGATCGTTTGACAATTTAAAATTGACAGTTTTGGTGAAAAGAACACTAATACCCCCAAAAACGATGATTATTTAACCTGGATTTTATTATAATATCAATCTGTTTTTACTCAGACCACTTGTTCGGCAATATGATCCTCAACTTTTGGGGCACCCTTAGTGCGACCCATCCAATCAATATTTTCTAAATCACCAAAATGGCTTTTAAAAATTCGGTAATAAAACAACTCTTCCTGAGTGTTTAACTGCCATCCATTAGGCAGCGTCCGTTCTTTCTCCAACTCAGACCGGCTTATTTTACTTTCAGCATATTCTGATAACAAATCACCCAACCCAGTTCCCTGCCAGAATTTGGTTTTCTTCCGCCATAAAACCGACTTAGGCAACACGCCTTCTAAAGCACGCCGGAGAATATACTTTTCTATTGCTTCAGGTCTTCGCTGAATTTTTAATTCTACAGGGATTGACTGAGCAAAGGCAACCACCTCAGGATCAAGAAAAGGCACATGGACAACCAGACCATGGGCTGAAGCACTGCGATCAACCCTTTGTAAAGCCGTGTTATGCAATTTTCCAGTTAAAAGTTCAGTCTCACGCTTTACAGCAGGGGATGAAAGCTGATGCAAATAATCATATCCGGCAAATATTTCATCTGCACCTTCACCAGAATATGACACATCAATATATTTTGCTGCTTCTGCTGCGACAAGATAATTGGTCACTGTCGACCGGACTAATAGGGCATCAAATGATTCAAGATGATAGATCACTTCTGGCAGCACGCGTAATAGATCATCAATGGTGACTTTAATAGGATGATGGATTGTTTCATAAATATCTGCAACTTGCTGTGCAAACATGAGATCAGGTGCACCTGCTAATCCAGCAGCAAAAGTATGCAATTTTTTCAGGTGTGGGCGCGCAAGGGCCACAATGGCGCTTGAATCCAGGCCGCCAGACAGCCAGGACCCCATTTCATCACCGTGAATATGCTGGCAAACAGCATGTTCCAAGCGCATCTGTAATTCTTTGGCAATTTCATCTACTTTTTTACCAAAACTTGGGTTCATTTCATATGATTGATATTCCTTGAAACCTGTTCTGGTTGAATACCATGTCTTTGGAGGAAACTCAGAGACATCTGAAGTCACTTCCAATAATGCTTTGACTTCGGAAGCAAAGCATAACTTATTTTTTCCTGTGTAACCGTAATACAAAGGATTAATACCCAGTATGTCTCGTGCTAAGAATAATTCTCCAGGGATATGGGCCGAAGCCAATGTAAACGGTGATCGCTCCTGTTCCAAGGAACGTGGGTCGGGGAGCGGAGGTTGTTCAGCATCCCAAACCGCATTCTTACGCAAACTCCGTGGCGTTGGGGCTTGTTGCGATCCTGGCCAGACTGCACCCAATGTCACACCTTGTTCACCTATAACCTTGAAACCCACATCCCCACGATGTGAGAGGTTTTCGAGCATCTGAGTAACCACTTCTACATCATCATCTTGTATACCAACAATGCCAGCCATCGTTTAGACCCTTTCCTTTGTCATCTATTACTTTACAGGCTACATCAGTTCTTATGGTACTGGTTGAGATTTGGTTGTCAAGTTGATCGCCCCGTATTCCCCTAAATACCAGAGTGTGCCTAATAATGGATTACCCGCCCCCGACATATTTCCTCAGTTCTCATCTTCTTGCGGTTTTTCCATCACAGAGCGAGCAAAGACAAGATACCCCGTATGCGCTACCATCCGGTCAGTCGGCCGAAGGCGTTCCCAATCCGGTTTATAAAAGCGTAACATGATCTCACAAACCTCAATAAACGTGAAGTTGTTACTACCCAACGCTGCTACCGATTTGCTGACCTGGTTGGTGGTGGGAAGAATCATCCCAATAAACCCACCTAATTTAAGCGAGGCTTTAACCTGGTCAACATAATCGTAGGGATTCGGCAGATCCAGGAAGACAGCATCCACATCACGTTCTTCGAAGCCATCCTCAACATCGCCTAATTTCAAGATCACACGACCCAAAAGTCCTAAGCGTTGAAGATTATTGCGCGCCAGGTTTTGCATTTGCTCCCTTTTTTCATATGAAGTCACTTTTCCTGTCTGCCCCACTAAAAAAGCAAAAGCTGTCGTCAACGCGCCTGAACCAGTCCCGGCTTCAAGAACATGCACACCGGGCATAATACCCATGACCATCACAATATACCCAATATCTTTTGGATAAATGATCTGCGTATTACGCTTGATGTCAGTGATTAAATCCGATAAACCTGGACGCATCAGAAAAAACGGGTTACCCGTATGGCTAAAGAGCCTGGATCCCCAGGGTTTACCAATCATGTCATCATGCATCAACTCCCCCCGATGAGTCTGAAATATTGCGCCAGCCTTCAATATAACAAAATGGCTCTTATGACGCCTACCAATGAGCTGGGCCAGGTCACCATCCTGGGCAACTGAGTCATATTTTTTCCCGGTCAAGAAGAACTCCAATTAGTCAAACTTAACAAGATTTCTCCAATTAATCTCTGTCTTAATTGCCTTCAAAATGGTTTGATCAGAACAGGCCATTAGTATATGAGATGAGAAAGTCACATAAAATGAAAAGACTAATATCTTCTCCCAACAAACCAACACACCATATCGAATATAAATTCTGACAGTAAAACAGTGATCAAAAATTACGAACCCTGCTCTACAGGCTAAGGTTTCAGTGCTTTTTTGAAAAATTCCGTGATGGCATTATAGCATTTCACTTTATTTTCATATTTCTCAACACCATGACCTTCGTTTTCAAACAGCAGCAAATCAACATCCTTGCCGATGCTTTGGAGGTGCTCAACGAGATCTTCCGATTCCTCAGCGACAACACGCGGGTCATTCCGGCCCTGAATAACCAGCAATGGAAATTGAATATTTTCAATATAAGTTTTAGGAGAACGCTCCTTAAGAAATGCCAGGTCCTCCGCTTTCTCTGGGTTACCCAGAGCTACATGAAAATAAGGCTTCCATGTGGGTGGAATCCGCTCAAGGAAGGTAACCAAATCATAAGGCCCAAACATATCCACCGCTGCAGACCAGAGTTCTGGATGACATCCAGCCAGCATCAAAGTCATATAACCTCCATAAGAACGTCCAACAACACCCGCGCGAGTCACATCTAGACGGTCATCTTGTGAAAGAACTTCCTTCAGTGCATGAACATGGTCTAATCGATCTTGACCGCCCCAATCCCGATCGACATGCTTGGTATAACTCAAGCCATATCCAGAACTTCCCCGCACATTGGGCACAAAAACAGCAAAGCCATTCAGTGTCAGGAATTGAATCAACGGCATCGAGAACCACGAAAAATCCGGCCGTTCCTGACCTTGCGGTCCACCATGGAGATAATAGACAACTGGCCGTTTGCCATGGTATGCGAGTTTAGGAGAAGGCATATACAACCTGGCAGAGACTCGTAACCCGTCAAAAGTCATGTAGGACAGGTCTTCACCAGGTGAGAGTAGTGTTTCGGGTATGCCCAGAATCGATTCGTTAGTATGCCGGATCAAACGATCACGATCTTTTCCCTCAATTGTATAAATTTGGGTTGGAGAAGTTGCTGTAGAAAATGCCACAGAAAATTTATCGGATTCCTGATCATATTTAATTGCCTCAAGCACACCTTCCGACAAAACCCTCGTTCCAACCAGTTCGTTGATAACCTGCATGACCCTGGCTTCCTGGTCATATTCAGCCTCATAGACCCAGGAAGCGCCATCAATATTAAACAACAGCAAAAATTTTCCATTATCCAGTCGTTTTACACCATTAAACTCGCCGTCACCTGAATGTGCCAATCCTTCAAAGGGCACCTCAAAAACCTCTTGCGGATGGTCTAATGATAAATAAGCCAATCCATAAGTATCCTGGAATAATGCATTTCCAAACACCAAGCCCCGATCATCTTCGGTGAAAAAACCACTTCCAAAGGCGATCAACTGTGGCTCTTCCTCTTTTTCACGCATTTCCAGTGGTTTACCATATAATAACTGGGCGCTTTTTCCTTTTTCCCACAAGTAAGCCACTGTATCACCAACCATATAACCCTCAACAAGCACCATGCGTGAATAGTCCTTATTCATCGCGGCTGGATAAGCGCCATAGGGACTGGCATAAATCTCTTCAACTTCGTCACTATCCAGACAACAAAGGTAGGTACGCACCATTCCTTCCTGGCGCGATTCTGCAACAATAATGCATGCGTTTTCTACTGCATCCACATGAGCCAGATGACAGCGAGTATTTTCAAAGAAATTTCCAAAGGCAGGTTCAGGAAAACCACCAGAAAGTGGAACCTGCATCGGCAAGTAATTCTCATCCCCATCCTGGTCTATCATCACCAAGATTTTGCCAAGGTCTTTTAATACGGCAAAGGACATTCCGCCAATCAGGTGAGGGTTTTGCAACACAATATTGGGGGGTAGAAGTGGCTTTGGCACACCCCCACCTTGTTCCATCACATAAAGGCTGTTATGACCGCTGAGATTAGAAATGAAAACGATCCGATCACCAACAATTTCCGGTCTCAGAAACAACCGGGCAGACAATAAAGCTTCGATACGATACATTAAACAACTCCCATCTTATGTGTCTTGAATATCCAAAAGGCTCAACCAGTAACCTAGTGCTAAAAATAACAACGAACCCAGTATACCAAAGCCAAGGTTAATCGTTCCCACGACGATGAAACGAATGGATAACGATTGAGCGAGAAAATGCCCGCCAAAAAAACCTATCCAGCTCAGAGAAAGATAGAGCACCAAACGAAACAGGCGCCCCCCCCGCCACAAATGTAAAAAACTACCGAACAGCGCAGCCAGAAAAAAAGAAAATATAATCGCTGGAAAAGTCATAACCCTACTCCTGAGTAATCCAACATGAAAAGCATCCGCAACCTCATGCCAAAATAATACCACCACCCAAACAGACATCGCGTCTGTACAGGACTGCCACCTGACCGGGGGAAATCCCGCGTTGTGGTTGGATGAATTTTAACCGAAAACCATCTCCTGTGACAGATTGCAAGGCAGCTTTAACAGGTTTGGCACGGTAGCGGATCATAACATTATAAATATCACCTTCAACTGGTGAGGTTCCAGCGATCCAGTTTACACGACCCGCATTCAGGCTATCCTTGCTCACCTGGTGTGCATGCCCAACAACCAACCTGTTACCAGCCACTTCCTTTTCGGCGACATAATAAGGCTCCTGAGCTGCAATACGGATACCACGCCGCTGCCCGACAGTGTAAAAAGCAAGACCCTGATGCTCACCTAGGACTGTGCCTTCCATGTCGACAATTTCTCCGGGTTGGAGCGATTCAGGTGCATAGCGTTGAAGAAAATCACGATAGTCCACATCCCCCAGAAAGCACAAATCCTGGCTGTCCTTGCGGTCTGCAACTGGCAAACCCAAAGCCTTAGCCTGGTTACGTACTGACTGCTTGGTCAGGTCTCCCAAGGGTAATAATGTTCGGCAGATCTGCTCCTGTGATAACCGCGCCAGCACGTAGGACTGGTCTTTCAATGGGTCAGCACCCTTCACCAACCGCACCTTTCCTGACTCTAACCGCTGAATGCGGGCATAATGTCCTGTAGCAAAAAATTCTGCACCCTGTTCAAGTGCAAAGTTTTGCAAAATACCCCACTTCACCCGGGGGTTACAAAACATGCAGGGGTTAGGTGTCTGACCCAACAGATATTGCTTGGTAAAACCTTTGACCACATCTTCATAAAACCGGTCACGGACATCGAGCTTAATAAATGGAACCCCAAGCTTTTCAGCATTCTCTTTTGCCAATTCAGCCGGGTCCGATAAATGTTGACCTTTTACCAACCATTTTGGATCTTTCCAGGTTTCCATATAGATGCCTGTCACCCTGTATCCCTCTGCTAGCAACCTGGCAGCTGCAACAGCACTATCTACCCCCCCACTTAACGCGACAAAAACACCTCCTGACAAAACCATGTCTGTAATTTTACCCTATCCATCCAGGCTAGCTGCTATAATTAACACGAATTTGAACATGCAAAAGAGAAAAGTTATTACTCAGTCTACAAGAGAATTTGGGATTTTGGTGTGGTGGCGAAGCCACCACACCAAAATCCCAACCTTCAGCAGTAGGACCGGCTGAGTAGTTAAAAAGAGAGAATATAAATGCTCACTTATACAGACACACATTGCCACTTGGATTTCAACAGATATGAAAACGATCGCCACAAAGTTCTGAAAAGGGCCTGGGAAGCAGGGCTAGTGTGGATCCTCAACCCGGGAATAGATCTTCACACCAACCTGGCCGCGCTCACACTGGCGAAATTACACCCACATAAAATAAGCGCCGGGGTGGGCATCCACCCCAATTTCGGTCAACCCTGGACTGCCGACATCTTACCTGCGCTACGTGAACAAGCACAAAACCAGGTTGTGGTGGCAATTGGTGAGATCGGGCTAGACTATTATCGACAGCACACACCCTACGACCAACAGCAGTTTATGTTCAAAGAGCAATTAAACCTGGCTGCAGAGCTGGGACTGCCAGTTATTATCCATAACCGTAATGCCACCAATGACTTGATGAAAATCCTTACTGAATGGCATCAATCCCTCTCTCAATCCGGTCATCCGCTGGCTAAAAGACCAGGTGTACTTCACAGTTACAGCGCAGATTATGACACTGCCATGAATGCAATCAAAATGAATTTTTACATAGGCATTAGCGGTCCGGTGACATTCAAAAACGCATCCGATCGAAAGCAGATTACACAAAAATTACCCCTCGATCGCTTACTGCTCGAAACAGATGCCCCCTTCCTAACTCCCCATCCCCACCGCGGGAAACGAAATGAACCGGGTTATATCCCGCTCATCGCTAAAGAGGTGGCCAGGCTGCATCAAACAAGTGGTGAAGAAATTGCCCGGAGGACCCATGAAAATGCCCAGAATTTATTTAAGTTTAACAAAGGGAGCATGGAGCATATAATAAAAAGCTGTGTAACTACTTAGTCTACAAGAGATTTTGGGGGGCAAACCCCTAACCTTCAACAGTAGGGCTGCCTGAGTAGTTACACAGCCGCTTTATTTTTTTCAGCTTGTTATTGTACTACCACTCTTTATTTGTCGATATACTGTTTTAAACTATGAGTAACAGCATAAGCCGCTGCCTCAGCCCTATTGCTGACACCTAATTTTGCCAGGATACTACTGACATAATTTCTCACTGTTCCTTCGCCAAGGAATAGCGCATCTGCAATTTCCCGATTTGTTTTGCCTTGTGAGACTAGCACAAGGACATGTTTTTCTTGCTGACTAAGGTTGGCAAAGGCTGCCGCTTCCTCTTCTTTAACAGCTCGGCGAACTTCCTGGAACACACGCTGGGTCACCGCCGGATCGAGTAACGCTTCGCCACGACAGGCCGCTTCGATGGCTGCAATTAATCCTTCAGCGCCAATTTGTTTGAGTACATAACCACTTGCGCCAGCTTTGATAGCTGAGAAAAGCATATCATCTTCTGCGTAGGAGGTTAGAATCACCACACGCACATCTGGCCAGCGTTTGGTAATCTCCTCTGTGGCTTCTATTCCCGATGGCCCAGGCAAACGGATGTCCATCAATACCACATCTGGTTGGTGTATTTCAACCATCTCCACCGCCTCTTTTGCTGTACCTGCTTCAGCCACCACTTCAAACTGATCCGAATGGTCCAGCAAAGATTTCAAACCGAGTCTAACCACTTCATGATCATCTACCAGTAAAATGTTTTTCTTATCCATGATCGGGTCCCTTCTCTCAGGATGTGGCATCCCGTTTGTAATCAACAAACCGATAGCCAACACCCCGCTCTGTCAGTATATACTCCGGGTTAGATGGATCTTTTTCAATCTTTTTGCGTAAATAATTAATATAAAGCCTCACATAATGTGGTTCATCACGATACTCATAACCCCAAACTTTTGTGAGAATTTGGTCGTGTGTTAATACCCATCCAGCATTTTGGACAAGGTGATAAAGCAAACGATATTCCGTTGGTCTTAATTTAACCAGCTCATCATTCACCCATACTTCCCTTTTTCCAAAATCGATTTTTAAGCGTTCATCAACTTCAATCACACCTGCATCATCTTCCTCAAAGGAAGTCCCTCGCCGCAAGACGGCTTTTACACGGCTGACAAGTTCACGAGGGCTAAAGGGTTTTGTGACGTAATCATCAGCACCCAATTCAAGTCCTTTGACTTTATCATCTTCTTCACCTTTAGCAGTCAGCATAATAACAGGCACCTGGCTCACTTCCCGAATTGTACGAAGTACTTCAAAGCCATCGATGTCAGGCATCATGACATCTAACAACACCAAATCTGGCAAAGAATCGCGTAATCGCTCCAATGCTTCGGTCCCATTATAAGCTTCAACCACTGTAAACCCATCCTGTTCCAGGTTTAAGCGGATAAAGCCGACCATGCGACGTTCATCATCAACAACCAAAATACGATACTTACGTGACGTTATATCTAACATGACATCTCCAAATCATATGCTCAATTAATCCAACCGTTCAACTAAAATCACACTGATATTATCCGGCCCACCTGCTTCGTTAGCGGCCTGAACCAGGTCGCAAGCTGTCTCATCCAAGCTTTTACCATTACCAATAATCTCCGAGATCCGTGAATCTTCTAAGACTCCCCATAACCCATCGGAACAAATCAAGAACCCTTCTCCCACATCAAGAGAGATCTGACTGATATCTGGCTTGAAAGGATCCTCTTGCCCTAAAGCCCGGTAGAGAATATTCCGTTGTGGGTGGTTGATTGCCTCTGTTTTGGTAATTTCTCCCAGGTCTACCAATCTTTTTACAAGGGTATGATCCTTGGTGTGCAGAGTCATTCCATCATCTGGGTTGAGCAAGTAGAGTCGTGAATCACCTACATGGGCGGAAATTAACAAATCATTGATCACCACCACCATGGTAAGAGTCGTACCACCACCCGGCACATGCTGCAAGATCCGGTCTTGCGCTTCATTGACTGCATTAACAACCAGTTCATTGAGATGATCCGGAGAAATTGACTTTTGAGAATAAAAATGGGGGTCGATAATTTTTTCAATCAAGTATTGACTGACTCCCTGGGCTGCCAGATTGCTTGCTACCTCTCCACTCTGATGCCCACCCATACCATCTGCGACCAGGTACAAACCAAAAAACAAAGCTGAATCGATCCCATCCAAATAAAGACTTGATATAAAAAGTGTGTCTTCATTATGAGACCGTTCGCGACCAGGCGATAGGCAACTTGCCGCATGATATTTTAATTTGGATAAGGATTTTTTACCTTCCCTAGATTTATCCGAGGGGTTTGGCAGGTGGGATCGATTCTTTATTGAAAGATTAGAATATATTTCAGGAATAACACGTTTGAAAAACTCAAACACCATCAAATCTCCTTGGACAATCGGCCAGGTTGAGCTATCCTACTCATTTTACTGTATTTAACTTTAATCATCTTACTGACTGTAGAACCCTTGAGAATCGTGTTTAGTCAACCTCCTCAAGAGCTCAATCAACATCTTCAATAATGGCCGTCAGGAATTCACCCGCTGACCAACCATTACGCTGCTGGTCATAAGGCGCTTCGAGATGCCACCAGGTATAGCCATCTGCTTCAACAGGCCCATCAATGACCAAAAAGACTTCTGAATCCATTGCTGTAAAGTTTAGCGCACCATCCAATCCTGGTTGAGCCCGCATCCTCAAACCAGCACCTGCTGTTCCGGATACCTGGACATAGGCACCAATACCAATCACACCTTCTGGCAAAAAGAAAACTGAGGTAGCTGTAGGGGATGGTTCAGCTGTGGGTTGCTCTATTCTCGGTGTCAATGTGGGTGCTGGAATCATCGTAATTTCTGGTGTGCTTCCAGCAGTTACCATCGGGTCTCGACCGAGAAAGAAAATCACCATGCTAATCAAAATTAACCCTACCAGCATAATGATGCCAGTTAACAGCGTGATTGGATTTAGTAAAGACTTAAAAGTTATTTTTTCATGTTGCTCAGTCATTATGTCCTGTTACCACCATTTATCTGGTGACCTCTTGGTAATTATAGCGCATCCAATTTAAAAACTAATCATGTTACTGCCAACTTCCCACTCAGGCGGTGGAGATAACGTCTCAGAATTACCATTTTGTCTGCGTTTTCCTGTAATTTTGAGTGCTAACTGAATATGTTATAATTTATTAAGGTAAACTAACCATGATGGAAGAAACCGCCTTATTAAATAATCGTTATCGCTTAGAACAACCCATCGGCTCCGGTGGGATGGCTGTTGTCTACAAGGCCATTGACGAGATGCTGGAACGCACGGTTTCAGTAAAAATATTAAGGGAAGATTATTCAGGTGACAACGATTTTAGGGAGCGCTTTAAACAAGAAGCTAAAGCAGCTGCCAACCTATCGCACCCAAACATTGTCACGGTCTACGATTTCGGTTTTGATGATGAACGTGTCTTTATTGTGATTGAATATATCGACGGCACTGATCTTAAATCCCTGATACGAAGAAAAGGACATTTCAATATTGAGGACAGTGTCGGTTTATTGACACAAGCCTGTGCTGGCGTTGGCTATGCTCACCGGGCAGGATTAATCCATTGTGATATAAAACCGCACAATATGCTCGTCTCTCATGATTATCGACTAAAAGTGACAGATTTTGGGATCGCACGCGCCCTGGCAACAATCCATCCAGATGAAAAAAGCGAAGTTGTTTGGGGATCACCCCATTATTTTTCGCCGGAACAGGCTTCTGGCGACGCGCCATCTCCAGCGTCAGACGTTTATTCCCTGGGTGTGATATTATATGAAATGCTAACAGGTCAGTTGCCATTCGAAGCAGGCGAATCATCCGAACTAGCCAGAATGCATCGCGAAGAAGTGCCCATCTCACCACGCCGGTTGAATCCGGCTATCCCGGAAGCATTGGAAAAGATCACCCTCAAAGTTCTCTCAAAAGAGCCAGCCGCACGTTATCGGACTGCAGACCAGCTGGGTCGAGTGCTATTATCCTTTGGAAAACTCAACAAAGAAAAAACTGGCCCAATTGTCCTGCCGAGAGCTGGTAACAAAATAGGGCAACAAGTGGCAGACTCCCATCCATCTCCAACGACCGCCTATCCTGAACACCAGGAAACACCCTATGCATATGACCCTGATACCGCAGAAACGATTGTTGAAGATGAACCGATAGATTGGTTAACATGGGTACTCGGTCTTCTTGCATTCACTACAATCCTTGGGTTAATCCCCTTTTGGCTGTATATTTATTTTTCACTTAACCCATAACGGTTTTGAGGATCAATAAAACTATGACTTACATCATTGCGCCATCCGTCCTTGCAGCAGATTTAAATCACCTTGGCGATCAGGTTCAACAAGCTGCTGATGCCGGGGCCGATTGGATCCATGTTGATGTCATGGATGGCAGATTTGTCCCAAACATCACTTTTGGGCCCAATGTCGTCAAAGCCCTTCGCAAGATCACCAATTTACCCATAGATGTTCATCTGATGATCGTTGAACCAGAAAAGCATTTACGTGCTTTTGCTGATGCAGGTGCTACCCACATCACAGTTCATTATGAAACCTGCCCACACATCCATCGCACCTTGCAAAGCATTCGAGAAATGGGCGTATCCCCCGCCATCGTAATCAACCCGGGCACAGCGGTCAACGTTTTACATGAACTGACTCAAGACTTTGACACTGTCCTGATCATGACCGTCAACCCGGGCTTTGGGGGGCAAGTTTTCATCAAGACAATGCTCAATAAAATTCAACTCACAAAAGCCCTGCTCACTGAGACAAAATCCGAAGCAAAAATCCAGGTGGATGGTGGCATAGATCACCTTACCATCCAGGCTTGTTATGAAGCTGGAGCGACAAATTTTATTGCTGGTTCCGCAATTTTTAAACATCCGGATGGCATCGCTGCAGGGATCAAAGCCCTCCAAAAAGCATTGCATAAGTGAGGGTTAAACCAAAATCGCGACACGTATGTCGCGACTTATCCTAGTAGACCGTGTTAATCCTATTTAGAGGATTTAACCAACGTGCGGATGCAGCGGGTGCACAAAGTTTTACGAACTGTACGACCGCTTTCATAAACCGAAACTTTTTGTAAATTCGGCTTAAATTTCCGTTTAGTGGCCCTCATTGAGTGGCTTCGATTATGACCGAAAGTGGTTTTTTTACCACAATGCTCACATATTGCCATGATGTCATCCTTTCACATCTTAAGTTATAATAACATGGTTTGGTATTTGTTCCACCAAACAGCTTGTTATAATACCATACTCTAAATAAAGCTTCAAGCAAGTCAGGTGATAATTATGTTTGAATCAGAAAACAGACACAATAAATTGGGTAGTATCCTGATCCAAAAGGATGCCATCGCATCAATTGCACGTCAATCAACCCTTCAATCCTATGGTGTGGTTGGCCTGGCACCCAAGAATCTCATTGAAAATATCCGCCAGTTTATCATGAAGGATGTTAAGTACGGTGTAGAGGTTGAATACTCCCACGATGGATTGGTGATCGATCTTTACATCGTTGTTGAATATGGCACTCGGATCAAAACAATTACCAATAGCATCGCGAGCAGTGTCAAATACAACGTTGAAAAAACTGTCGGTCTTCCCATTCGCAGAATCAACGTCCATGTGCGCGGATTGCGGATTAGCAATATGGATTAAACGATTCTTTTTAAACTAATCGCGTCAATTTATCGCGTTTTTTATCTTTTGGAGAATTATGAGTGCAGTAGAAATATCAAATTTGAGCGCTGATGAACGCCACAAACTGGTGTCAGTGCCTATTGACGGTCAAGGTCTTAAGACGCTTTTAGAGGCAGGGATGATTTGGTTGAAAACCAACCAGCAGATTGTAAACAGCCTGAATGTTTTTCCTGTTCCAGATGGGGACACCGGCACCAACATGGTGCTAACGATGCAAGCTGCATTCGATGAAATTGAAAACAGCGGGTCCAATAATGTGGGCAATCTTGCTCATGCTATCGCACAGGGGGCTTTGATGGGAGCGCGTGGGAACTCAGGTGTCATCCTTTCACAAATTTGGCGAGGGTTTGCCAGAGTTTTGGATGAGCAGCCAACCATGGATGTCAAACTTCTAGCAGAAGCGCTTGAAGAAGCCAAAGAGACAGCCTATAAGGGCGTTGTGCGGCCAGTAGAAGGGACAATCCTGACCGTGATCAAAGACATTGCTTCGCAAGCAAGTGTTTCTGTCCAACGCACAAGTAGTTTTACCGAAGTGCTTGATGACATTGTCAAAGCCGCAGATGCCTCTGTTGATCGGACACCGGATCTGCTTCCCATCCTCAAACAAGCTGGCGTGGTAGATTCAGGTGGAAAAGGGCTGCTTTGCATCTTTGAAGGGATGTGGCGTTTCATCAACGGCGAACCACTTGATAAACCCGAAACTGAGGTCATTCCACTATCCGAGATGAACCTGGAGAACGCCATGGAGACAGTCGAACCCGGGCAGGACTACGAAGTTGTGATTGACTTCACACCTGAACCTACATTCAATCTGGAAACTTATTATGAAGACCTCTCAAAAATCGGCTCTTCCATCCAGGTAGGCGAAGGTGATGGTATGTATCGCATGCATATCCACGTCCCACTAGACCAGCGTTATCAACCCATAGATCACACAATGACTCAGGGCACCATCCAAAAAGTCATGATGGAAAATCTGATGGCGCAAATGGAAGATCAGAAAAACAAAAACAATGTAAAACTCATGCTGGCTCAAGTGCAACCAGATGAAATTGCTGTCGTGGCTGTCTCACCCGGCTCGGGACTAAGTCGAATTTTTGCCAGTTTAGGTGTTGCAGCAATCGTCACAGGTGGTCAAACAATGAACCCCAGCATCAAAGAGCTGCTGGCGTCTTTTGAAAACCTGCCAACCGATAAAGTCATCATCCTGCCCAATAATAAAAACATTATCTTGGCTGCAAAAGAAGCAGCTTCAATGACAGTTAAGAAAGTAGCGGTTATTCCAACAATCAGTGTTCCTCAAGGTCTTTCTGCCATGTTTCGTTTAATACCAGATGGCGATTTTGAAGAAATTATCGCTGATATGACAAACGCTATTGACGAGGTTGAATCTGGTGTGATCACCACCGCCACCCGTTCTGTTGAAATTGACGATGTTAAAGTTGAAAAAGGAGAGGTGATCGCTTTACACAATAATAAGCTGGTCACATCCACCCAATCGATTGAAGAAGCCTGCGAAGCGTTATTGATCGCTGCAGACACCAATGACTACGAAAGAATTACCCTGTTTTATGGTGAAGAAATTCAACAAGTTCAAGTCAACCAGCTGGCAGACAAAATCCGGTCCATCTATCCAGATCATGAGATAGAGGTACATGATGGCGGGCAGCCACATTACCAGTTGATTGTCGCAATTGAATGATACGATCAATCATCGGTCAAATTCCTCTTTGTGCACCCTGGAAATATGCCTGACCTTGTATTACCGAAATAACCACACCCCAATAGATAAATCTTTAGGAATAATTTAGACGGCAACAATCCAAAAACTTTAACGACAGGATGATAATTGTTAGCTGTTACCTCCAATTTTGAATATCACCCACTGCAAGAGCTAAAAGTATACATTTCTTATTTTTTTTCGTAACCACTCAGGCAGCCCTGCTGCTGAAGGATGAGCAGGCGGGATTCGCATAACCAGAGAAAGCATACCCGGCCAAGGACCTATTATCGAAAGTGATCTAGGGTCTGGTTTTGAATAACTAAAATTGATGCAAATGGCAGTGATACAATGGTAGTTCAAAATACTTGAATGATGCGTTATGATTAATCAATGACCAATAATTTTTTATTCAACCACTCTTTATAAAAGGTATCGATATCACATGCAATACTCGACCGACAAACTTTATAAAATTTTCAAACTGGAAGCAGAATTTAGCTATTCAAACAAGGCTGTCGTTGGCGGTTTGGAAAAGTTAACAGAGTCATGGAAAGGAGAAGCGCGTGCCGACGGCATGGATGAAGACATTATCCAACAAGTTGCTACCCTGCTTAACCGCTATCCTCAATTGGACAAGACAGGACGTGCCCAGGCACTAAAGGAGATTGGCGAAAAATTAGATATTCCAGGTATCAAGCACCTGACCAAACCTAAAACTGAAATAAAAACACCGGTCAAAGCCCACTCCACCCACAACACAGCATTTGAAAACGAAAACAACAAGGCCCGAAGCAGTCGAAAGAGCCGGGGATCAACCCAAAAAAGACCAGGGCCACCCGCATCGATGCCCCGCATGGGAGCACCTGACACCTTAGATTCTTCGACCACATTGGTGCGTGGTATTGGACAAAAACAATCGGAATTGCTGGCCAAACTCGGTCTAACGACCATCGAAGACATGATTTACTACTTCCCCAGGCGTTACGATGACTATTCCGAGCTCAAACTCATCAAAGATCTAAAATACGGTGAGGAGGTAACCCTAATTGCCTGGGTGAAAAACATCAAGCAATTTACAACAAGAAAAAACAACAGAAAAATAATCCGGGTTTTGGTTACTGACGACACTGCCAGCATACAATTGATGTGGTTTAACCAGGAATACCTCCTAAGGCAAATTGAGAAAAATATGTTTCTGTCCATTTCAGGCAAAATCGAACAATATATGGGCAAGCTGGTGATGTACCACCCGGATTACGAACAAATTGATAAAGAACAGATTAACACCAAGCGAATCGTCCCGGTCTATTCTCTCACGGCTCGGCTGAGCCAACGGTGGTTACGACGGGCTATGTACAATGTCGTCAATAATTGGGCACCAAAAGTCCCAGAATTCATGACCGAATATATCCTGGAAGATGCAGACCTGATGGATATATCGACAGCTCTGAAAGAAATTCATTTTCCGGATTCCTTCTCCAACCTGAAAAAAGCCCGCTACCGCCTGGCCTTCGATGAAATCTTCTTATTGCAACTGGGTGTTCTTCGCCAAAAACATGACTGGACCCAACAGGAAGCCAGGTCTTTTAAGGTTGAGAATGACTGGTTGCTTAACTGGATCGGGAAATTGGCATTCAAATTGACAGGTGCACAAGAACGTGCCCTTGCGGATATCCTTCAAGACCTCGCTTCTGGCCATCCCATGAACCGGTTGCTGCAAGGAGATGTGGGTTCAGGGAAGACCGTCATTGCCGCGCTTGGGGTCAGTATCGTCGTAAAAAAAGGCGCCCAGGCTGCTTTCATGGCGCCCACCAGTATCCTGGCTGAACAACACTATACCAACCTCAAAGAACTCTTAGCAAACACGAATGATGAACACGCCGTGTTGCAGGACAACGAAATTCGGCTATTAATTGGTGATACACCCGCGCAAGAAAGAGAAGAAATCCTAGCAGGTCTGGCTAATGGCACCATCAAACTGGTTATCGGCACCCATGCACTGATTGAAGACCCAGTCCTGTTTAAAGATCTTCAGATTGTGATTGTCGATGAACAACACCGTTTTGGTGTCTCTCAGCGAGCTTCACTTAGAAATAAAGGCAATAACCCGCATTTGCTAGTTATGACTGCCACACCCATCCCCAGGTCATTGGCACTCACAATATATGGTGATCTGGATCTCAGTGTGATGGATGAAATGCCTGTGGGACGAAAACCAGTAGAAACCCATATCCTTTACCCCAATGAAAGAGAACGTGTTTATACATTAATCAGGGCTCAAGTAGAGAAAGGCCGCCAGGCGTTCATTATTTATCCGCTGGTAGAGCAGGGTGAAAACGAAGAAGCGCTCGCAGCCGTCGAAGAGCGAGCGCGACTGCAATCAGAAATCTTCTCTAACCTGCGCATGGGTTTGCTTCATGGTCGGCTCCGGCCCGACCAGAAAGAAATGGTGATGCGTAAATTCCGTGATGGTGAATTTGATATTCTGGTTTCAACCTCCGTCATCGAAGTTGGTGTTGATATCCCGAACGCAACAGTGATGCTAATCGAAGGTGCGAACCGCTTTGGGCTAGCCCAACTACACCAATTCCGAGGTCGCGTTGGACGAGACGCTGGACAATCCTACTGCATATTAATCCCTGAAACCAGCGATTCAGCTGAGAATGAACGCTTATTGGCAATGGAAAACACCAATGATGGTTTTGTCCTGGCAGAATATGACCTAAAACAACGTGGTCCAGGTGAGTTTTTAGGCACTCGTCAATCCGGATTTGCTAATCTACGGCTTGCAAATCTGACTGATGTACATTTGATCGAAAAAGCGAGAAAGTATGCCAAACAAGTTTTCGATAACGACCCAGAGCTGCTGGCGCCAGAACACAAGTTAATGCAGGATGCTTTAAACCATTTCTGGCCATCCAAAGAAGAAGGAGACATAAGCTAAGATGACAATTGTATTATTTCCCGGCACCTACGACCCAATCCACTATGGTCACATCAATATCGCATTGAGAGCTGCGGACCTGTTTGATGAAGTTGTCGTTGCTGTCTATGCCAGAGAACAGGCCAACATCTTGTTTTCTCCACAAGATCGTTTGGCTCTTGTCAAAGAAGCATTCAAAGAAGCAAAAAATATTCGCGTGACCGCTTATTCGGGTTTAACAGTCCAGTTTGCAAAGGAAAATGGGGCCAACGCCATTGTAAGGGGCCTGCGTGTTTTTTCCGATTTTGAATATGAATTTCGCATGGCTTTAGCCAATAATCGCCTTGCGCCGGATATTGACGTGATCGCCTTGATCACCAGCGAAAAACATACCTTTCTCTCATCTACCACAGTCCGGGAAATAGCCGCATTAGGCGGCGATGTATCCAGCATGGTTCCTGGACATGTGCAAAAAGCACTTGAAAAACGATTCAGGGCATTAGGAAAAGACCAGAACATCGTTCCTTTAACCTCCTTGCGGGATTAATGCCCTGATTTGGCTAAAATATGCTAATATTGGTACAACGCTTGCAACCTGTATGGGTGACCTGTTAAAGCGGAGGAAGTTATGGATATCTTACATCTTGTAGACCGGCTTGAGGAACTTTTCAATGAAAGCCGTCCCATCTGGCTGACTCATAGTGTTATTGTGGATGAGGACCGCATGCTCGACCTGATCGATCAGATGCGTGTTGCCATTCCTGAAGAGATCAAGAAAGCCCAACAGATCATCACACAACGAGACCGAATAATGGCCCAGGCCAAGGAAGAAGCAAACCGGACCATTGCCATCTCTAGAGAAAAAGCAGAAAAACGCCTGGAAGATAATGAGCTTATCCAAGCCGCAAAAATACGGGCTGAACAAATCATCGATGAGGCGCACAAAGAATCTTCTATCACCCAACGAGAAGCGGACAAATATATTCTGGACACTCTCACAAATTTAGAGTTGCATATGGATCGTTTACTGGCTCAGGTGAGAAATGGAATTAAAACAATGCAACGCGAATTGTATGAACCCACCCAGGAGCAAGAGGACCAAATTCCACCTGAAGATAACCTCCTCTAATTAAACTCTTGGATTAAACTTTATGGGCTTGTTTCAGTATCTGGATCCTCAGATGCTGTTTTCTTTGTGGTACTATGTCTTGATTCCCGGATTGGTTTTGGGTGGTGTAAAGCAACTGGCAAGACTTCATCCATATGTTTTACCTTGATCAACTTCATTTCTTTTAAGACGCTCTGCGGAACGTCTTCCAGATCTTTCTCATTGCGGTAGGGAATAATCACCTTTTTTAATCCCGCCCGATGAGAGGCCAGGACTTTCTCTCGAATCCCACCCACTGGCAGAACACGACCACGCAGGGTAATCTCGCCAGTCATTCCCACAAGATGATAACTTGGCCGACCAGTAAACGCCGAGATCATCGCAGTTGTAATTGTAATACCGGCGCTGGGGCCATCCTTAGGGATAGCACCTTCCGGCACATGCAGGTGGACATCCACATTCTCAAACAAATCCGGGTCAATATCCAGAAAATCTGCGCGTGACTTTATGTAAGATAAGGCAGCCTGAGTCGACTCCTGCATCACATCGCCAATCTGCCCGGTGATTTGAAGGTTCCCTTTACCCTCCAAAATTAATACTTCTACAGGCATAATTTCACCCCCATTTTCAGTCCAAGCAAGGGCTGTTGCCACACCCGCCTCATCCTCTCGCTCTGCTTCCATGTCAAAGAACTGCTGCGGGCCCAAAAGATTTCTAATCGCCTGAACCGTGATTCGTTTAGGATATTCTTGTTTCTCTGTTTTCAGCCGGGCAATTTTCCTTATGACTCGGCCAATTTCACGCTCAAAATTTCTCACGCCTGCTTCATAAGTATATTCCCTGACAATTTTGCTGAGCGCCCGCTTATAGAAAACAAATTTCTCATCCTGCAAGCCCGTTTCTTCAAGCTGGCGTGGAATAAGGAACCGTTTGGCAATCTCTAATTTCTCTTCTTCTATATAACCTGAAAATTCAATCACTTCCATCCGATCTAGAAGTGCTGGTGGAATGGTGCTCAAGGTATTGGCTGTGGTGATAAAGATGACGTGCGAAAGATCATAATCGACTTCAAGGTAATGATCCGAAAAAGCTTTATTTTGCTCAGGATCCAAAACCTCTAACAAAGCAGAGGAAGGATCACCCCGAAAATCCGAACCCAACTTATCAATCTCATCCAGCATAAATAATGGATTTTTAGTTCCAGCACGCCGCATGGTTTGGATTATCCGACCGGGCATAGCCCCAATATATGTGCGACGATGACCTCGTATTTCAGCTTCATCTCGCACACCCCCTAGTGACAGTCTGACAAATTCTCGACCAAGCGCATAGGCAATGGATTTTCCTAAAGAAGTTTTACCTGTGCCGGGAGGGCCAACAAAACATAAAATCGGTTGCCGGAGTCGTTTGGGATTCAGACTACGGATAGCGATATATTCGATGATCCGATCCTTGGCTTTCTTAAGCCCATAATGATTTTTCTCTAGCACTTTCTTTGCATGGATAACATCCATGTTATCTGTACTGGTTTGATGCCAGGGCAGGTCCAGAATCCAATCCAGGTAAGTACGAATGATCCCTACTTCCGGAGCCATTGACGGCATTTGCTGTAAACGCTGTAATTCACGAGTGGCTTGGAGTTCCACAGCTTCAGGTAAGTTGAGAGATTCCATTTTTTCATTCAAAGAGAATATTTCATTACTCCACAGATCACCTTCCCCCAATTCCGTTTGAATGGCTTTCATTTGTTCTCTTAAGTAATACTCTCGATGAGAGCGATCTACCTCGGTTTGTACTTGAGCCTGGATCTCGTCTTCTAATTCCAACACGTCCAGCTCCTCAGCCAAAATCTGGTTGATTTTTTCCAACCGATCTGCAGCATGGGTCATAACCATCAGGTCTTTGCGAGTGTCGTTAGGAAGCGAAAGAGAGGTTGCGATCATATCAGCCAGCCAACCTGGATCATCGATATTCAATGAGAATAGGTGCGATTCCTCCGGTAAGCTCTCATTTAGATCCACACAGCGTTCAAACAATCGTTTCGAGGATCGCATGAGCGCTTTTAGATGGCGAGTCATAGGATAAGGTTGCACAATTTGGCGGGCCTCAACCACTAAATAAGGTTCTGCTCCCAGGATATTTATTATTTCAACTCGTTGACGTCCCTGCACAAGTGCTGATTGGTTGCCACTCTGCATGGAAAGCATCCGGCCGACAGCCAATTCCATCCCCACGGGAAGAAACTCACTGAGGATATCGCCTTCAACAACATAATCTGATAGAAAAAGCGCAATCGCGGTTTGGTTTTCAGCTTGGGCTGCATTGACCGCCCTAATCCCGGATTCACTGCTGAGAAAGATTGGCGAGATCATCCTCGGAAAGACAATCACATCTCTTAAAATAAAAGCTGGGCTCGTAAAATAGCCATTTTCATCCACCTCATGACTAGATATCTGATAGAGCTCTTCTGTTCGTTGATGGATATTGCCTAGAAAATCATTGTCATCATCTGACGATGGCAACCAGTGTTCATCATTCATGATTGCTCCGAAAGCTTGCACTCAAAATTTTGTCGCCCAGCTATCAAGATAAAAAATTTCATATCATTTAACCATTCAATAATTTCGGAAAGATTGCACGACCGCCAGCCGCAATGAAGACGCTGCCAGTAACCAACACTACGGATTCTTTTCCTGCTTGAGCCAAAGCAGCTTTCAGCGCGGCTTCCAAGGGCAAGATGGCTTCTGCTGAACGCCCAAAACGATGGGCCAGCTCAACCAGGACATGTGCATCAATGGCCCGGGGGTGAACAGATTGGGTGGCGATCACCCGCCAAACCCTTGGTAACAGCTCATGGAACATCCCTTCAATATCTTTATCCTCCGAAGCACCAAATACCATTAGAATCGGCAAACCCGGAAAATAGTCAGCCATAGCCTGCCGCAGCCGCAGGGCGGAAAAACGGTTATGTGATGAATCAAGCACAACCGGCGGATTTTTACGTAATATCTCCATTCGCCCTGGCCATTCCATCTTTGCAAATCCCAGTGTGTAGGCTTTTTGGGATATTTTCACACCAAATTTTTCTACCGTTTTTAAAGCGGCATAAGCTGTGGCTGCGTTTTGTACTTGATGAAAACCTAGTAAACGGATGCGCAGGCGTAAAGGACTCCAAATATCTCGACCACCTGATTCTACAAATTCATCAACCAGAGGCTGCTCATCTGGTGTCCAGACCAGGAAATGCTGATCATCCAAACTGTGGGATTCCGCTGCGTAAAGATAATCTCGCCCTACCTGGATCACCGGTGAATTTTTCTCATGTGCCATTTTTTCCAGTTTTAAACGCGCTTCGTCTCTCTGGGGCGCGATCACCACGGGTTTATTCGGTTTTATGATGCCACCCTTTTCGCCCGCGATTTCACTGAGTGTCGTCCCAAGGATCTGGACATGGTCATATGAAATTGAGGTGATTATAGAAAGGATCGGGTCAACAATATTGGTGGCGTCCAAGCGCCCCCCCAACCCAACCTCAAACACAGCATAATGCACTTTTTTTTGTGAAAAATACAAAAAAGCCAGCGCTGTCGTTAATTCAAATGTGGTTATTTCAGGCACTTTAGGAACAACCGCCTTGAGCTGCTCCACTAATTCGACAAAATCAGCTTTAGGGATATTCTGTCCGTTGATCTGAATCCTTTCCGTAAATTCCACCATATGCGGAGAAGTATACAAACCGATGTCATAGCCCTGCGCTGAAAGCACACTGGCACAAAAAGCACATACCGACCCTTTGCCTTTAGTGCCAGCAACATGAATGATTCCATAGTCATTTTGAGGATCGCCTAAGTGATGCATGAAATTACGCATACGGTCAAGATTAAACTTTTCAGCTGAATAACGAAAGTTTTTCTTCAAACTGTAGTCAATAAAACTGTATAGAAAATCAAGTGACTCCTGGAATTTATGCTCAACATTCTTCATAATAAATTTTTCCTACATTACGGCAGTGGTGGATTATTCCAACAGTGGAACCTTCTTCTGATGCTGGTCTAAATATCAGCATTTTAATAATCATATATCGATCTGCTAATTATATCCTTTATACCAAAGAGTAAAAAGCTCCCTTAGTGATTAAATAATTCAGGAGTTACATACACAAAGCAGGATAAACACAATTGGTTGAACCTTACACAGATGATAAAATTAGGCCATAATACTATACTAAGATTGTAACTACTCAGACAGCTCTGCTGCTGAAGGATGGGGGTTTGGTGTGGTGGCGAAGCCGTCACACCAAACCCCCAAATTCCCTTGTAGAATGAGTAGTTACCCAAGATTTAATAAATTGACTGGAGACATCATAAATAGATTATGAACCCTTCTCAAGTCAAACAGGAAATTTAGAAATAGTAAAAGCATATCCCCGCAGGGATTATTCGTTTACAATTAGGTGCTGGATTTTTGAAAAACCAGCACTTATCATGAGAATAAGGATGACAACATGGCAGGACTGTCCCGAGAACTAGGCATTGATTTAGGCACATTGAACCTTCGGATCGCTGAGGGGGAAAAAATACTCATCCAGGAACCAACCGTTGCTGCGATCCTGTTGGACGAACTCAAGATTGTCGAAATAGGCAAATCAGCCCTGGATATGATGGGCCGTGTCCCTGAAAATATTGAGGTTAACCGACCAATGCGCTTTGGTGTGATTGCCGATTATGAAATCACAGAGAACATGCTGCGGGAATTGGTCAGGCAAGTGACCGGGCGGTTGTTATTGTTTCGCCCTAGCCTGATGATCACGGTGCCCTTCGGTGTAACCAGTGTGGAGCGGCGAGCTGTATTTGAAGCCGGTCTTGGTGCTGGCAGTCGAGATGTAAATCTGATCCAACAACCTCTGGCAGGTGCAATCGGTATCGATCTACCCATAGGCACCCCAACCGGAAATATGCTCATCAGCTTGGGCGGGGGCACATCTCAGGCAGCCGTTTTAGCAATGAACGGTATTGTCTCAGCAGAAACAACCAGGGTGGCTGGGTTGAAGATGGATGATGCCATCATCGCTTATGTCCGCAAAAAATATGGCCTGATTATCGGTCAACCTACCGCAGAAAAATTAAAAATCAATATAGGCGCTGCCATTCCACAGGACGATCAAAAATCAATGGAAATCCAGGGCCAGGACCAGGTTTCAGGCCTACCAAGACCAGCCACTTTAACCACCGATGAAATTGTGGAAGCCCTGCAAAATCCTTTAAAATCTATCGCCGGAACCGTTCGCCGGGTGCTCGAAAAAACACCTCCTGAATTAATCTCTGATATCATTGATCGCGGTGTGGCCTTATGTGGTGGGTCTTCACTCATGCAAGGCATTGATCGTTACCTAACAAAATCACTGGGCATCCCAGCGTATCTTGTTGACAACCCAACCACCTGTATTGTGGAAGGCGCATCGAAAGCCTTCTCGATGATTGATGTCCTGACTCGAAACTTACCGCCCAAATTCTGATAATGAGAAAATAAAAAATGCAATCAAAAAAAAATGATAATAACGGGAATAACGAACAAAAGCAAAAACTTGGCGATCTGGTAGATCATTTTCCTGTTAAAAACCAGAAGATTAAAAGATGGTTTACAGGCGGATTGGGGGTACTAACCATGATAGCATCCATTTTATTGTTAGCAATCCAATTGGTGATAATCTGGTCTGCTGTCAGAACCCACGGACGTGCAATCATACTCAGCAAATTACCAATGCCCCTTGCAATCTGTACCATTATTTTCCTGATTGGGGTTTTGCTGATTATTCGGTTACCTATCCACTGGTCGGATGGTATTACCTTGTATAAAAACGCCATGATCATGCGAAGCGGTATAAAAAAACGGCTTTGGTTGTGGCAGGAAACAAAACGATTGGACACCCGGTTAGTGGATATCAAATTTGCCAGCACCACAATCGCGACAAAATTACGAATTGTCCTGGAGAGTGAAGGAAACCAACGCTTGGTAATTCGCAACCGTTATCATAACATGGAAGCATTGAATAACCACATCCGGACAAATATCCTCCCAATCTTATACCAGAAAGAAATGCAATGTTTGTCTCAAGGTGGTTCGATCAGTTTTCACAAAAATCTGGTGGTCTTTCAAAACAGTCTCAAAATTAATAATAATATGCTTGCCTGGCGTCAAATAGAGAAAATTGAGGTTGACAAAAGGTATTTAAAAATCTATACGAAATCTAATCCGAATAAACCCCAGTTTTCTACCAACGTGAACAAAATCACCAATTTAGATTTATTACACTATTTTGCAAAAAATCAATCCCTTGTTCATGCCTGATTGCCTCCCAAGTAATACATCAAATGCTGTAAATGTAAAACCGGGTCCACTTGTTGCACATGGACTGATTCTGGCAACCTCAAAGTAACTGGCGTATAATTTAGTATCGCTTTAACACCCACATTTACCAATCGGTCTGCTGTGACCTGGGCTGCCTCTGCAGGTAGGGTCAAGATGGCAATTTTAACACCCCTTTTTTGAATTTCCGATTCCATTTCATCCGCATGACAGACCATGATGGAACCAACCCGGGTGCCTACCACCTTTGGGTCAACATCAAACATGGTCACGATTTCGATGCCCCTGATGGCAAACCCCTGGTAACGAGTCAATGCACGACCGAGATCGCCAGCACCAACAACCACCACCTGCCATATTCGATCCAAGTTGAGGATTCTTTGAAGCTGCTCAATCAAGTTGTAGACCGAATACCCCATACCCTGCTTACCAAACCCACCAAAAAAGGATAAATCCTTCCTGATTTGGGCTGCTGTGGTACCCAAACGTTCAGATAGGGTTTGGGAAGAAATTGTATGCAACCCCTCCTTAGCCATTTCGTTTAATGTCTGTAGATACCTGGGCAGCCGACTGATGACAATGTCAGGAACGACTTCTTCTATCATAAAGCAAAATCCTGTATAATTAATCTATGACTTTATTAATCAAAGCCTCAATGGTCATCGCTTATTAAGCATTGACACTATTATTGGTTATTATACGCCAATCCGTGATCTTAACACGCTTGGAACAAGAAAACACGAGAAAACTGCCTGAATAAAACAATCATTAATGCGCTAAAATAATACAGACCAACTCATTTATATTTTTGGAGGATCCATGCGAGCAGGAAAAATAATTGCCTTTATTGCAGCAGCCATCTTCATCATCTTCTCCTTTCTCTTTATATTGGGTGCCTTCAGCCCTGATGGCGACCCAAGCTGGCTGATTATTGGTATTATCGGATTGGGGATCGGTTTTGTTTTGATTTTTGTCGGAACAAAGCTCAGCCCACCCCAAAAAGCAGGTGATCAGGTTGTCAACCTGAATGTGGACTTGCCCGGACAGGTGGGGATGGATACCATCAAGTGTAAATCTTGTGGCGCCCCGTTGAGATCTGATAATGTTAAAATGATCGCCGGTGCACCTGTTGTCGAGTGTCCACATTGCTCAACAACCTACCAATTAACAGAAGAACCAAAGTGGTGACCCATGAATAAATTTAAACAACTTCTTTTTACCTTAATTGTCTTTGCCCTGTTAGCACTGCCAGCTCAAGTCTCGGCTCAAAATTATGCTTTTGAGGTCGCCGCAATGGAGGTCGAGGCCTATATTGAGGAAGATGGGACCCTATCGCTCTGGTACTATATTGAGTTTAACAACCGTCCCAATGCCTCACCAATTGACTTTGTTGACATTGGCATGCCAACCTCTGCCTATAGTTTGAACGCGATCGAAGCAGAAATAAATGGCAACCCTGTGCAAAAAATCGAGAGCTCACCTTATGTCCCCAACGGATTTGCCCTCGAGTTAGGAGATCATGAGATTCCAGCAGGTCAATCGGGTACTGTGACCGCCTGGATTCCTGGCGTGCGTAATGTACTTTATACAACTGAAACCCAAGAGCTGGAAAATTATGCCAGCTTTCAATTCAGCCCTACCTGGTTCGATTCACAATTCGAAAAAAGCACAACCACGGAATACCGTGTGACGATTATCCTGCCACCTGGTGTCGGTGATGAAGAAGGCCGGTATTTCGAGCCAACCAATTGGCCAGGGGTGACAACCCCCGATGATATTGGCCGGACAGCAGCAGAAGAGCGTGTGTATTATTCATGGTTCACAGATGGCGTTAATGCACGCACGCAATATATCTTTGGTGCGGCTTTTCCTCGAGAATATGTGCCAGATGAAAGCCTGCTCACCGAAACCACAGATGTGACCGAAGAAAGACCACCCGACCGGCCCACACCTTTCATCGTGAGCTTTTTCAACGCTATTTTTGATAATATCTGTTGTTTCGGAACCGGTTTGTTTTTTATAGCCATCTTTGGGTATACCATCTACCAGGGTACTGCTGGTGCCAATAAACGAAAAATGCAGTACCTGCCGCCTAAGATGAAGATAGAGGGTAACGGGATCAAACGTGGCCTGACTGCTGTTGAGGCTGCACTCCTAATGGAACAGCCCGTTAATAAAATCATGTCAATGATCCTGTTTGGTGTGATTAAAAAAGGAGCTGCAACGGTCATTGAAAGCGACCCACTAAAACTGGAAGTCGCTGACCCGCTGCCCAAAGGACTTCAGCCATATGAACAGGAATTTCTTGAGGCTTTTAAATTATCAGATACCAAACGCCGGGCCCGCCTGCAGAAAATGATGGTCGACCTGATCAAGACCGTCTCAGAAAAGGTGAAAGGCTTCAGCCATAAAGAGACTGTTGCCTACTACGAAGACATCATGCGTCGCGCCTGGAAGATGGTCGAAGAAGCCGACACCCCAGAGGTCAAGAGCGAAAACTACAGTCAGACACTCGAATGGACCATGCTGGACAAAGATTATGAGGAACGCACCCGGCGCACCTTCAGCTCTGGACCTGTCTTTGTGCCAGTGTGGTGGCCCCGATATTCACCATCCTATCGCCAAAGTATTGGCCGCAGCGCAAGTGCCCCGGCATCCACCGGCCGGGCCGGCACCGGTGGTAGGGTCTCACTGCCCAATATTCCTGGTTCTAATTTCGCTGCCAGCGTTATCAACAGCACCACCGGCATGGCCGCCGGATTGGTCGGCAACCTAACCTCATTCACCAGCGGGATCACCACCCGTACCAACCCCATTCCCCAATCAAGCAGGAGCGGCAGTGGTGGTTTCCGAGGCGGGGGCGGCAGTTCCTGCGCCTGTGCCTGCGCCTGTGCTGGTTGTGCCTGTGCCTGTGCAGGCGGTGGTCGCTGATAAACAATGATAACCAGCGCACCTTATGGTTTTAAGCCAGGGACAATGCCTTTATGATGAGTCAATCAACGACTTTCTTGGCTAAGTTAACCAGCAAATTCAGGCACAACGACCTGCCCAACCCAGGCCTGTTTCATTACCACCGGGAAGAAGAGGGCCATAAAACGCGTCTCCACCTGCGAATCGACCCCGACGGCAGCGGCCTACTGATCCTCAATGCCAGCAGCATGGTTCACCTGAACCCCTCTGCTACGCTTATGGCCTACTTGCACCTGGAGGGGAAAACACCGGAACAAGCCAAAAAAGCGCTTCAGCACCAATTTAAAGTATCTGCCGCCAATGCCCGCCAAGATTTTCAGGATTTCGAACGACAGCTTGAAGAGCTGCTGCAGCCCAACGGGGCCTGCCCGGTGTGTGACCTGGCGCTTGAAACCACTGCCCCCTTCAGCGCGCAACCCAGTGCCCCCTACCGCATGGACCTGGCCCTGACTTATCGCTGCAATAATAATTGTGCACATTGTTACAACGCTCGCCCTCGACGATACCCAGAAATGCCCATTGAAAACTGGAAACAGGTCATCGATACCGTCCTGGCGCTGAGAATACCCCACATCGTCTTCACCGGGGGTGAACCAACCCTTTACCAGGGGTTGCCCGAATTGGTCACATATGCTGAGGGCAAAGGGCTTATCACCGGTCTCAACACCAATGGTCGTAAACTCGCCAACCATGACTTTCTGAGTTCACTCGTCGATGCTGGACTCGATCACGTCCAGATCACCTTCGAGTCCCATAACCCAGCCATCCACAATAAGATGGTGGCAGACCAAAACGCCTGGGAAGAGACCGTGGCCGGTCTGCAAAATGTCCTCAACACACACCTGTATATGATGACCAACACCACGTTGCTGACTCATAACTGTGTAACGATGGAAGCGACGCTCAATTTCCTGGCCCAGCTCGGCGTGCCTACAATTGGATTGAACGCACTGATCTATGCTGGTAAAGGGCAGGATGTAGGCACCGGGTTGCGCGAGGAAGACCTGCCACCTCTGTTAGAGAAAGCCCGCGATATTACCCAGTTTCACGGACAGCGCTTAATTTGGTATAC
>PWSY01000128.1 GCA_003563055.1 Anaerolineaceae bacterium | reverse complement strand
TTTCAATCGAAGCGTTCAGATTTGGGTACTGACGCAATGCCAGCGCCACGCCTTTGACGATAAAATCATTGACTGAAATTTTCTCGGATTCGGGCAAAAGTTGGTTCAGGTCGTGGCGCAGCTGCATCAGCGTGCCCGTCTTATAAACTCGCGTCAGGTAAAAATGGGGGAAGTTCTGGTTGGAATCCTGCATTCGGCGGCCGATGGCTTGCCGTAGGCGGCTCATGCTAATCACCTCGTCCTCGGGTGTCTCCCCAACCGAAAAGGCCGTTAAGGGCTGCATGGCCTGGCCCACCGCTTGAGCCTCCTCTTGACGGCCTTCTTCACCCAGACTCGCCAGGTAGGATTCAACATCCTTCTTCACCACACGACCTTGCGGGCCGCTGCCGTCCAGCTTTTCCAGTGCAATTTCATGCTCTTCAGCCATCCTGCGGGCCAGGGGTGAAGAACGCACCCCGCCAGCCGGCGCTGGGCCTGAATCATCACCTGAATCTGCTGCCTGATCCTTCTGCGCGGCTTGTACTTCTGCGTCCTCTTTGGGTGGTTCATCGGCATCTTGCTTTACAGCCGGCTTCGCCCCTGTTTTGCCTGCCAGTTCAGCGATTTCTTCTTCAGAGGGTTCTTCGCCTTCTTCAACAATCACTGCGATGGGGGCATTCACCGGGACGGCAGTGCCCTCCTGTTCCAGGTGGCGAAACATGACCCCGGCGAAACTCGATTCAACCTCTACCGTGGCCTTATCGGTTTCAATCTCAGCAATCACGTCATCCTTTTCAACCGGGTCACCTTCTGCCTTGACCCATCTCACCAGGGTGCCTTCATTCATGTCAAAGCCCAATTTGGGCATGGTCACCAGGTCAGCCATAGACGACCTCCTTTGCAGCATGATAAATATCTTCTGTTTGGGGCAGTGCCAGTTGTTCCAGGTGGGCGTTATAGGGCAGGGGCACTTCAGCCTGTGCCACCCGTTTGACAGGCGCATCCACATAGTCAAAAGCCAATTCATAGATCCTGGCCGAGACCTCTGACCCCACACCATAGGAGCGCCATCCTTCTTCGGCGATCACCGCCCGGTTGGTGCGCTTGAAGGAGTCAATCACCGGCCCCATATCCAGCGGGCGTAAAGAGCGTAAATCCACCACCTGGGCTTCAATCCCATCTTCTGCCAGCATATCGGCAGCTTCCAGGGCGGATGGCACCATCTTGGAATAGGCCACAATCGTCACATCATCGCCCTCACGCTGCACCTTGGATTTGCCCAAGGGTTCAAGGTAATCTTCATCTTCGGGCACTTCGCCCTTTGCCTGGTAGAGGGTGGCATTCTCAATAAATAAGACCGGGTCATCACTCCGGATGGCGCTCTTCAAGAGCCCCTTGGCATCCTCGGGTGTGCCAGGGGAGACGACCTTCAACCCGGGAAAATGGGCAAAGACCGCGTCGGGCGTCTGGGAGTGGGTCGCACCCAGCTGTCGCCCACCGCCGCTGACCGCCCGAATCACCATCGGCAGCTTGAACTGCCCGGCGAACATATAATGTAATTTGGCAGCCTCATTGACAATATGGTCCATGGCCACAAAGGCAAAGTTAATCGTCATCAATTCCGCAATTGGGCGAAGCCCGGTCAGGGCTGCACCGATGGCCCCCCCGATGATGGCGGCCTCGGCAATGGGTGTATCCCGGACGCGTTTCTCGCCAAAACGGTCGTAAAAGCCCTTGGTGACGGCATAGGTGCCGCCCCAAACACCCACCTCTTCCCCCATGATAAACACGTTTTCATCCCGCTCCATTTCTTCCCAGAGCGCCTTCGAAATTGCTTCCCGCATCGTCATTCGTGCCATCTTATCGTCCCTCGCTTTCACGTTCTAACCGGTAACCCTTGTATTCAACCGGTGTCGGCTCTGCATAAATGTGGTCAAAGAGCGCTTCGTCCTCAGGATCGGGGCTGTTTTCAGCAAAATCAACCGCATCTTCAACAATTTTCTCAGCTTCTTTGAAGGTTGCCTCCAGTTCCGCTTCCGTGGCAATGCCTTCATCCCTCAAATATTTATGAAAGATACCAATGGGGTCTGACTCTTCCCAGTGTTTAACTTCTTCTTTTTCACGGTACCGTTCCGGGTCGCCCATCGAGTGACCGCGATAACGATAGGTCAACACCTCCAGCAGATAGGGGCCACCCTCCTTGCGGATCCTATCCAGCACCCGGGTAGCGTCTTCCCTAACCTGGATCACATTCATGCCTTCAATGCGTTCGTTGGGCATGCCATAGCCTTCGGCTTTTTGGCGGATCTCAGAAACCGCTGAAGCACGATCAACCGATGTGCCCATCCCATACTGGTTGTTTTCACACACCCACAGAACAGGCAAATCCCACACCTTGCTCAAATTCAGGCCTTCGTGGAAAAAACCAATGTTGGTGGCGCCATCACCGAACATACAGATCGTGACAGCGTCGTCATTGCCCTGGTACACATCGCCCAATGCCATACCGGCTGCAATGGGAATATGCGCACCGACAATCGCATGGCCGCCCCAGAAGTTTTTGTCAACATCCGCCATATGCATCGAGCCGCCCTTGCCCTTCGAACAGCCATCCACCTTCCCCAGCAGCTCGGCCATGACCACCTTCGGGTCAATCCCCGAACTGATCGCCCAGCCGTGATCCCGGTAAGCGGTGATGATCCGGTCTTGCGGTTGCCGCACCGAACCAATTCCCGCGCAGACGGCCTCCTGGCCGATATAGAGATGCAAAAAGCCGCCGATTTTGCCCTTCTGATACAGCTCAGCAGCGCGCTCTTCCAGGCGGCGGATCACAACCATTTCTCGGTAGAGGTCTAAGTAATCAGATTTTTCCATCTAAGTTTATCCCTTCAATTATTATGTTCTAAGTTTGCCTTTGTTTACATCAAACAGCATTTTTTATGATTTCGTAACTACTCAGCCCTGCTTCTGAAGGCAGGGGGGTGTGGTGTGGCGGCTTCGTCGCCACACCACACCCCCCTATTCCCTCGAACACTGAGCAGTTAAATAATTTCTATCAACATCAAGTATACCAGAACCGTATTATCCGATGACAAAAAACTTATACAAAATAGGGTCGATTTGTGACAATGTTTAGCCACGCACAGGCAATCATAGAAACATAGTAACTACTCAGGCAGCCCTGCTGGTTAAAAATGAAAAAAGACTGCCCAAACTTTCGAGCAGTCTCATTTTTATTGTTGTGCTGCGTTTTAATCGTTCTTGATTTTGGCCTGGGCTGCAGCCAAACGGGCCACCGGCACACGGAATGGTGAACAGCTCACGTAATTATTGCCAACCAGATGGCAAAATTCAATCGAACTGGGGTCGCCACCGTGCTCACCGCAGATGCCAACTTCCAGGTCAGGCCGTACTTTGCGGCCTTCTTTGACGGCAATGTCCATCAACCGACCGACGCCTTTGCGATCCAGTACCTGGAATGGGTTCTCGGGCAAAATGCCCTCATCCACGTAGGTGATCAGGAAGTTACGCTCAGCATCGTCACGGCTGTAGCCATAAGTCATCTGGGTCAGGTCATTGGTGCCGAAGGAGAAGAACTCGGCCACTTCTGCAATCTCGTCTGCCGTCAGGGCAGCTCGGGGAATCTCAATCATGGTGCCAAATTTGTAGGTGAAATCAACGCCTTTATCATCCATCACACGCTTGGCAATCGCCTCGAGTTCGGGCTGAACATACTTAAGCTCATTAATATGCCCTGTCAGGGGGATCATTATTTCTGGGTGTACATCAAATCCCTGCTTGGCAGCATCACTGGCGGCTTCGAAAATGGCCTGCACCTGCATGCGCATGATGTCGGGGAAAACAATACCCAGGCGGATGCCGCGCAACCCCATCATCGGGTTGCTCTCGTGGAGTTTGTTGACCGCGTTGAGCAGGGTTTCTTTTTCTGCCAGGCCGTCGGTCTGGCCTTTGGTTTGCATCCGGGTGACCTCAACCAGCAATTCTTCCTGGGATGGGAGGAACTCATGCAAGGGTGGGTCAATCAAGCGGATGATAACCGGGCAGCCATCCATGGCCTCAAATAAGCCGTAAAAGTCAGAGCGCTGTGAGGGCAGCAAGTTTTCCAGGGCATCACGGTATGCTGCAACAGCCTCAGACTTTTCCATTAACTGTGTGGCTTCAGCCGATTCTTTTTCGATTTCCGCCCGGGTTTCATCGCCCATCGCTTGCCCATCCAGCTTGCCCGTCTCCAGGAAGCCCTGCAAGCGTTCGACATTGTTGATCAGGTTCTGAGCTTTTTCAGCATTCAAAATCATCTGCTCAACAAAGGGCAGCCGCTCCTCTTCAAAGAACATGTGCTCGGTACGGGTCAGGCCAATTCCCTTGGCGCCAAATGTGCGGGCACGGCGGGCGTCAGCGGGATAGTCTGCATTGGCCCATACTTCTAATCGGGCAATCTCATCCGCCCAACCCAGCAGGGTCATTAACTCTTCCTGCTCTTCCAGGTCGGGGGTGATCAAATCCAGTTTGCCGATAAAGGCTTCACCGGTGCCGCCATCCAGAGAAATCCATTCGCCTTCTTTGACGACTTTGCCATTCGCTTCCATCTGGCGCTTGCCGGCGTTGATGCGCATCATCGAGGCCCCCACAATACAGGGTACACCAAACTGACGGGCCACAACAGCCGCATGAGAGGTCGCGCCGCCTTCGCTGGTCAAAATTCCCTTCGAGGCAATCATACCGTGCACATCATCGGGTTTGGTGAAGGGACGTACCATAATCACCTGCTGTCCCTTTTCAACAGCCATTTTCTCAGCGGTGTCCGCATCAAAATAGACCTGTCCGACGGCCGCCCCGGGTGAGGCATTGACCCCGGTAGCGAATAAGCGATTCTCGCTCCGTGCGGCTTCCATCATCTCCAGGTCGAACTGCGGGTGAAGCATCTGGTCAACCTGTTCCGGTTCAACCCGCATGATGCCCGTCTCTTTATCAATCAGGCCGTCATTGACCATGTCCACTGCGATCTTTATGGCAGCTTTCGCGGTGCGTTTTCCGGTGCGAGTCTGCAGCATCCACAATTTGCCGTTTTCAATTGTGAACTCAACGTCCTGCATATCGTCATAATGTTTTTCCAGTTTTTCAGCAATATCATTAAACTGTTCGAAGACTTCTGGCGATTCCTCTTTCATTTCTATGATTGGCTTGGTGTTGCGAATACCTGCCACCACATCTTCACCCTGGGCATTCATCAGGTAATCCCCAAATAGTTTCCTTTCACCGGTACCGGGGTCACGGGTAAAGGCCACGCCAGTGCCTGACTCCCAGCCCATATTGCCAAAGACCATCGTTTGAATATTGACTGCCGTGCCCAGATCGTGGGGTATGTTGGCCTTACGCCGATAATCAATGGCGCGTTTTGCGTTCCATGAATTGAAGACTGCTTTGGTGGCAAATTCCAGTTGTTTCTTCGGATCCTCCGGGAAGTCATCCCCTGTGTGTTTCTTCACCACAGCTTTAAACTTGAGCGTCAGTTCCCTCAGATCATCTGCGTTCAGATCAGTGTCTGTTTCAGCGCCTTTTGCTTCTTTGAAGCTTTCCAGGACATCTTCAAAAGCCTCATCGGGGATATCCAACACTACAGATCCAAACATCTGCACCAACCGACGGTAGGAGTCATACACAAAACGCGCATTTTCGGTGAGTGCAACCATGCCCTCTGCGGTCGTATCGTTTAAGCCAATGTTCAAGACCGTATCCATCATGCCGGGCATTGAAAAAACCGCGCCTGAGCGGCAGGAAACCAGCAAAGGATTGGCAGGGTCACCAAATTTCTTGCCGGTTTGCTCTTCGACAACCTTCAAAGCGTCCAGTGTCTGTGCCCACATTTGATCTGGAAAGGTATGGTCATCCTGGTAAGCAATACATGCCTCTGTGGTAATTGTAAAACCGGGCGGGACAGGCACACCGATCCGGGTCATCTCAGCCAGGTTCGCACCTTTACCACCAAGTAGACCTCGCACGCCATCCCAACTACCCGTGTATTTCTCAGCCTGTTCAACTTCATTGAACAAATACACCCATTTTTTATCTGACATCGTTCCTCCTAATATTGATATTTTCTTTAGAAATAAATAAAGCCTAAAAAGCACTCAAAAATAACTACTCAGGCAGCCCATCTGCTGAAAGTTAGACTGAGTAGTTACACTCAAACAATTTATTTTACCATTAACAAGCAAAACCTCAAAAATCTGCCGCCATTTTTCGAGCAATTTTGACTTTATTAAACTGACCTTAATAAAATGCACGCGATCTTTGTGAGTCAGCCCTTCAGTTCAATGGCGCGAACCCTCAAACATTGCTCAGATTGTGTGGGTAAAAATCCAAAACCAATCCTACCCTGTGGGTCAAAATGGAAGTATTGGTTATCGATCCAAATCACCAGGCCCATCGGCCCATGGGGAGAAATGGCCGTCCAGAAAACCTGCTGATCATCAATTTGAAAATAGACTCCCTCATCCAGCCATGTAAGCCTATACGAATGCCATTCGTCAACCGCGATGCCCAACGCCATTCCCGCCTCTTTAACCCATAACCTCGAAGTTCTTCTCATTACCCTGGCAGCAGCCGGCCACAACAAAAACGGTGAGAAGGGAATCCCCAACAAAGACAATAATGCGGGCAGTGGAGGGGAATGATAGGATTTTACATGAAATCCATTTCCCGGCTGATCATCCCGCAAGGCAAGGTGATTCTCACTGGAAGCGTAAAAAAACCAGGCAGCATTGGGGGCAACGGGCAAGAGGCGTTTCATCCCACCCGCGCCAAAGCCCAGGCTGAAGGGGTCATTCCACAGCCCAAACCCCCAGGTGCCTGGCATCGCAGGACTTGAGACCCGCGCTTCAAGCTGCAGCTCAAAAGGTGGTCGGTATGGAAATTGACCCCGTGAAAGGTGCATATAATTATCAAGCTGGGCCAGGCAATAAACGGGTTTATTCACAGCCGGGATGGAGAGACGATACGCACCCTCCTTGAAAGTGTGAACCTTTCCCCCGTTGACCTCGCGTTTTTGAATTTCATTGATCATGATCTTGCTCCAAAATCACAACTGGCAGCGCATAAGCCTGTGTCTCATGAACCATAACCCTGGCCTTAAGGCAGAAACACGCTGCTTGGGTTGAAAAAAGTGCCAACCAGTCCTCGTAACCACCAGGAAAAACCCATCCCATCAGCCTACGTGGCAGGGCGTGTTTAAATGCTACACCCATCCCAACAATCACCAGGCGTCCATTGACGGTAAGCACACGATGGACCTCCTGCAATGTTTGCTCTTGCATGATATAGTTTGATGGAAAAGTGGCGATGATATTATCGAAGCACGCGGATGGGAAAGGCATAGCCCCCGCCTGACCACGTACACGCCTGGCCGAAAGTCGCAAGCGTTGAAGTTTTCGACTCACCACCCTGTGCATCTGGGGTGAAAGCTCCACACCGGTCACATCTAAACCGCGGGAGGTCATTTCAATCAGCAATTCACCGGTGCCAAAACCCACTTCGAGAATATTCCCTTCCCCCAGGTAGTACAATGCATCTATGCGCCAACGTGACCAGTAACCAAAACTGACCAGCCAGGCCACAAAATCATACATCCATGCAAAGGGATGATAAAGCAGCTCAGCCGCCCAGAAATACATGCTCAACGCCCATTGACGTAAGAAAGAGCCTTTTGTTCTCATCAAAGATAATTCTACCTTTTCTCGAGTGGTGTCATTATAATCACGGTGAGGTGACCTGATGTCCGTTCAAATTTCAAGAATCGAAAAAGAAGACCAAGATATCATATTGGAAATCGCGAGCCGTTTTTGGGGTGATGATACCATGGTGGTTCACAACGATGTTTACCATCTTGCCGAGGTAGATGGGTTAAAAGCTGTGGTAGACAACCGGATCATTGGTCTATTACATTACCAGATCCGTGGAGGTGAATGTGAGATCCTCACCCTGGCAAGCCTCTGTGAAGGCCAGGGTATTGGCAGCGCCTTAATCGAAGCGGTGACCATAATTGCTAAAGAGAACCAATGCCACTTACTTTGCCTGATCACAACCAACGACAACCTGCACGCGCTGGGTTTTTATCAGCGGCGCGGCTTTCACCTGGCAGCCCTGTACCCCAACCAGGTCAACCGCGCCAGAAAGCTCAAGCCCACTATCCCCGAGTTGGGTGAGAACAATATCCCCATACGAGATGAAATTCGCCTCGAAAAACAATTATCGACTACTGCAAATGAAAACGTGCCCGGAGAGAAGAGCATATCCACGTGAAAAAAGCCGTTATCTCGTTGATCGCTGCATGGATGTCCGTGTTAATCATCTCAAGCTGTGCTCCGGCAGCCCCACTGGGGGAGGTTCAGCCAACGTTTTCTCCGATACCTACCGTAGTAACCACACCGACGACAACGATCCCCCCAAGGCTAACCCCAACTGCTGCCCCTGTCTACACCCACACCGACCTGGACGCCTTAGACGGCCCCCTGCTGCTGATCGAAACAGACTTTAATCAATTCCAAATCCTCGATATGGCCACCAGGACTTTTCATCCCTTTGAGGTACCTGCGACGGCACACCCCCCTCGCCTGGGCACCAGCCTTTCCCCCAGCGGCAAAGAGATCATCCTCCACATCGATGACGAAACGATCCTCATATGGGATCTGGTGACGGGTGAAACGCTTGTCACCTATGATCTGACGATCTCCAATATCAGTTTTGACCCGGTTCAGGTTGCGCAAACTGCCTTAAAGATATTGCCTGAAGGCCACTATACTTTCGATACGGCCCAGGCAGCCATTGAAAAGGCTCTGGTTCAATCAAAGCAAATCCTGCGCTGGTATCTTTCAGAGGGCTTATTGCTCTCCGTTTCACAAGCCGATCAAACCAGCACCAGCCTCTTTCTTGATGATTTACAGACCGGTACACGCCGGCGCCTGGAAGACCTGCCCGGTTTGGTGGCTGACTTTTGGGTGAGCCCGGATGGTGTGCATATGCTCCTCAAGAAAGCTTTTGTATTTGAGCCGGGCATCTGGCAGGATGATCGCTATTACCTTGTCAATATCCCTGAACAAACCGTAGAACTGCTGCCGATGCCCGATGCCATTGCCCATCCAATGCTGTTCTGGCTGACGGAACAGACCATTGGCATCACTCACCAATCCCAACCCGTTGGCGGGAAGGGCTTTTCTGTTTTTAATATCCCCTCTCAAGAAACGTTGCCGATCCTCACAGAAGCTTTTGTCCACCTGCGGATGAGTGGCGACAAGCTGTTCATCGTCCAACAGGACCGGGATGCAGGAAAAACCAATCTTTCATACCGTTCACTGGCCGGTGAGATAATCGAAACCCTCACCATCGATGACCTATGCTATTTTCACACCCATATCGGGGGCAGGGTGATCCTCAACTGTGAAAGTGAAAGCCTCATCCTGGATAACAGCACCATAATTGAGGTGTTGAGTGAGCCAGTTATCATTCTTTCACCGTCCCCCAACCGTCAAGCGATCGTGCTGGTGACCCGCTCGGAGGATATAACCCTGCTGGAATGGAACATGGGTGAACACAGCCCGGTGACCCTAGAAGGCACGCCTTTAGAAATACACTGGCTGCCAGATTCGTCTGGTTTTTTATATCGCACCCATGGTTCGTTATATGTCTACCAGCTTGAGTCGCAGAAAAGTGAGCACTTGCTCACTTCGGATATTTTCAGCGATTATGCCAACCTTAACGCAGTTTGGGTCAACCTGGAGTGATTATCACGCGGTAATTTTTATGGTTCTTGATGATTCAATTATAGCTGCCCGCTGTCAATTCACGCCATTTCCACCGGTTGCCCGTTCTGCTTCGCAGAATCGAGCAGGGCTCGGATGGTGCGCATATTATCAACCGCATCCATTATTGGGTAGGCTGGCTCACCGCTGACGATGGACCCCATAAAATCTTCCGCAATCAACCGGTATTGATTGACGCCTTCAATGGTATGGGTCTGATAAGCACCGCCTCTTGTCTCTTCGATAATGGCCTCGCCGACCCCTGGTAAAAACACCTGAGGCAAGGATAAGAAGCCGTCGGTGCCAGCCAGAACACAATGCTCCCTGCGTTCCAAAACCAAGGCACAATCAAAATGTGCAAATAGTCCTTCACCAAAATCCAGCACCCCCACAAACTGTTGATCAACGCCCGTCGGCGCCATGACCCCCCTGGCCTGCACGGTAATCGGTTCACGGCCGGCCATGACCCGGCTGATATTCACACAATAACAGCCTACATCCATCAACGCCCCGCCGCCCATGTCCGGTTGGTAGCGGATGTTTTTTATATTATCCAGCTTAAATGTGAAAGCTGATTCAATCGTA
>PWSY01000093.1 GCA_003563055.1 Anaerolineaceae bacterium | reverse complement strand
GTTGTTTTGCATTTTCTTGTCAGGGTTGTTGAAGTGTTGATCCATCTTGGCCCCTTTGTGAACATTAGTAGACTTATTTCATGATTAATCAATCACAGTTAGCTATTCGATCAATATGAATCGATTTCTGTAAATCCATCTAATATCATTTTAGCACATCGAAAACCAAAAACCAGCACTGAGGTGGACGGGACCTTCTATATAAACCGCAGAAATATGCAGGGGGCTAATCAGAAAAAACAAGGTATCATAAGTTCATACCTGAATTTAGGTGTTAGATGGCTCGAAGGTTGGTTCTGGATCATCAGCCATTTTATGATCGGATTATCAAGGTTTCGTAATGATGGATTTACGCATAGTCGACACCTTTCCGGAATTTTTGTCCTTTTGGAAAAGGGTACAGGAACAACCGCCAGAAGCCCAGGTCCAGGCCTGGCAGGTGGATTATATGAGTCGCTGGCCGGAGCTTCTGACCGACCAAATTGAAGACTATCGATCGCAAGGTTTGGATTGGCGTCAAATTGCCGTGGAAAAGGTCTTCCCACACTTGCCTGAGCGGTTGGACGCCATGCAGGCGGCGCACATCAACCTCTTGAATATTTGCCTCCCGCTATTTGCCCAAGCCCAGCAAGCATTCGGGTTAAACACGCCGGCCGTCTTCGTGATCTATGTGGGCATCGGCTGTGGGGCAGGGTGGGTGACAACGCAGTTTGATACGCCAGCCATTTTATTTGGCCTGGAAAATATCGCCGAAAGCGGCTGGTCTGGCGCAGAGGCAATCAGGTGCCTGGTCGCCCATGAAATCGGTCATCTGGTACATCACCACTGGCGGGATCAGGCAAGAAAACCCATTGGTTCGGGTCCCTGGTGGCAGCTCTACGAAGAAGGATTTGCGCAGTACATTGAAAGTACCCTGGTCGGTTCGACCACCTGGCACCAAACGCTGGGTGAAAATGGGGGCGATTGGCTGGCATGGTGTCAGAGCAACCAGGCCTGGCTGGCTGCTGAGTTTTTGCGAAGGGTTGACTCAGGTGAAAGTGTGCGCCCATTCTTCGGTTCATGGTTTGACCTCCGTGGAAAGCATGAAACGGGGTATTTTCTTGGTTATGAGTTCGTCAAAATTCTGGCCAATGCATTACCGCTTGAGAATGTGGCCCTGCTGGAGGATGTTGAAGAGACTGCCAGGTTTATGCTGACACATATGGTTGATTATTACGCGTCAGGTGATAACCTGCCATGAGTCGGTAGACTTTGACCATCCTTGGTTTCTGAGGTTATCAAACCAAGAATTTTCAATCCCGTTCGAAACCTGAAGGGCGTGATACCTGGATTGGATGACATCGTTGAGTTTATCAACCCGGTCCGTGAGCCAGGTTGGATGTTCTGAAATTGACCGCAACTTGTGTGGGCTTAAGAAATCAATTTTATCGATATCGAAGTCTCAAAAAAATTCACTTTCCTTATTTTTCTCTGATAAAATTATGCAAACACTATCTCGAAATATCACTAAAGAAGAGAGGTAACATCATTGAAAACAATTATTAAAGCCGGCATCTTATTAACCATGGACGAACAGGGGACCATTTTTGAACCAGGTCACCTCTTATTGGAAAACGGAAAAATTATCGCCATCGGTAGACCAGACCAGATACCGGATTCGGCGGGTGATGAAATTATTGACTTCAGCCAGCGTTTGGTCATGCCTGGATTGATTAACACCCATACCCATACGCCCATGTCCTTATTCAGGGGACTGGCGGAGGGTATTTCGCTGTTCACCATGGATGGCTTTATCAATTGTTTGCGGCGCTTGGAGCATGCAGCCGATGCCAGCATGGTGGCTGCGGCAGTCGAAGTCAGTTGTGCGGAGATGATTCGGACTGGCACTACTTGTTTTGCTGATCAATATTTCTATATGAAGGACATCTATCCGGTTGTCGACCGATCCGGTATGCGTGCCGCCCTGGCCTATGGGATTGTTGAGCTGGGTGACCGCGACTCCCGAGAACGGGAGATCGCTGCCGCAACCGACTTTCTTGAGAGCCTCAGTCACCATCCCCGCATTAAAGGGTGGGTAGGTCCCCATGCTTTTTTTGTGGACAATTCGGAAGAGATCATCGCCCTCGAGCTGGACATGGCCCGGCGATTTGACACCGGGCTGCACATTCACTTTGCAACCAGCAGCGAGGAGGAGGACTATTGTCAGGAGAAATTTGGTGTTTCTGCAGTAACGCATATGAAGAAGCTTGGTATTTTAGATTTCCCGATTCTAGCTGCCCATGCCATCACTGTTAACGAAGCCGACTATGGGATGCTCGCTGACAGCCAATTCACAGCCATTGTCTGCCCATCCTCATCGATGCGCAGCGGTTTTCCCGCAGCAGCTCTAAAAGCCATGCGAGCCGCTGGAATCAACACAGCCATTGGTACGGACAATGTTGCCAATGCCAATTCTTATGATCTTTTCAGGGAGATGGATATTGCTGCCAAGTTGAGCGTTTACAGGGAATCTGAACCTGGGGCCATTCCCGCAAAGGATATCCTGGACATGGCCACCCTGGGTGGCGCCCGGGCTCTGGGTTGGGCGGATAAAATCGGCAGCTTGGAAAAGGGTAAGCTGGCTGATCTGATTGCCCTGGACCTTACGGATATCGGATGGGGGCCAAAAGGCGCGCAGGACATCTATACCGC
>PWSY01000034.1 GCA_003563055.1 Anaerolineaceae bacterium | reverse complement strand
GCTGGGTCTGTGATACGCACACCATGATGCACTTCGTAACGTTGCTTCAAGCCGCGCAGGATACTGATCGTGTCTTCAACAGAGGGTTCCCTTACATAAACAGGCTGGAAACGGCGTTCCAGGGCGGCATCTTTTTCAACGTGTTTGCGATACTCATCCAGGGTTGTGGCACCGATCATATGCAATTCACCGCGAGCCAGCATCGGCTTGAGCATGTTCCCGGCATCCACTGCGCCTTCTGCAGCACCAGCACCCACGACGGTGTGCATTTCATCCACGAAAAGGAGGATCTCACCGGCTGATTCAGCGATCTCTTTGAGAACTGCCTTCAGGCGTTCCTCAAATTCACCCCGATACTTGGCCCCGGCGATGATAGCGCTGATATCCAGAGCGATAATTTTTTTGTTTTTCAACCCATCCGGCACATCACCATTGACGATTCTTTGTGCTAGGCCCTCTACGATGGCTGTTTTACCCACGCCCGGGTCGCCGATTAGTGCGGGGTTATTTTTGGTTCGGCGTGAAAGAATTTGCACGATGCGTCGAATTTCTTCATCTCTCCCGATAACCGGGTCCAGTTTACCGGTGCGGGCCAGTGCCGTTAAGTCACGACCATATTTTGCCAATGCCTCGTAGGTCGATTCGGGTGTTTGGGTGGTCACTCTTTGTGACCCGCGCACTTCTTTTAAAGCCTTTAATATCGAGTCTTTTGTAAGGCCGTAATTCCCCAATCGCTTACCTTCAGGGCTCTCTGTCAATCCTAACAGCAAGTGTTCCGTGGAAACGTATTCGTCTGACATGCCCTTTGCGTAATGCTCAGCGGTGCTGGTGACCTGTGCTGTTTGTTGTGAGAGACCGGGTTGTTGTGCGCCGCCACCAAAGATTTTGGGTCGGTCATCCAATGCTTTTCGAACTTCTTCAACCAGTGCTAAGGGACTGCCCGACACTTTGGTTACAATGGCGGGAACCACACCCTGGTCTTGTTTGAGAAGCGCTAAGAGCAGGTGAGCGGGTTCAATTGTCTGGTGGTTTAATGATTCAGCAAACTGCTGGGATTGAACCAACGCCTGCTGTGCTTTTTGGGTAAATTTATTCAAATCCATTGTTTATGTTCTCCATTCATAATTTCTCGTTTTTCTATCTAAAATGATTATTCATTAATATGGGTACATGGCGTTATGTATCCTGTGCCTGAAATTTGGCACCAAGTCAATCATAAAGTCTGGATGTTTGAGAAGTGTTAATTAAGTATCAGAATAATGCAAAAAATTGCAGTGCTTATCGAAACAATCCACGCCTTGTTTATTGCCGGGTTATGCAGTTTGATTTAGTATAATTGAGAGATAATGAATAAGGTATGTTCTGTTCAATATTTAGGTCTTGTCGATTATCAGTGTGCCTGGGATTATCAAAATATGTTGGCAGATGAAGTTTCCAGCGGTGAGCGCGACAATACCTTGCTTTTATTAGAACACCCACATACATACACAGTAGGTCGTCGGGGTGGTGCTGAGAACCTCATTTGGTCTGAAGAAGAATTGGCAGAAAAAAGCATTGATGTTCTGTGGGTAGACCGTGGTGGTGATATCACCTATCATGGGCCCGGGCAGATCGTAGGTTATCCGATTCTACGTCTAACGCCCATCGGTTCCGCTGAACCTGGTTCCCTCAGGGTTGATTATATCGGGTATATCCGCCGGTTAGAGCAGGTCTTGATTGATGCCCTGGCTGTGTTTGAGATCCAAGCTTTCAGGATAGATCGGAAGACAGGTGTGTGGGTGACCACCCCAGGTGAATTAAACCCGGGCAAGATCGCGTCAATAGGTGTCAAGGTGGATGCCAACGGTGTTTCACGGCATGGGTTTGCGCTCAATGTCAACCCGGATATGACTTACTGGCAGGGGATCATCCCCTGTGGCCTTACGCAGGTTAAGATGATTAACATGGTGCAGATCCTGCCTGGATTTGATCAAAAAGAAGCCGTGATTTCTGCCCTCAGGCAAAATTTCGGACTTGTGTTTAGGATGGAAATGCGACACCAAACACCCAACCTTCGGCAACAGGGCTGTCTGAGTCGTTACCATTTTAATTAATGTGATAAGAGAGGTTAATTATGCTGTGATTCGTGATTTTATGAAGGTATTTGACATTAACCAAAATAATCATTAAACTAATAATTGAAAAGTATTATATAATTATATTTGCCAATCACATCAAGGAAGAAGGAGTTTTTATGGCCAGCTCAATTTTTCAATTAACAATGCGCTCAGGGCCCACACCTGGAAAGGTATTTCCTTTGGATCAGGAAGAGGTTTTTGTGGGTCGAGATGTGACGAATGATATTGCTATCAGTGATCCAGAAGTGTCGCGCCGTCATGCACGCTTAATGATGAAAGAAGGTCGGATTTTTGTTGAAGACCTGGGGTCCACGAACGGCACATTCCTCAATGGCGAACGGATTTCCAGCCCGGAGCAGTTGCGCTTGGGAGATGCGATTATTTTAGGTGAGAAAATAGTGATGGTTTTTGAAAAAGCCAGTCAAGAGCTGGAATCGACAGCTGTCTCGCCAACACCAGCCTTGGATGATCAACCTGGCTATCAACAGGACACACCCGCGCCAGACTCATTTCCCCCACCACCTGAACCTCCGGGTTATCAGCAACCAAGCTCCCCTGAGCCCCGTCCAGTGGCTGGTCGTCCTCCCCGCCGGACAAAGGGCCTAGAAGATAAAAAACAGAAAAAGGGTGGCTTACCGACTTGGATGATTGTCCTGATTGTGGCCATTATTGTGCTGGTGTGTGTGATTTCCGTTACCTTATGGTTCATGCCTGCATCATGGTGGTGCGCGATAACTTTTGATATGCTAGCGGGCTGCCCGGTTCCTTAATCTGACCAACATAATCAAACACAATCCCGGGAATTAGAATTCTTGGGGTTGTGTGCCTTTTATCACCTGCTGTGCGGGTAAAATTAACTTTAACGCTGCTTTAAACTTGAAAATAAACTCACTTATCGAAGGTATTATTGCCAGGCTGTTACGGCTGCGTCAGTAACCTGGGGACACCTGGCAGGGGCCAGCCGATCACATAATGTGAAAGAGGTGTTTTCTCAGGTTCAACGGCATCTAAAAACGAATTAATGAGGACCAGGTTTTTCTCTATTAGGCTGTAATTTCCCCTGTCAAACTCGGTGTGGATTTCCAAGAATAAATTCTCAATAATAATATTGAAAGGTGCTTTTTCGCGCCATGCATAGTCACCCACAATTCCCCTATCGCGCATGTGGCTAATTGATGGCCACCAAGCTGTTCGAAAGTGTGCACTGGGAATAGCAATGGTCTGGTAGCGCCGGATTGTATCGTAAACCTCGATCGTCAAACGCACATCTTCTTTGACTTCTTCATCGGGTGTAAAGGTCTTTAAGTAAGTGATGAAATCCGCCTCAAGCGTAGCCAGGTCCGTGTTGAATTCGTCTTCGAGTGCGGCATTAATGATGGCCAAGTCGCTGGGACCATCTGGTAAATTGAAGTAAAAATTGACAAACGTGTCCCAACCCCAAATTTCAACCAGGTAGGCGACCAGTGCGGCAGCTTGCATATAGCCAATCTCATGTTGGGCCGCATAAAAATCATTGACAATTCCATCAATAGGTAGGTAAAGGCCCAAATCAAACAAAGCAGCCGCGCGAAGCAGTGCGTCTCCCTCCCGGTAATGACCCCCGGCAAGATACACGGCCACCCCTTCCACAAACAACGATGGTCTTGGGTCTACGGGGTTAATCTGTCTGTCAATAACGTGAACAATCTCGTGGTGACTGAGGATGTCCAGCCCAATGCCGGCCCAATTTCGTTTGGAATAGGTCAACACAGCCTCGTTGCTGGCAAATCCGCCGTGACCGACCACGATGGGCACGAGCACAATTGGCAGGGGCTCATCCAGCATGAGATGGGCCTGGTCATCATCGGGAAAAAATTGTGCTATCGCAACAGCAGTACGATCTTCCAAGATGGTAATGATATCCTTGATATCAGCTTCAGCGTCCGTCTCGGTCAGATAGTGCACCGTACAGCAGGAAGTATGGACAACAGCCCATTCGGCCTGTCGGTGGGTGGGCCTGGGCAGCAAATGAAGCCCTTTCGACCATGACTCCCCCATTTCGGAAACCTCAAAAAAGAAAGTCACGAATCCCGGATCCATCTTGGTTGTGTCCAGGACCCAATAAAAGACTGCTTGCTGTGTAAAGCCAGAGAATTGCGTCCTGGCGAGGGGCGTCTCGAGCTCCTCCCCTGAAAAAAGGGAGATCTCTCGGTTGGCGATCTCATCCTGACCAGAATAGGTTACCCTGACACTGAGGGTATCCCCCACATAATGTGGGGCAGTGGGAAAAAACTCAATGGTGAAGTGATTGGGGTCAGTCTGAAATTGTCTTGGCTTCTGTTCAATATCCGGGCTAAAAACACCCTCGACCCAATTGACGCCAGTGAATGTGATCAGGAATGCCATCATGATCAAAAACAATTTTTTCAGCATAAACCAAATTCTACCGAAATATTGTTAAACCTGTAATAGCATGCTCAGTGGTCAATCTCGCCTTTTGGACCCATGTGCTATAATCACAAATTGTGAGATGTGTGGCGAGTTATGGACTGCACGAGATTGATGAAGGTGAAATAAGTTATGTTTAAGAAAATTGCTGAAATATTCGGTGCCGACCCGCATCGACGGAAAATTGACTCCTTAAGTGAAATTGTTGACCAGATCAATGGCTTAGAAGCGTCCTATGAGCGACTGAGTGATGAGGCGTTGGCCTTAAAAACGACCGCCTTTAAAGGACGCCTGGAGAAAGGGGAAACGCTTGAGGATCTTCTGGTTGAGGCATTTGCCACGGTTCGCGAAGCCAGCAAGCGCTCGCTCGGTCAGCGCCACTATGATGTGCAATTGATAACGGGCATTACACTACATCGCGGTGAGATCGCCGAAATGAAGACCGGTGAAGGCAAGACACTGGCCGCGACCCTGCCGCTGTACCTCAATGCCCTGACCGGTAAAGGCGTACATCTGGTAACGGTCAATGATTATCTGGCCCGTCGAGATGGCCGATGGATGGGAAGCATTTTTCGTTTGCTTGGCCTGTCCGTTGGTATTTTGCAGATGGCTTCTCGAACTGAAAACGGCCGGATGGCTTTTGTTTATGATCCATCCCAACGATCCCCTATTGAAGAACAAGACCAGGTGCGGATGGTCCCTCGAAAGATGGCCTATCAGGCAGATATCACCTATGGTACCAATAATGAGTTTGGTTTTGACTACCTGCGCGACAATCTGGCCAGGAGTAGAGCAGAACGGGTGCAGCGACCCCATTACTATGCCATCATTGACGAGGTTGATAACATCCTGATCGATGAGGCCCGGACCCCTTTGATCATCTCTGGCCCCTCTCATGAAGATTCCGAGTGGTATATTCGCATGGCGCGGATTGTAAAACAACTGAATCCGGAGGATTACGAGATCAGTGAAAAAGACCGCACGGTGTCTTTGTCTGAGATTGGGCTGGCACATGTAGAAGAGCTGTTAGGCGCGCCCTTGCGTGACCCCGATCGGCCTGAGGATATCACCCCTGAGCAAGCTCGGTTATTGGGTTTTCTGGAACAAGCCCTTCGAGCGGAGTTCCTCTTCCATCATAATAAGGATTACATCGTTCAGAACAACGAGGTGGTCATTGTTGATGAGTTCACCGGTCGCCTGATGCCCGGGCGGCGCTGGTCAGATGGCCTCCATCAGGCCGTGGAAGCCAAAGAGGGGGTAAAAGTGCAGGCTGAAAACGTGACCTATGCGACCATTACGATTCAGAATTATTTCCGTCTTTATCAAAAACTCTCGGGCATGACCGGTACCGCGCTGACCGAGGCTGAAGAGTTTCATAAAATATATACACTGGATGTGTTGCCCATTCCCACCCACCTGGAATATCGCGCCATGGCCGATAGTCCAGACTTGATAGAAGCTGAAGACCGGGACGAACAGGGTTATAAGTACACTTATTACTATCAACCCGATGATGAGGCGCAACACCCTGTCTTTTGGAAGCGTAAAGATTATCCCGATGTGGTGTATCAATCCGAAGAGACTAAACTGCGGGCCATTGTTAAAGAGATTATCTTTTACCATGTGATTGGCCGGCCGCAACTGGTTGGAACGACCTCAGTTGAAAATTCCGAACGTCTCTCAGATCGATTGAATGCTACCAATGTGCGCCGGTTGATCGAAGTATTTCTCGTTCGCCATGCCTACATTGTCAGGAACAACTTGCAAGATCGAGATGTCATGTCGACACCTGAGCTGGATCAGCTTTATCAACCGCTGGAGAAGTTACGGAGTCCCGAGCTACGCCGGATGGCCCGAGAATATGGGCTAAAATCTCTCAGCCCCCTGGATGAGGACAACCAGGCAGCTTTATTGGACATCTTTAACCTGACTGAGGCAGGTTGGGAACGGTTGGAATCGGTTATCAAAGCAGGGGTGCAGCACCAGGTGTTGAATGCGCGTAAGCACACCGATGAATCGAAAATAATTGCCGGTGCAGGGGCATTTGGCGCCGTGACCATTGCAACCAATATGGCCGGCCGTGGTGTGGATATTAAGTTGGGAGGCGAATTACCTGAGGAGCGACTGACCAATGTGAACCGACTGCTGGCAGAAGCCGGGCAGGAAGACCCCTATAATATGCGGATGCAAGATCGCCTCAAAGCGCTGCAGTCCGTTCCGGAAGAATCCTATGGTGACTACGCAGAAGACGTGTCGGTTTTTTACACCTATATGGAAGAAATGAGGCGGGTGCGTGAACTGGGTGGCTTACATGTGGTCGGGTCAGAACGTCATGAAGCCCGTCGAATAGACAACCAGTTACGCGGCCGCTCTGCCCGTCAGGGTGACCCGGGGTCTACCCGCTTCTACCTATCACTGGACGATGAGCTGATGCGGTTGTTTGGTGGGTCTCAGGTAGAAGCCTTGCTTTCGCGTTTGAATATTGATGAAGGCGTTCCTATTGAAAGTGGGATTATTGGCCGTTTGGTCGAATCCTCCCAATCGCGGGTAGAAGGGGCGAATTTTGATGTCCGAAAACACCTTTTAGAGTACGACGATGTCTTAAACGATCAGCGGGAACGAATCTACCAACAAAGAGAGCGTATCTTTGACAAGGAAGACCTGCGTGAAGATGTCACGGATATGCTGCGTACCGAAGTGCGGAAGCGGATTGAAGCAGGCATGCAGGACCAGGAAGGACCCTGGAAACTGCTCGCTTATCTGGAAGACACCCAGCCCCCCATTGACATGGACAGGCTGTCCCATCCCACTTTTTCGATGAAATTGGTTATGGACAAAATAGGATCACCAGCGACAGTGGCGGAACTCCAATCCCGGCTGCTCAGCCTGGCTTCTGATGCACTGGATGCATGGCACGACCACTTGCGTAACTGGGCAGTGACGATGATCCAAAACGCTGAGATGCGATTTGACTCCCAGCTTGCAGAGCGGTTAGATGCTTTGGATACCTTTATTGATGGGTTAGGTTATGATGAACTGGCGGGGCAACGACAGATCAAAGAAGAATTAACATCGCTTGTTCACACACCCCTACGCCTATCTGCTGAAGACATTGATGGATTAGAAGAGGGATCTCAAGAGGCGATTGACAACATCCGCAGCCAATTGCGGGGGACTTTGATGCAAATCTTTGTTCGCAGGCTTATCCTGACTTTTGAACGCCGCTTGAATGATAATTGGAATCTCAAAGCTGCCGAGTTGACCGATATGTCCTGGCGTGAAATTCATGACATGCTGATGGTAAATGTGACGGACACCTTGCAAAGACGCCGTCAACATGAATTGGGTGAGTCTGGCGAAATTGCCCGTGATTTAGATGCCAACCAGGCGTTGATTGAATCAGCTCTGGATGACCCCGCGGCTATGATGCGGCTGATGCTGTTGATGACTCAGGGCCGGGTGATCACTTTTGATGACCGGACTCACCGACGCAAGTTGAAGACCACCATGCGGCTGACATATATCTTTCTGGCTGCACAGCTGCTGGCCGACCGCCCGGTTGAAGAGGTTCAGGCGGAGGTTCTCAATCATCTGGAGACAGCACAGGACAAGCTCAGACAGGTCTGGGGCCAGTCAGAGTTAGATCGTCTGTATAATGCTGGCCATACCCTGGGACAATTAGCCGGCGATTGGCAGGCGCGTTTTACAGACCAATTGGGACAAGCGACTTACGAAGAAATCAAACACAGGCCGCTGGATCAATTGTCACCGCAGCAACACAAGGCAGTCGTTGATATATTAGGCAGGCACGCGCAGAATCGTTTGTACCGACAATTATTGCTATCAAAGATTTCTGAGTTGTGGGTGGAGTACCTGACGAAGGTTGAAGCCTTGCGTGTATCTGTGCGAATGGAAGCATATGGCCAGGTGGATCCATTGGTGGCTTATAAAGGTCAGGCAACCCAGATGTTTTCCGATTTGCTATCCGATATTCGGATGGGTGTCATTGACCAGATGTTCCGGGCCAGGTTGGTGAGCCGTGATGACATGCAGAAAATGCAAGAAGCCGCTCGCCAGGCAGCCGCACCAGCTTCTGTTTCGGCACCGAAGCAAAAGAAAAAGAAAAGCAGAAAACGTCATTAAATAGTGAAACCGGTGAGAAAGAGGACATATGCATATTTTGGTCACAAACGATGATGGGGTTTACGAGCCAGGCTTGTTGGCCCTGACCCAGGCGGCCAGGCAGGTAGCTGACAAAGTTACCATCCTGGCGCCGGACCATAACTGGTCTGCTGCTGGTCACGTAAAAACGCTCCATCGCCCGTTAAGGATAAACCAAACAGAGCTTGAGGATGGCACACCGGCCTGGGCTACGGATGGCGCGCCCTCAGATTGTGTTGCCTTGGCGCAATTGGGTTTCATCCCTGAAAAAATCGACCTGGTTGTCTCTGGGATTAACCCCAATGCGAATATTGGCCACGATGTGACCTACTCTGGTACAGTGACAGCAGCCATGGAGGCTGCCATCTGGGGTATCCCTGGTGTGGCAGTGTCCCTGAATCGCCCTGAAGAGTTTTCTGGCGCAGCAGATTATCAGCCAGCGGCAGAAGCAGCCAGGCGGATCATCGCCTGGTTGTTAACACAGCCTGACCTTCCAAAGGACGCCATCCTCAATGTGAATGTGCCTTATGGCCCGTTATCTAAAATGAAGGGTTTTCGGATGACGCGGCAAGGGATGCGCATTTATCGTGATGAACTTATCCGACGCGAAGACCCTCGTGGAAAGCCCTATTTCTGGATTGGCGGTCAAGCGCCCATTGGGGTAGAAGAACCCGGCACAGACTATGGTGCACTTTCTACCGGATTTGTTTCTGTGACGCCGATCCAACTTGATCTGACGCATCGGGCCATGAAAACATGGATGGAAGAACGGGGATTTCAAGAAAAGGTTTTGATTACTTAATGAATACAATATTTTAAGGTTGAGTTTTACTTTTCCTCTTGACACGCGTCTCGTAACCGGTATAATCCTTCCTCGTGCTTAGTGCACAGATCTTGTTCAGAAAAGAGCGGATCTTTAAAAAATAAATATCAACCAGCGTCTTTAGAACAGCTTCTTGGGTTTTCTTCAAAAGACATTCAATGAATTTTCGAAAAACCCTTGACAAGCTGGTCAATACATAGTATTATAATAATCCCCCTGCAAAAAGGGAGACAGTATCTTGCCTGAAAAAAGGCAGATCCTTGAAAACTAAAGACGCAGAGCCTGAGCAAAATATTCAGCTCGTTGCAATAGACACAGCGAAAATAGGCGGCCGGTGTTGGTGAAATAACATCGGCGCTTTTGTCTGAAAAATTAAATCTGGAATATGATGAAATTGGTTCTTGACAAAGGCTGTGGCAGTGAGTAGAATCAAGCTCTCGCTTTGAGAGATAGTACCTTAACAACTGAAGAGTGATAGGAAGATGACAAACCTCGTCAATGAAAGAAGATCGAATCAGATCTAACTATATCCGCACTTCAAAGATTGAAACAAACACCTTTTTAGGTGATATTTTTTGCGGAGAGTTTGATCCTGGCTCAGGATGAACGTTGGCGGCGTGCCTAATACATGCAAGTCGAACGAAGAGCTTAGGGTAGCAATACCCTGATAACTCTTAGTGGCGAACGGGTGAGTAACGCGTTGGTGATCTGCCCCAAAGAGAGGGATAACAGTTCGAAAGGACTGCTAATACCTCATGTTATCATAGAGATTAGAAGCTTTATGATCAAAGGAGCCTAGCTTCGCTTTGGGAGGAGCCTGCGTCCCATCAGCTAGTTGGTAGGGTAATGGCCTACCAAGGCTATGACGGGTAGGGGACCTGAGAGGGTGGCCCCCCACAATGGAACTGAAACACGGTCCATACACCTACGGGTGGCAGCAGTAGGGAATATTGGTAAT
>PWSY01000078.1 GCA_003563055.1 Anaerolineaceae bacterium | reverse complement strand
GCGGCCCGCACATCACCTGGCAAACGGGCACACCCAGAGGGGCACTTGATTTTGCCCCGGTCACGGGGGAACCAGTTTGCGCAGTCTCAACGCGCTGGGTGACCGCCTCTGCATCCGGGTTGGTCATCCGCTCTGACCGGGGGGTTGTCGCTATAGACCTGGATGGAGATGGTGACGAGGGCACCGGTTGGGTCCTGGTGTATTTACACATTGCGGAACAGGGTCGAGCGCCGCTCGGGGCATGGCTGGAACAGGATGCACCGATTGGTCATCCCTCCTGCGAGGGCGGCCAGGCCAGTGGTACCCATGTTCATATAGCGAGAAAGTTCTATGGTGAATGGCTTGGTGTAAGCGAGCCTTTTCCCCTGATCTTGAGCGGCTGGCAGGCATTCGCCGGCTCGGGAAGGTATGCGGGCATCCTGCTAAAAGGGGATGCCATTGTGACCTCTCATCCTGATGGGGCAGGCACATCCCTCATCATTCGGGAGGATTAAGCGCCGTCAACCAGACACAAAGTTTCGCCATTCCAGGTTAATCGGTTGACCGATGTCTCCTCATCATGTGATGGGGGCGAAAACTGGATCAGCTTCTGTGGATCGCTACTGGAAAAAAGCTGCAAATTGCCCTGTGAGTCCTGTTGATTGAGCATGTGCCCCTTAGACAATAAACGGATCGTTTGACGGGCTATGGCAGGGGCGGGGTCAATCGTACGCACGCTAGGCCCCGTGATCGCCTCGATTACAGGGATCACAAAGGGGTAGTGTGTGCACCCCAAAACGACCGTATCAATTTCGGCATCCATCATAGGGCTTAACGCTTCTTCCAATATCCTGTGGACTTCAGGGCTGTCCAGGGCTCCTGCTTCAATCAACTCGACCAACCCGGGGCAATTGCTTTTATAGATGCTGACATCCCGGGCAAAACGTTCCACCACTGAAGCATACAAGTCGCCGGCAAAAGTCGTTGGAGTGGCCAGCACACCTACTTTACCCGTCCGGGTCGTCTCAGCAGCGGGTTTAACCGCCGGCTCCATCCCCACAAAAAGGACATCGGGGAAGGCATCTCTGAGGGCATACAAAGCCGCCCCTGATGCTGTGTTACAGGCCACCACAATTAACTTTGCCCCTTGTGTCAGCAGAAACTGGGTGATACCGAATGAAAACGCCTTGATCTGCGCTTTAGATCGGGGTCCATAGGGGATGTGGGCCTGGTCCCCCAGGTAGAGGATATCCTCATGGGGCAGTTCCTGGCGGATGGCTCGCATCACCGAAAGGCCGCCCACGCCTGAGTCGAAAATACCGATGGGCTGTTGCCCTCGTGCTTTTTTATCCATATTTGATCAATACCCAACTGAATAGGAAAAGGTTGAAAAAACTACGGTTTGAAAAAGAAAAGGATGGCGCCATCACCTGTCCAGCCTCGACAGACCATGTTTCTGGGCCAATTTCAGTGCTCTTTGATATTCTTCGGGTTGAATACGGCGGCTCAGCTCAGGGTAATCCCATGCTTTGAAAGACGGACGGTACTGCGCCATCACATTCAGATACACATTTTTAGAGATGTGGCTTGCCAGAAATTCGAAGATCTTTTCGCTGTCAGCCAGTTCATTGGGCAACACCAGGTGCCGTACGAGCAAACCTTTAACCGCAATACCTGCTGAGTCTACTGTCAGATCACCAACCTGGCGTTGCATCTCTAACACGGCTGCCTGGTTAACCTGTGGATAATGCTTTATCAGGGAGTACTTCTCGGCTGTGGTTGCATCCCCATATTTCATGTCGGGCATATAGATATCCACAACACCATCCAGCAAGGTTAACATTTCAAGCGAATCATATCCGCCGCTGTTATAGACAAGCGGCAGTTTCAACCCCATCATCGCAGCCCGGTTGACAGCATCAAGAACCTGAGGAATGACATGGCTGGGAGAGACCAGGTTGATATTGTGACACCCCCTGTCCTGCAAACTTAACATGATCTCCGCCAGCTCATCAGGTGCAGATTCACGACCGGATGAAAGCTGGCTGATATCCGCATTTTGGCAAAATATACAGCGCAGATTGCAGCGGGCAAAGAAGATAGTCCCCGAACCACGCTGCCCGCTGAGGGGCCGCTCTTCACCGGGGTGCGGGCCATAACTGCTCACCCGGGCCAGCGCTCCCGTCTGACAAATCCCCAGTTCACCAGCCAGGCGATTAACCCCGCATGCCCAGGGGCAAACATCACATGCTGCCAGGTGTGACTGTGCGGCTTTAACCCGCCGCTCCAGTTCGCCTTGCTCCAGCAGGTTTCGGTACCCGGGTAATGTTGAAGTCATCACTGCGTTAATTATACATGACCGGTAGCCAAGTGCCGGATGTCGTCTGGAAATATCCCCACTGGCCCTGCGTCACAACCACTGCAAGTGAAGAAAAGAGTTGTAACCGTTATCTTCTTTTTATTCTGGCTTGGGTTGTCCCAATGGGTAGGGGGCAAAGAACAAAAAAGCCAGCAGGCAGGTCACAGCCACTATCGGGCTGATCGCCAAGGCGCCATATTGCCACTGAAGCAGCAAAGCCAGCAGTGAGCCCGCCAACCCACCCATGACCTGGTTGATGACCCCCTGTACGGCAAAGTACATCCCGGCGCGGTCTTTCCCAGTCTGCTTTGCATCGATGGCCGCGATCTGGGCCGGAAAAGCATAGGGAACTGTGAAAAAGACCCCGATAGAGAAGCTGCCGATCACACCTGCGATGATGCCGACATGGAAGGGCGAAATCGGCAGGTTCAGTTCCGTCCAGCCCAGGGGAAAGATCAGCACAGCCCCCGCGCACACCAACAAGCCAAGGCGAAAGGACCACTTGGAGCCCTTCTTTTTTACCAGCCAATTAAATAAAACCAGCATGAGGGGCACAGGCGCAAAGGCAGCCATATTCATCAACCCCAACTGTGCTTCGCTAAGGCCTTTTACATCCACGGCGATAAACGCAATACCCCCCAGCAAGAATTGCAAACCAAAAAAGAAAGTCGCGTTGGTGAGCATGTAAATGCGGAAGGGCCTATTGCCCAGCGTTAACTTGATACTCTCCCATAATGGCACATCGGCCTGACCTGGTTCAGCCTCTTGTGCCGCTTCCAGCGTGGATGATTCCTTTATCACCAGGATCGGGCCCAGGAATGACAACGCAGCAGGCGCTAGCAACCAGATTGCCGTCCGGATGCCAAATCGGTCAAAGAGGATCGGTGCCACAACAAAGGTGAGCAGCGCTCCTGCTGTGTTAAAAATGGTCTGCAGGCTGGCCACACGTACCCGAGCCTGTTCATCCTTGAGAATCTCCGAGAGTGACGCCAGGTAGGGCACAATGATCATGGTATGGAAAAAGAAATATACAGAACTCAGCACGGCAACATAGATGGCATTCCCCCAATGCCCGTATTCGCCCAAACGCAACCCGGTCAGGGGTGGGTACCATAATAAAACAAAGGTGGCCACCGTGGGGATAAAGCCCAAGACCATTAGCGGCCGCCGTCGTCCCCACTTGCTTTTGAGATTATCCGTCCAGGTGGCAATGGGGATATCCACGAACCCGTCTAAAATTCGGGCTGCCAACATCCCAATCGCATAAGCACCTGTCGGTGCCAGAACCAGAGCGCCTGCTTGAATTTGCGTGAATGCTGGTCGGTAATAATATAATAAGTAGGTCATCACGATCTGATACATGAAGCCCGGGCCAAAGCTGCCCAAAGCGTATATTGGTTCCTGCCAGCGTTTTAATATCTTCATATATCGATTAGGTCACCAAAAACCCTCAACCAGTATTTTTGCCGGAGATCCAGTAAATCCAACAGCGCACATCAACCTTTAAGATGAGCCCCCTTTTCCTCACATTGAAACCATCCGTGAAATTATACCGTGTACCAGATGGACACGCAAAAAGAGAGGCTGCCTCCAATCGACAAGACAGCCTCATGCTCTGCAGCCCTGGCTGGCGACCACCAGGTGCAGTTTATGGCGACGCTTTTTCTTTCTTGGGCTTCCCTAATGGGTAAGGGGCAAAGAAAAAATACGCCAACACACAGGTTACAGCCACAATTGGGCCGATCGCGATAACACCAAAACGCCAATTAAGCAGCAGGGCCAATATAGACCCCGCCAACCCGCCCATGAACTGGTTAATGACACCCTGTACGGCAAAATACATGCCTGCCCGATCTTTACCGGTTTCTTCAGCCTCCGATGCCGCTATCTGGGCCGGGAAGGCATAGGGGATCGTAAAGAAAACGCCAATCGAGAAACTACCAATTCCACCTGCAATAACACCCACCATGAAAGGTGAAATGGGCAGGTTAAGCTCTGTCCAACCCAACGGGAAAAGCAGCATGGCCAGCGCAAAAATCAGCAAGCCAAGCCGAAAAGCCCATTTAGCGCCCTTCTTTTTCACAACCCAGTTGAAAATCAGCAGCATGAACGGGATGGGCGCGAAAGCAGCCGCATTCATCAAGCCTAATTGCGCTTCAGTCAGCCCCATCATATCCGCTGCCATGAAGGCGATCCCGCCTAAAAAGAACTGCAACCCGAAAAAGAACGTGGCCACAGACAGCATGTAGATGCGAAAGGTGCGATTGCCAAGTGTCTTTTTAACGCTTTCCCACAGGGGCACATCTGCCGAACTATTTACCCCTTCTTCTGACATCTCCAATGTTGATGATTCTTTGATCACCAAGATCGGCCCCAGGAAGGAAATGAAAACAGGGGCTAATAGCCAGATCGTCCCCCTAATTCCAAATTGACTAAACAGGATCGGCGCCACGACAAAGGTCAATACATACCCGGCTGTGCTGAAAACCGTTTGCCAACTGGCAACCCGCACACGTGATTCTTCATCCCGCACAATTTCTGACAGTGAGGCCAGGTAGGGGACGATCATCAGGGTATGAAAAAAGAAATAAATTGTACTGGCAACAGCGATAAACACGGCGTTTCCCCAGTGCCCATCAGGCCCCAACCGGTTACCGGTTATGGGCGGATACCACAATAATAGGAAACTGAGGATGGTGGGGATAAACCCCAGTACCATCAATGGACGCCTTCGCCCCCACTTGCTTTTGAGGTTATCTGTCCAGGTGGCAATGGGGATATCAACCACACCATCCAGGATGCGGGCGACCAGCATGCCAAAGGCATACGCGCCAGCTGGCGCCAGGACCAGCGCCCCCGCCTCAACCCGGGTAAATGCTGGTCGGTAAAAATAGAGTAAATAGGTCATCACAATCTGGTACATAAATCCAGGGCCAAACCCCCCTATGGCATAAATGGGTTCCTGCCAACGTTTTACAACTTTCATAATGGTGGTTCCTCCTTAAAAATAACTAAAGCCATCGAAAGTGATGGTTTAAATGGTAAAGTAATCTCTAACCATGGTCGCCGATGAAGTATCACCAGGCATATCTGGCCGGGTCGCCGCCATCGTGTGGATCATGATCTCCAAACGCTGGCATTCTTCAATAATTGCAGCAGGGCTTAATGGCTTTGGGGTAGCACCCACCAAACGGGTGAAGTTTTGATGATAAATCTTGTTCAAGACATCATCTGGCAGGTCAATGCCATGGAAAACAGCTTCAGGCCCGCCAAACAAGAAACCTGAGTGGGTCAGCGTAAAGGGGCCGTCATTCTCCAAAAAACCCCTTACCACCTCGATGCGCGCCAGGCTTTCCTCTTCCTCGATTCCAGCCTCCCGATCCCTGAGGAGCGCCCTCGCCCCGATGTCGGTGCCGTAGATGATCCGGTCTTGATATTCCATGAAAAATTCTCGCGCCAGGTCAACATCCTTGGAAAAATTACAATACATCTCAATTCCAGGGGTCAGGTCCACATGCATATTGGGGTAACGGTCAAGGTAACCCGCCAGCCGGTCCAGTTGGGCAGACAGGAAGAAGAAATGGGCAAAGATCACCGTCAAACCTGGGTACCTGTCGAGGACATTAAGCACCTGCCGGTACTGGTCTTCGTTATCAATGTAACTGCCGTCGCCATAAAACCAGCCCATCTCCCTGGCCCAATCGGGCACTGTTTCTGCATCCCAAAATTCTTCGGGATCATTGACATGGAAGATGAGAGGTATGTGGGTCTCTGCCATCTTTTCCCAGTAAGGCGCGTACACCGGGTCATCAAAATTGGGGATCGGCAGGCGTTTACGCATTTCTGCTTTCCCTTCGATCATCTTGACGCCATCCACCCCCATGCCCCGAAGCACATCCACATAATGGGCAAAGGCTTCCCCGGATTCCTTTGGTGTGATGAACAGCGGCGAGATGTCCAGGCCTCCAAAGACATACACCTTTTGGGGATGTTTTCCTTTCAGATGCAGTGCATCAGGGACCAAGCTCAGGCGCTGTTGATCGGGTGTACACACCACAGCCAGTTTATCGATCCCGGCACTGGCTAAGATGGACATCAAGTCCGCTTCGTAGGCTGTATGCGCGTAATGAATGTGTCCATCAATAATTTTTCGGTCTGAGAATGTCATCTTGCCTCCTTAAGGTTTCGACGGTGGGTTTTGGCCGGTCTGCTTTTGCCAGGTTTTGATCAGCGTCGAGACATTTTCCATCGCCCGGGGAGTGTGTTCCCGCACATTATCCACCGGTGATAGGATAAAACCCTCTGGACCCAGTATCTCTAACGCAGTTATAACTTCAGCGCTGACCGAGCCCGGGGCGCCCTGTTCCATGGTCAGGTGCCCATTGACGCCTCCCCACAGGCACACCCGCCCATCAAGCACCTTTTTCGTGGCAACCAGGTCATAGGCAAGCGGATCGACCCCAATGATCACATCAACACCTGTTTCAGCGATGAGGTTCAGCAGGGGCATGGCACGTGCAGTGATGATATAACCAAACTTCGCCCCTGCCTGGTGCGCCAATTCAACATCTTTTCGTAGTTCGGGTTGGATCAAGTGCTGCCATACATCGGGGGTAAAAAAATCGGTGTTTTCATACCAGGCGCGCTTGATATACAGGTCAATACCTGCCGACAACACTACTTCCATACGCTTGCGGTTCCAGCTCGCAATCAATGCGCTCACTGCCTTGACAAAATCTGGCCGATCATAAACATCATAGACCAGGGCGTTTAACCCATGCACCCAGCCAATCATGTCCATGCCCACCCCCCATCCACCGGTGATGAGCAGACCATGCCTTTTGGCAAAATCAATCACCGTTGCCGATTCCGACTCAAATGCCGCGATCTCAGCATCTGTTGGTGGGACGAGCAGGTACTGAAAGGCAGCCAGGTCATCCGGTCCATCAATGAGAAATTTTTGCGAGCGTGGGATCAGATAATCATCCAGGAAAGGTACATGGTTTCCCCAACGCCAGTCTTCCGTCTGGCATACCCGGGTCGTCAGGTCACCTGCAGGGGTATGGTAGGTTTTTATCATCACCGGCACTGTTTCATCTGGCTGCTGCTCGATCCTTTCACTAACCGTCACCTGTGGGTGATATGAAACGGGTAGACCGTACAAATCATAAGTATCATTTTGCACCTGCGGCGGCCTGGGGGGTACCATCACAAACGCGTCCAAACCCAGCGCAAGTTGGCGCACGATGAAATTGAAATAGTCTTTCGATTGCCGGTGCAGGGCACCGAAGATCATAAAGCTGCAGGGGGGATGATCCGGTTGCTGGCAGTCCAGGGCGGTGAGCATTCGTTCTCGTGATGAGGTTATTGTATGCATGGGCCTCACTATGATGTTGGCTGTCTGTTTATGATTATATAATTTAATTGGTTAATTTTCAACACCAATTGAGGGTATTTTTCTTTCAAGTTATTACTTAGGAAGCGATTTTTTTATTATCAGCCGTATTTTCGTTGTCGGTACGGGTCGATGACCGCCATCAACGCCGCCACATCATCCAACCTGCCAGCCAACTTAGATACCGCCAAGCGCGGCAGTTGGCGTGCCTCACCACCGCCATAGCGTAAGACTGAATCGCGAAGCGGTGTCAGCAGTGATTCACCTAGTACATCTCCGGGATGACCAAAAATCACCATTTCCGGGTCCAGGGTGAAGATCAACCACAACAGCGCCTTACCAAGGTGATCTGCTGATTCGGCAACCACCCCCAGGGCTTCTGCTTCTCCCACTTTAACCGCTTTTACCAATTCATAGGGTTTAGGTGGCGAGGGCCACCGCCCGGGGTAACGCAAACTGGCCAGCTCTGCCATGCCAGGCCCACTCGCAAAGCCCGTCAGGGACCCATGCTCTCCCAGACCTGCAGGGCCAGAGCCTGCCATCCGCATCCGCCCAATTTCACCAGCAGCATCATTGGCGCCATGGTAGAGGGTACCCTGTAAAATGATACCAACGGCAACCACCGGCTCCAGGTCTATTAAAATCAGGTCTTGCACACCAATCCCGACCCCAAAATAAAACTCCCCCAGGGCTGCCGCATTGCTGCGGTGTTCAACGAATACGGGCAAATTATAGCGCACCCCCAGCCTGCCTTTGAGCTGAGCGCCCTCCCAATGTGGCAGGTCTGGGGAAGACAAAATGGTACCCTTTACCACATCCAGGTCTCCACTAACAGCAACAGAAATTACCTCAGGGCTGCTCAGCCCCTGGGCGCGGCAAACTTTCAGCAGTTTATCGGCTTGACTGCAAATGGCATCGAAACTTTCTAAAAAGGGTTGTTCAGTCAGGGTTTCATGCTGCATGCGTTCATAAACCAGGCCGTTCATATCACCATAAACGAAAATCGTTTTATTACCGCTGATATTAATGCCCAATATTTTTGAAGAAACGCTCAGATCATCAAGGATATTTTCAATAGCACGGAGGGCCATAAACAAGGTGCCTTTACATTACTTAAAGTTTTGACAAACCTAATTATACGACATTCGCTTGAGGTACTTGCCAGGTAAACTGGCTTGTTTTGACAGAAGCGCTGTTTGGGAGCACCAGGTGCGGGAACTGACACGATCACTATTGACCCAAAGTCGGCCCTTGACAGTTGTCAGACAAACTATGTATAATCAATTGTCTGACAAATAGACCCCTGTATATGCCTTACCAAATCCTGGTGATTGTCCCCGTCCATCACAGCTATTTTTAAGGCACTACCCCTAAACCTAACTTTGTATCTCAGAAAGGATGCACACAAAACCAAATGAAAAAAGAAACCTCTCAAAATGCACCAACAATCAATAAAGGTTGGTTGGTCACAGTAGCAGGAACAGCCGCCTTGCTGGCATTGGGTGTCCTCTATTCCTGGAGTGTGATCCGCGCCAACATCCCCGTAGAATGGGGTTGGACGGAAGCACAACATTCATTGCCATACTCAGTTGCTGTCGTTGTCTTTTCGATCATGACACTGGTTGGCGCCAGGCTCATGGCCCGCATAGGGCCGCGCTGGGTCATCAGCATCGGGGGTGTGTTGAGCGGCCTGGGAATGATCATTTCCAGCTTTTCCACCTCACCATGGGTCTACGCGGCTGCTTTTGGTGTCCTGCTGGGGTCCGGGATTGGTTTTGTGTATGCTTCAGCCGGGCCAGCGGCGATGCGCTGGTTCCCCCCTTCCAAAACAGGCTTGATCTCTGGCATCGTTGTGGGTGGCTTTGGGATGGGAAGTGTTTGGGTAGCCCCCCTCTCACGTGCCATGATTAACTCACTGGGACTGCAATCCACGATTCTTTATTTAGGAATTGGGATGCTGATTGCGGTCGTCGGTTTCGCGCAATTTGTAAAATTTCCGCCAGAAAATTATGTCAAACCTGTCGCTTCCTTAACCGAAGCCGTCAAAATTGCCAACCGGGTGGATTTCGAACCCCGGCAGATTGTCAAGACATGGCAGTTCTTTTTTCTATGGATCACTTTTGCCCTGGGGTCCGGGGCTGGCTTGATGGTCATCGGTAACCTGGCTTCAATCGTTGCCAACCAGATAGGTCTGATTGCAGTGAGCGCGCTGGCCGTCTCTGTGCTTGCATTGGGTAATGGCATTGGTCGAGTGCTGTACGGTTTACTTTCAGATAAAATTGGTCGTAAAACAGTATTAATCATCGCCTTTCTTTCACAAGCTGCGTTGATATTGACGCTGAGACAACTGACACCCGCTAGCCCGCTGACAAATATCCCGACACTGATGATCCTGGTGGCCCTAATTGGGGCTAATTACGGGGCCAACCTGTCGGTTTACCCGGTCATCACCAAAGATTTCTTCGGCTCAAAGCATTTTGCGATTAACTATGGCATTGTCTACACAGCCTGGGGCTTGGGCGGTTTCATGATCTCTCAGCTTGGCAGCAGTCTGAAAGACCTCATCGGAGATTTCAACTACGCCTACTTAATGGCAGCCAGCCTGTTACTTGTCGCCTCGTTGATGATGTACGTCACCAAATCACCCCAACCCATGGCAGCCGATCCTGAATTGCCTGTGAAACCCGCGCCTGCTGTAGCTGCAAAATAGTAGCAGGGGCACATATTAAGATTCAAGAAACCGACTGAGGGGATAAGCTGAACATCACAGTCCGGATATATCACCGGGAAATGGCGGGGG
>PWSY01000057.1 GCA_003563055.1 Anaerolineaceae bacterium | reverse complement strand
TCAGCAAGGGGATGTGAACTGACTGATGGCGGATTCTTGTCTGCCCAAAGAAGCTCACAACCCAATATCTCTGCCTCTATCTGAAGATCGAAAATCACAGGCATGCCATCAGGGTCATAACGTTCTCTTGCAGCGATTAAACTATCACATAATTTCTCTGCATCCGTCAAAACCTCTGTTGCAGTAAAGCCTTTCATTACAGCTGCATGGACACCGGTATATGGCAACCAAGGAACGACGGGTGATTGTTCATGTTGGAGCACACTCAGCAGAAGATCTCTCCCTTTCAGATTATGTCTGGTTTTTTCTGACATTGAAAATGATCCTCCTTGCTGATTAGCACACGTTTTTGGCACTCAATAAACAATCGAGTGGTTATGTGGAGATCCCTGATCCGTGTTCTATTCTATATCGCATTGCAATAACACCATCATCCATTTTTCAATAGATTCAACGAGAAACGGAGTAAAAAGCATTTTATAGCACCAATGTTGAGGCTTCTTTCGACAATATGATCTGCTAAATTGTCATCAAGTCTAACCAAACGCAGAAAAAAGATCATGAAGTAATCAAGTTGTCAGTCGACTGCCAACTTAATAATAATCATATCACGGAAAAATGATTTTTGTCAAACTTCATTCCATCTTGCAAACAAGCTCTTAGTTGGAATAATTTCGCCTTAAATCCCCCACCCTTCCTATATTGGAAGGGTGGGAAGGAATTTAAATTTTCTTTAAGATGATCTTTATTGTTCGAAGGCTTCAGTCCGCAGTGGGATTTCCAACTCACCAGACAATATCTGCTGCCGGGTTTCTTCCACCATGTCCTGTACTTCTTGTGGGATCACATCAGCAAACCCGTGATAAGGCGAGAGCTGAGATCCACCTTCCACAAAGCTAAAAATGATCCGTTCCATCGGGGCATCATAGGGTACACCGTTGACAGTATAATCCCACCAAACTTGAATGATGTTTCGAATATTGGCATCCCATAACGCCATTGGGCTGGCAACAACAACATCCGGAGCCATTGAATGCTGGTCAAGGAAATGGCCAAAGGCCAAAATACCCGCTTCCTGGGCGGCTTCAAATGGGCCAAACCGCTCTGCATAGATGATATCCACGCCGGTGGCAATTTGTGCGGTTGCAGCTTCTCTGCCACTGACCGGGTCAAACCAGGATTCAATATAGGTCACGGACATATCAATATCAGGGTTAACAGACTTCGCGCCATCATAGAAGGCATTTACGGGACCATTCACATTTGGAAATGGGAAAGCTGCTACAGCGCCTAATTTATTCGTTTCAGTTAATGAACCAGCGATCATGCCCGCCAAATAGGCCGGTTCATGAATGAACACATCAGCAAAATAGGCGTTATCACCAATAGGCTCATTTCCAGAGCCGGCATAAATCCAGGCAATATCTGGAAATTGAGGTGCCAAGACTTCAACTGCTTCACCAAAAGCACTATGCGCCCAAAGAATATCATAGTTGCCAGATTCAGCATATTCCCTTAAGACACGCTCGGCATCAGGTGGGGCAACATTTTCAGTATAGGTCATCGAAACTTCAAGCCCGAGGGGTGGATCTTCAACAACACGGTTATAGGCTTGCATCCAAGCAGTATTCCATGGTTCTTCAACTGGGCTGATAAAAATCACTCCAAACCTAACTTCTGTAGGTAATTCCTCTGCAACAGGTTCTTCAACTTCTGGTACTTCTTCAACAACCGGCTCTTCAACAACAGGTTCTTCAACCTGTGGAGCACAAGCAGTTAAGATCATCCCAAACAGAAGGACCAATAACAAGATTACCCATGTTTTTTTAGTAACCATTTTACATTTTCTCCTTTTTTACTCTTTTGGTACAGCTTGACAAATGAAACGACATCTAAGATCATTGTGTTATTCTTGTCTTCTCAATAATTTCTCCTTTCCATGTTTGTGAGACATTTTTCATCAACTTTCTGGTTAATTAGGATTATTTACTCACGTTTGTATGGTAAACCAAGATGTAGAGGGCTTCGTGAACGACCAGCAGCCGTACATAGTGCGATAATCGTGAGCAGGTAGGGTAATGCTAATAAGAGCTGATGAGGCACATTGGCATTAAGCGCCTGCAATGTTAATTGTACCGCTTCAATTAATCCAAAGAATAAAGCGACAACCAATATCCGCCAGGGAATCCAATTCCCGAAGATCACCAGCGCAATGGCAATCCACCCGCGACCGGCTTGAATTTCAGGTATGAACATGCCAGATGATGCCAGGGTCAGGAATGAACCACCAACCCCGGCCATAAAACCGCCAAAGGCGAGCGCACCGTATTGATGTTTTGCAACACTGAGACCTTTCATGTCAACCGCCCGGGGGTTCTCACCCGTACAGCGTAATTGAAGACCAACCCGCGTACGATATAAAAAATATGATACAACGGGGACACTTAAAAAGGCTAAATATGTCAACCATTGCTGACGAAAAAATATGGTGCCAATATAGGGAATATCAGAGAGAATAGGAAATCTGGCTGTTTGGAAAATCCTTAGGTTCGGTAAATTCTCTGCACCTACATCCGCAAAGACCACCCGGAACCAATAAAATGCGATACCACCTGCCAACAAATTAAGGGCGAGACCTGAGACAGTCTGATTGAGTTTCAATGTGGTCACCATCCACCCCATAAATATTCCCAAAACAATCCCAGAAAAACCAGCGCCAAAAACACCAAGCCAGTGTGAGCCAGTCCGAAAGGTTATCAGAAAACCCACCAATGCACCTATTTGTAGGATACCTTCTATGCCAAGGTTAAGAACGCCAGATCGTTCTGTAACCAGTTCACCAATCGAAGCAAACAAGAACGGTGTAGCTATTCGAATTGTACTGGCGAACAAACCAACTATGATCGTGGTTTGGAAAAAATTATTCATCACAAACCCTCCGAATCCGATAATGCGTCAATGTTTCTGCCGCCAGCAGGGCAACCAACACAACGCCACGGATGACATATGCTAGTGCAATCGGAACGCCAGTCGTTATCTGCATGGCCAGGGAACCATTCCATAGTGCACCCATAAACAAAGCTGCCGCCACCACCAAGAAAGGATGAAGTCGCCCCAGCAGTGCTACGATGATCCCTGTAAAACCAAACCCTGTTGAAATATCCAATCGAAGCCGACCATGCAGGCCAACCACTTCACCTGCGCCGGCAAGCGCCGCAATCGCGCCGCTGATGGCTAATGTCAACACAATGGTGCGCAGGGGTGGGATGCCCTTATATTTGGATGCAATTGGGTTAATGCCATAGGCACGGATCTCGTATCCCAACGTGGTTTTAAAAAGTAAAAACCACACAACGACAACGCTAATTAAGGCAATAATAATACCGATGTGAATTCTTGTACCGGTAATGATTCTTGATACCCTTGCTGTTTCCGTTATCCTACTTGTCTGTAAAAAGGCAGACATAGGATCCTGCCATGGACCACTTAATAAATATGAAAGAAAAAACAGAACAACAAAATTCAACATAACGGTTACAATCACTTCACTGGCGCCAAATCTGACTTTCAGAATAGCCGGGATTGCGCCTAATACACCTCCTGCTATAAGTGCTGCCAGAAAAATGGTCAAAACCATCGGTACACGAGACAACTCGGGTAGTGAGGTCGCTACCAGATAGCTAGCCATTGCCCCGGCAAAAAATTGGCCTTCAGCACCAATATTCCATAATTGTCCGCGAAAAGCAACCGTTACAGCCAAACCCGTCAAGATTAATGGTGTTCCCTGAATAATCGTTTCAGCAATGGCTGATCTGCTGCCGAAGGAGCCGCGCAACAGAGATCGAAATGCCTCTGCGACATTGGCACCCGCGGAAGCTATCAACAGGGCGCTGACCCCAAAAGCAATCAGCAGCGCAATCAGCACAGCAACAAACTCCATTATTGGGCTGGTAGTGGGTTTTTTTTCAAGACTGTATCCAAAAATCCTGATCATACTTCTTCACCCTTTTGGATTCCAGCCATTAAAAGCCCCAGTTGTTCAATATCAGCCTCATTTACATCAATAATGTCCATTAATTCTCCTTTGAAGATAACAGCAATGCGATCGGAAAGATTGAGAATTTCGTCCAGGTCTTCCGAAATCAATAAAACACCTGCCCCCTTCCTCTTTTGTTCAAGAATTCTTCGCCGAACATATTCTGTTGAGCCCACATCTAAGCCCCGGGTTGGCTGGCCGGCTATCAAAAATTTCGTCTCTTGTGAAAACTCGCGTGCCAGGATGAGCTTCTGTAAATTGCCACCTGATAGTTTTTTTGAAATCTGTTTGGATGAAGGTGTGGCGATATCAAAATCCTCAATGGATTTTTTAGAAAACTTACGGATGGCTTTTTGGTTGACCAGTGTTTTACCTTTGGCAAAGGGTTCGCGACGTTGAAAGCCCAGGATGAGGTTTTCTTCTACCATGAAATCCATCACCAATCCTTCTTTGATGCGGTCCTCAGGAATACTCGATAGCCCCAATTTCATCCGTTTTGATGTCGTGGTGTTGGTGATGTCCCTGCCAGCCAATTTAAGTGAACCCTCGGTGGGTTTTTCCTGGCCAACGATCACATCGAATAATAATTTTTGCCCGTTACCTGAAACGCCGGCTAAACCCAATACTTCTTTTTCGCGGACATCAAATGAAACACCCCTAAGCCCCTCTTCACCATGGAAATTCAATGCCCGCAAGTTGTTAGCTTCAAAGACCACTTCTCCTGGAGGCATATCTTGCCGTTCAATGGTGAAGACCACATCCCTACCGACCATCATATTGGCCAGTTCCTGCTTACTCACATCTTTTGTATTCACCGTGGCAATCTTTTTTCCTTTTCTGAGCACCGTCACCCGATCAGAGACCGCTTTGACTTCCTTGAGTTTATGGGTGATGAATATGATCGCCAGGCCTTCATCTCGCATCTGTTTGATCACACTGAACAGGCGTTCCGATTGTTGTGGGGTCAGGACGGCTGTCGGCTCATCCAAGATTAATAAATCGACCCCAATGTAGAGCGCCTTAAAAATCTCAACCCATTGTTGTTCGCCAACGGACAGGTGCCAGACGCGCGCATCAAGGTTTAACGCTACACCGTAATTTCTACTGAGTTCATTCAGCCGCTCACGGGCATACTTGAGGTCCATATACAGACCAGATTTTTGTGTCCCCAAAATCACATTTTCAAGAACCGTCAATGGTGGAACAAGCACGAAATGCTGGTGAACAATACTGATCCCGGCAGCGATGGCATCTTTGGGTGACATAATCTCAACAGGCGCGCCTCGGAAAAATATCTTTCCACTATCCGGCAAATATGTCCCATAAATGGTCTCAGAAAGGGTTGACTTTCCCGCACCATTTTCACCCAACAGGCAGTGAATTTCACCGCGTTTCACGTCCATGGAGACGTTGTCCAAAGCCAAAACAGATGGGAAACGCTTGGTTAGGTTTTCCACTTGAAGAATAGGCTGTAGTATGGGTCGGGCATGATCGGGTAGTCCAGTCATTAAGGCTTCCTGTTTTCTAAATTCATTCCATTGTTTCTATCACATGGGCCGAAAAGCATAAAATAATTGGATTTTCTTGAAATAAGTCACGATTGGTATTTTTTCATTATTTCCCATCCTGGCTAACTAAAAAAATGTGGGTTTATAACAAAAACAATTAATGATAGAAAAACAACCAATAATCATATACCAATGAAGCATCTAATGTGAGAAATCCAGTCTTACACACATGATGACTAACAACCTACAAAGTACTACTGAAGTATATAATTAGCTTATTCAATTGTCAAGAAATTTTTCTCTTTTCCAAGGGCCTACTTCTTTTTTACATTCAGGCTTGTCTGATTTTACCAAGACCTTGTAAAATATGCTCTGGTGTAAGGGGGAACTGATCAAACCATACACCTGTTGCATTATGAACAGCAGCGATAATTGCGGGCGCAGTCGCCATAATCGCCACTTCACCCACACCACGTGCCCCCCAGGGGCCTTGTGGATCCGGATATTCCAGGATGAGCGTATCCATTCGTTCCGGGATATCAAGGATAGTGGGTATCAGGTAAGTGGAATAGGAAGGCGTAAGAACTTGACCATCCCGCTCGATAAAATTCTCCATTACAGCATAACCGATGCCCTGTAACAAACCACCTTCAAGCTGCCCTTCAACAATTAAAGGATTGATCGCTTTACCAACATCTTCAGCGCACAGGATGCGTTTTACATAACATTGACCTGTTTGCGTATCCACCTCAACTTCGGCGATTTCTGCCACATAGGCATAAGTCACATTGGGGTTGCAGTGCCCAGTTTCAGGATCAGGTGGGGTGGTAGGTTCAGCCTGATAATTATGATGAACAACTGCCGGCCGGTCTTCATTGCGCCACTTCTCCAAGACAAGATCAGCCGCTTCTCGGATGGCATTACCGGCAACAAAAGTCATCCGTGAGGCAGATACACTACCAGCGTTCAAGCTGGTTTTTGTGTCACCGGCGATAAGCTGGATCATCTCCACTGGCAACTGTAATGCCTCAGCAGCCATCTGGGAGATAACCGTGTGAATACCCTGTCCTACTTCTGCGGCGCCATGGTAGAGGATCGCCTTCTCGACTTCTGCTTTTCCGTGAAGCTCAATCGACACACCACAGAATTCTCGAAAACCATAAGAAAACCCGACATTTTTGTGAGCGCAGGCTATACCAATCCCACGTTTCATGTGAAATTTTCCTGATGCTGAATTACTTGCAAAATCTGGTTGTACCCACCGTTTATGACCTTTCTTCCAGCCTCCAGCAAGGGCACACTTCTCAACCACATCAGCGATGCTGCAACCTGGTGGAAAAGGTGCTGTAGTTGTTTGTTGATCACCCTCCCGGGCCAAGTTTAATAACCGAAACTCTACCGGGTCCATACCCAGTTTTTCTGCTAATTTTTCCATTTGAATTTCAGATACGAAAGCTCCCTGAGGGCCGCCAAATCCACGAAAAGCTGCTTTAGGAATATTATTTGTGTAAACATTTCGCACATCAACTTTTACATTTGGAATGACGTATGGGCCTGTACAATTGAGTGTGATATTTCCTGCCACAAGGTGTGACGTGTAAATATAAGCACCTCCATCCGCCACCATCGAAACTTCTGCAGCCGTCAATTTGCCTTCATTGGTTGCCCCCCATTTAGCATGGATCAGATAGGGATGCCGTTTTCCATGGGAAAGGATTGATTCTTCACGATTTAAGGTGATTTTGATTGGGCGGTTGATTCCACGCTGATGCAAACGCCAGGCTGCCAGCGCTAACACGATTTGAACTGAGACATCCTCCCTGGCGCCGAACGCACCGCCTATGGGAGGATAAATGACACGCACCTGATCTTCTGGCATGTTGAGCGCATGGGCTATCTGTGATTGATCATGATGCGGCCATTGTCCAGTGACGTGCACTGTGATAATACCATCCGAATCGACATATGAAACCCCGCCCTCTGGTTCGAAAACCATATGTTCTTGCGAAGGGGTGGCATAATCAGCTTCAATAATGACGTCTGCGTCTTTGAATCCCTGGCCGATGTCGCCCGTGCGAATCTTTCGGTGTGTAAAAACATTATGACCCAGGTAATCATGAATAACAGCTGCGTCTGGCTGCATCGCCTTTACAGGATCACTCAAGACTGGTAAAAGCTCATACTCAACTTTAATCAAGTCTAATGCCTGAGCTGCAATTTCCTCAGTTTCAGCCACTACAAGTGCCACCTTATCACCCATAAAACGCACTCTGTCCGTGTCTGGTTTGGATGACCCGGGTCCGCACAACACAGGTTGATCACTGGTGACAAAACCAAATTCATTGACAGGCACATCTTTTGCTGTGAGAACCCCCAGAACGCCAGGTAAATACTCTGCCTGGCGGGTATCAATATGCTTGATCCGAGCATGCGGATGATGGGCAAACAATATTTTCATTTGTAGTTGATCGGGCATCTCAAGGTCGGATGCAAATATGGGGGCACCCTTAACTTTATTGATGGCATCAATTCTTCTTGTTGATGTATTGATCGACATGGTTACCTCTCAAAACCAAACACTTGATGCATTCTATTCGCTGCGTCTTCGACGGCCTCAATAATTTTATAATAACCTGTACAGCGACAAAGGTTGCCGCTCAGACCCCACATTATTTCCTCACGTGATGGCTGAGACCGTTCTTCCAGTAACATAATGGCTGACATTAAAAAGCCTGGTGTGCAATATCCGCACTGCACTGCACCTTTGTCAATAAAGGCCTCCTGAATCGGGTGAAGTTGATCCCCTTTTACCAATCCTTCAACCGTCAGAATCTGCGCGCCGTGTGCTCTTGGTGCAGGAACGAGACAGCTATTTACCAATGCGCCATCCATAATAACAGTACAGGCGCCGCATTCGCCCTCCCCACAGGTTTCCTTAGAACCAAGTAATTTTGCATCCTCTCGAAGTAAACGCAGTAAAGTTTTATGGTTTCCTCCAGTTAGGTGATATTTCTCTCCATTTATCGTTGTCACAATTGGCTTGCCAGCGTCATGATGAGACCCACGATCCTGCAATTGATCAAGTGTGACTTTGTTCTTCATAAGGACAGGATGGTTCGGGACATTTCCCGACAAATTACCTTGAGAGATATTTTCAAGGGCACGTTGAACAAGTGTCTTTACTATTACTTGCCTGTATTCTGCCGAGGAACGAATATCACTAATTGGTTTGGCAGCACGGCAGGCTAATTCACCAGCTTTTTCTGCACACTTACCCTTCAACTGTTTGCCCACAAGCCAACGCTCAGCTACATGGGCATGGACAATCGTTGGCGCAACAGCTCCCAAAGTAATATTAGCTGACTTAATCAGTTCATTTTCCATGTCTAAGACGACAGCAACATTGATTAATGAAATGGCTTGTGCACGTCTTAATCCATGCTTGATGAAGAAGCCTTTTTGCCCACTTTGCATGGCTGGAATAACAACCTCTGCCACAAACTCGTCTGGCTGGAGGACCGTTTTCCTAACGCCTGCAAAGAAATCTGCTAAAGATAATTTCCTTGTGTGTTTACTTGATACTAAAACAACCTCGGCACATAATGCCATCAGTGGTGTAATCGTGTCATTGGCTGGCGATGCGGTTACCAAGTTTCCAATCAGGGTACCCCGATTTCTGATCTGTGGTGAGCCCACCTCCCAACATGCCTGAACAAGCGGCATGGCATGTTTGCGAAGCAAGGCTGAACCGACAACATCGGTATGGGTGACAGCAGGTCCGATGTGAATTTGGCCTTCGTCATCCATGGATATATCTGCCATCTCAGCAATACGGCTGATATCCACCAGGGTGTCAACATCCTTATGCAAACCCTGACCCATCTCAAGTATGAGATCGGTTCCCCCAGCAATGATTTGAGCTTTGTCCCCAAGGGATTCCAGAATGTCAAGTACTTCGGATTGATTTGTTACTGAAATATAGTTCTTCCACATCACCATTATCCTCAATCGATTTCTAGTATCTAAATGGAACGCCCCTTTTCTTAAGATCTTCTTTAACAACCTCGAATTTCTCTAACCAGAAATCATGAGGTTTCATCTGACTCAGATCATATAAGTCCTGGAATCGGACTCCTTTTGGCGGATTTCCGAGTGTCGGCTCGTATTTTTCCAAACAATAATTGACAATTTCATTGGCGTCTTTACGGATCATACCCGTAACTGCCCGGCTGACCTCCCCCATCATACGCGCTTCCATGGGAGAAATCATATCCACATCTTCACCCCCTGTGACACCACTGGGGCCTGCGCCGGTATGCTGACCACTGCTGACTGCAACCGCAGCGTTTGCTGCAACTTCGTAAAATATCTCATCCGTGCCAGCTCGGGCGTCGACAAACACATTTTGTCCCAGCGGAAAGGCTGTATTTCTGGCCATCGCCTGACCAATCACACTTTCAACCCACAGCGTTTGACGATGGGTTGTGGCGCCATTTTTTAATGTCATGATCACTGGATGATTGACAACAATCGTTGCAGAAAAAGCGACAGCAGCCAGTAAACATTCTGCCACACCAACCACGGCTGCGCCTTCTGCTGACCCTGCCCAGCCACCAATCATTGGGGCCAATAGCGTGGCAACATGAATTTCATTCTCGACCGCAGCCACAGCCCGGGTTAAGCGGTCGAAATCCACTTTCAACTCCGTTAGCATGGCCGCATATAAGAAATCACCCTTGCGGATACCTCGTTCCTGATTGATAATGGCAATCGCAGGTGGCGCAGTTGCAGCTGCGCCTGGTGCGACCCATAAAGGCATACCCGGCCGTCCTGCCCGCCGCGTTGCTTCACGAATCCACCCGACTTCTTGAATTGCGCCGTGTGTCTCCAGTGGAGAATAAGGTTGTATCTCGCGACCTTCAATCAGGGTCGGGTTGGCATTTGAAATCATGTCAATGGTTGGTTCAAGCGCATACCCCATCATTAATTTCGTGTAAATTTC
>PWSY01000201.1 GCA_003563055.1 Anaerolineaceae bacterium | reverse complement strand
CAAATTGACGTTGAGAACTTTATCGAAAACCAAATCATCTATTTATATACGATCAATGGCGACTGGCTATGGAATAACGTGAACTTCTGGCGAAAGGATGTTGATGTCTATGACCCCAATGCACAACCTGGTCATGACGGACGCTGGCGCTGGATGGTTGTCGATATGGATAAAAGTTTTGCTTTAAGAAATGTTGAACTCAACTGGATACCATACGCATCACGCAGCAATGAAAAGGAAACAGCATTACTCAATTCATTGATCAAACATCCTCAATTTAGAATTGATTTTATTAACCATTTTGCAGACCATATAAACACAACCTTTTTACCTTCCAGAGTAATTGAAGTGATCAATTTGCATGAGGAAAATTTCGAGCCAGTGATTGATGCCCATATCAACAGGTGGGAATCTCAGATTAACACCAAAGATCAATGGTATGAAAATATTGACGAAATGCGCACTTTCGCACTCCTCAGACCGGAGAATGTAAGAGGGCACCTGATCGAAACCTTCAACCTGACCAGGACAATCGAAATCCATATTCAAACCGATGCTGTACGCGGCCATATTCGGGTTAATAAAACAGACATTCTGGAGTCAACACCTGGTGTAGTCGATCCATCGGCATGGTCGGGCATTTATTTTTCTGACATACCCATTACGCTAACTGCTATCCCCAACCCGGGTTATACCTTTTCACACTGGGAGGGAGTCCCATCAGCGGATTATGACAGTGATTTGATCAGTATCGTATCGGATGAAGACATAGAGATAATCGCTGTGTTTAAGCCAATTTCATCCGATTAATCAAGAAAATTTTATGAAAAATCGTAATCTAAATTCCGATAGGAACAGAAAAAGACACTGACAAGGCCATCCTTTAGCCAGTGCACTAGCAGACATTAATATGACAATATGCCGTAAACTAACCCCCATCATATATCTCGACGGGGGTTAAAAATATTGTAGTTTTAATTCACTGCAAGCAAAACCGTGATAAGGTATTTATCTCTTTAGCTATCTTCCCGCAGCTCAATCCCAGCAAGTTTCTCGATCACACCAACCACCGCCGCATTATCCAGCTCACGCATCCCCATCTCAACCATGGCATTAAATAACTGTGAATGCACCGCGGCTGCGGGCAGGGGAATCCCAAATTCACGGGCTGTGTCCATGATGATACCCAAATCTTTGGCCTGCATATAGGCCTTGAACCCCGGGTTTCGATTGCCAGAAAACAAGCGCTGGGGTTTATTATCAAGCGCCCAACAACCCGCAGCACCCCCACGGATCGCAGCCACAACCTTTTTAGGGTCAGCGCCTGCCTTTTGTGCCATAATCAGCAATTCACCCATTGCGACCATTTGCGCGGCAACCATGATCTGGTTGGCTGCTTTGGCAATCTGGCCATCACCTAACCCACCCACATGAGTGATCGACGAACCTACAGCTTCTATTACTGGTCTGACCTTTTCGAACGCCTCCTCTGGGCCACCGACCATGACCGTTAACGTCCCCTCAATCGCGCCAATATCACCACCACTCACAGGCGCATCCAAACTGAGTACGCCTACTTCAGCGAGTTTTTGCCCAATCACACGCGCTGTGGCTGGCTTGATGGTGGAATTATCGATAAAAATCAATCCCTCATGGGCACCATCAATGATGCCATCCTTACCGAGAGCCACCATTTCTACATCTGGTGAATCAGGAAGATTTGTGAAGACCACATCCACTTGTTTCGCCACCTCAGCAGGTGAATGTGCTTCAATCGCGCCATCTGCGACAAGCTCCTGGACGCTCTCCCGGCTGCGGTTGTGTACCACCACCTCAAAGCCTGCTTTTAATATATTGCAAGCCATTGGCTTTCCCATAATTCCCAAACCAATATAACCAATTTTCTGTGTCATCGTTGTTTCCTTTCTTCATCGATTGATAATAATTACTTGCAAAAAACCTGTACTTTACCGCCGATTAATATATAATCTCTTCAATCAATTTTCCTTCATATTATACCGATGAAAACCGGTCCACACCAAAACAGCATGCCTTCAAAATCAAAACAAAATCATCTAACAGCTAAATTACCCTAAAGATCGTATTTAATAAACACAGAAGTGATCAATATTTAAACAAAATGGGCTGCCGTTTAAGACAGCCCTGTGGGTATTAATTATAGTTCAGCTATACCTGGTGTGCTTATTCTATAACTGGGTTCAATGCAACCACCTGGGTGCCATTAACCATCACATCGCTTACAGGACAGCGCTCTTTAATGAATCTTACAAATGCATCCACTTTTTCGGGATCGGATTTTGTTTTTATATGAGGGATAAAGCGCACTTCCTGAAAGCCCATGCGAACCCCAGGTGCACCCTGTAAAAACCCAGCGGGATCCAGGTCTCCCTCTAATTCGACCCAAAAATCTTCAAGATCAATTCCTTGAGATTTTGCAAAAGCTGCCGCAACGATGGTCAGACATGATCCAAGAGCTGCCAACTGCGCCTCAACAGGATTCATGCCGGTATCGGTGCCCCCCAATTCCTGCGGTTCATCCATGCGAATCTTGAAATTTCGAACAAAGTTGTCCACCTGCATCCCCTCTACTAATCTGCTGGTTGCTTTAAATGTCGTAATAGCCATTCATAACTCCTTATCATAAAATGTTTTCTTTTATATTGATTTATCATTCTCGTAACTACTCAGGCAGTCCTGCTGCTGAAAGATGGGAGTTT
>PWSY01000134.1 GCA_003563055.1 Anaerolineaceae bacterium | reverse complement strand
TGCAAGTTTTCCAGGACTCGCCAGATCTCTGCCCGAGTAAATTTTATGACCTTCTGTGTATCAAGCACCCATAATCCCTTTTCCACGGCAAATTCCAATCCGGCAGAGAACAACCGATCTGCCATGGCATCATCAGCGGGCACAGGGGTTAGGGGATCATACCTGATCTCATACTTAGCGATTAATTCCTTGACGCGCGGAAATATAGACTTGTCAAAATCGCTTTCATGAACCCTTGGCCCATCATTTAACCGATCCAATGTATCAAAATGTAATCCTGCCATCATTACTCCTGACGTGTCTTCAATAATTAACCTATCCTGATAAGCTGATAATCGAACGCAAACTCAGTGGTTAAATCTCAAGCAATTTATCACAAAGCTGCACCCCTTCATAAGCGGTGTCTGCATAACCATCTGCACCAATCTTCTCAGCAAAAGTATGGCTGGTTGGGCCTCCGCCAATAATGACCCTAAATTGATCTCTAACTCCATCATCAATCATGAGTTGAATAGTGTCCCTCATCATGGACAGACTTGTGCTCAATAAACCGGACATGGCAATGATCGCTGCATTTTTATTAATGGCCTCATCGATAAAAACGGTCGGCGCAATATCTCGGCCAATATCAATCACCTGATAACCATTGACTTCCAGGAGTACCCGAAAAATATTCTTTCCAATATCATGGATATCACCTTTGACCGTACCCAGAATAATGACACATTTCTTATCCTGGGATTTTGTATCAAAATAAGGTTCTAAAACTTTCACAGCTGACTGCATGGCCTCAGCACATACTAGCATTTCCGGTAAAAATATGTCTAATCGATTGAATGCCTCTCCGACTTCTCTTAAAGCCGGTGTCAGGCAGGAGTCGATAATTTCAAGAGGTGCAATTCCTTGCTCATAGGCAGATAAGGCAATTGACTTACATTTTCCTTCATCTCCCGCCAATACAGCTTGATAAAGATTGTCTAATAGATCTTGCTGTTCGGATGATAAATCAAGCTTCTTCATGACTGGTTCTCCTGTTTATTTCTGAAAATGGTACGACTCGACGGATGATGGTGAAATTCATAATATCAGTGTCAAAATAATTAAATGTGTGTACAATCGGTTTTCCTTCTTTGGTCTTATACGTTTCTACAAGGTGCAGTAAAGGTGAACCAATGGGTTTTGAGAAAAACTGGGAAAGCTCATCATCTACAACCGCTGCATGAATCTGGCTGTATGTATGCGAAATTTCACAACCTTCAACCTCAAGAAGATAATCTAATAAGGACCCTTCTTGATATGCACTCAATTTCTCCTGACTGGATAACGAGTTGTGGAGATAACTATCCAGGTAAGCATAAACATGGCTTTCTAAACCAATCACCATCTGTGTCCTCAGAACAATGGACCCTGGTTTAACCAGAAGCGCTAATGCCACAGATTCATCAGCAAATGCTTCACTGACGCTCCATAGCAACCTTTCATAGTTAAAATCCAATTTTTGGGTTAACATTTTCAGACTGATCAACTCATCGAGGCCGCCCCGGATTGAATTACGTAATGGCATCGAAACAAAAGTGCCAACACCCTGCATGCGAGCCACCACACCCTGTCTCTCAAGGTGCCCGATTGCTTCTCGCAAAGTTGTCCGGGATATGCCCAGTTGTTCACATAATTGGTTTTCGGATGGTAATCTGCTGCCAACTTTGAGATCGTTATCCAGGATCAGGTTCATCAGTGCATCGATGGTCTGATCATATAAAGATCGGCGATTTTTTCTTATGGGTTCTGTGTTTTTAAGCATTGAATATGTTCTAGAAGCTATAAGTGACTAGTGAATGGTGAATGGTGAATGGTGAATAAGCGACATTATGTATGTTGTATGTTGTATGATGACTCATATTTATGTTATTATAAAGCAAAGTTTTTTCCTGTCAAGGTTCCCCCTTTACTTTTTATCCCATAGTACATGCACATGATCACTGAACAGCCCGCCCCAATATCTGCCGCAACGCACCCAACCGTTATAGATCTTTCTATCCTGTCGATTTAAGATCCGCACCCGATAGATCATCAGCCCCCTGGAACTGCGCCAGATAAATGGCCTCTTGTTGAGCACTTGAATCCTTTGTTCCAATATGTCATAGTATTACTGGATTTTCCACACATGCACGATGGGTTTGGCGCCATCGGCAAACAACTCCAACACATATAGCAGGTCATTCTGGTGATCATAAGCGGCATCCCCAATTCGAAAACGACGCTGGTTGCCCTGACCAAGAAGGATGATTTCTTCATCGGGTGGCGTGAGAAAAAGGTGCTGATCCACCCTCACCACAGCATAAGGCTGTGGCTCCCAGGAAGCCATTTCCCCGATGGCGACCTGGGCCAGGTCGGCTGGATCATAGAGGATGAGCTGTGCTTCAAAGTGTGTGGTCCACCAGCCTCGATAGGAAGCACAGGTGCCCGCCTGTTCATCACAACAACCGCTGAAATCCTCAGCTGGGCATATCCCCCCATCGGCCATCCGGCAGGAGGCAAAGTCTGACACGTTGGTATCCACACAGGGAGAGGAGGGATAAAGGGGATTAACGTAACCATACCAGTATTTTTCACCCACGCTTTTCGTCCCTGCCAATAGCACTGCCTGTTTCCCAGAAGAAGTCCTCAACCAGGCACCGCCCTCCCAGGAATCGGGATGTTGATAGCCACTCATTGCCCGGACAATCTCCTCAGTCTGATA
>PWSY01000103.1 GCA_003563055.1 Anaerolineaceae bacterium | reverse complement strand
TTTCCCGAGCTAGGCGCTGATTAGCTGCGTTCGGCAGTCGAGATCCCGGATACCGGCTGATTATGCACACGAGTTGTCCGCGGTCGCCTCTATACCCGGAGGATTTTCCTCCCTGAGTTTGGGTTCTTGCTCAAATTGGTGTATGAAGATGGACACGGTCCCCCTAACGAGGTATACTGCAGGTAAGGCATGTTGCTTAGGGGGGTGTGGGCTTGTGCACAGTTTCCGTGACGAAATGATCAAGGCCGTAGCAATGGCACAGCTGATCGGGCCAGATGAGTTCCTCGATGGCTTGATGCTGGTCGTAGAGAATGCACTATTCAACTTTGACTTAAGACGGTTTGCTGGGTTTGTGCTGTTCAACATCTTGATTGACGATGGTTATACATTTATTTGGAACTCAGTGTCAACTGAATCTGTGTGCCCTCGGTGCGGCAATCGCAGCAGTAGCCCTCGAAACACCTACAAGTCAAGGGTTGTGGTCGACGAGGAAATCCTCGGTAAGCCTGTCACCCATGTATTGCGGCTGAAGCAATATGTGTGCGATCACTGCAGGGACTGCGGAGCAGATAGGACGAGCTTTGTCGAGGATATCAGCTCCATTTGCAGATCGCAATTGAAGACGACGATTGCTCTTGACGAGAAGATCGTCAATGAAGGAAGCCGAATGAGCGCCAATAGTCTGGAGCGCGATTACGAGGGCCGCATTCCCGTGAGTCGTGACACGATTCTGCGGCGAGTCAAAGAAGCTGGTGGCATGGTGACCGAAATGAGATTGATGCAGACAGCAGGTATCGTCAGTCTTTGTGTTGATGAGCACAACGTGAGAAAGGGCAATCCGTCCACAGCCTGTACAGTAGTAATCGATGCCCAGACGCATGATATCCTGGTCATAGCTCAAGGAGCAACCAGTGATGTAGCCAAGAAGATATTCGATCAGTTTCCCGATGTGACAACCCTTAGCAGAGATCGGTCCTGCGCGTTTTCCAAGGCGGGTGATGAGTGTTCACTAAAGCAGATTGCAGACCTTTTCCACCTGATACAGAACGCTCATGCCGCAGTCAAGGAAGGACTGTCGAGCGAGCTCAGGCGTAACATATACATACGAGAAGGTGACGGCTGGGCTCAGTTTCCGGCCAGCCCAGACATAGAGGCCAGCGAGCCCCCGGTCCCCGTGTGCACGCTCCTGGAAGACGACATTCAAGAGAGAGTAGGCTTGGCCCAGCTTTCGGCGAGGCAGGAAGCAAAATACCGCAAGGTCATAAACCTGCTCAAGCTTTACGAGGAAGGGCTGAGCGAGTCCGAGATCTCCAAGCGGCTTGGCCTGCCCTGGGCGGAGTTGCGGAGGCTTCTCGCCGAGGCAGATGACGTGATCAACAATGTCGAACGCAAGATCGATGAATGTCTTGCCAAAACAAAGGACTCCCAGTTCCGCCAGAAAACGCTCCGGGGAAAAACCCGGCCCTCCAGCGAATCCATTGTTGAACCCTATTCAGAGACAGTGATGCAGATGGTGTCGGAGAATCACACACAGCGGACAATACATCCCGTCATCTGCGCAATGGGTTTCCAGGGTTCCGCCAATGCCATCTATCAGTATATCCTTAAGAAGAGGCACGAAGAATCGGTTAGTGAAGCTATAGCGGATTCCTCAGTTGAGAAGAGCAGAAGCCTCGGCAATGCGCCGCAGCGGCCGAAGAGAGTCTCCCTCCAGAGACTGACCAAGACACATGTGTATAGGTACGTCCTCCGTGAAGCCGCAGCCACCAGGAAGCTCGAAGACGAAACTGATTCAGATGTTGATGGTTCCTCGACTGAACCCGCCCAAGTGCTAGCTGGCGAAGCCAGGCCGGAGGAAGCTTCGGCAGCAAGCGCCTCAGCTGCTGCGCCCAAGAAAGCGGGTGAGACCTTTTACTCCGAGAAGGTTGCTGATATCATCTTGGGCCATGCATCCAAGGCTGATGGTAGAACCACCAAGGCGCTGAATCGGCCGGACTACACGAAGATCGCAGAGCGCAACCCAATCATCGGTCAGTCGATAGCATTCTTAAGCGACCTCCACAGGTTCATCGACGATGGCAGTGTGTCCGGATTGGTTTCCTTCATCAACGACTACAAGGACTGTGGCGTACACGCGTTCGAGAGATACGCGAGAGGTTTGGCGGAGGACATTGAGGCGGTCAAAAACGCCATCTTAGAACGGGGTATCAGCAATGGACCGGCCGAAGGAGTGAACAACAAGCTGAAGCTAATCAGAAGGACCCGTTATGGTCGAGCCGGCCCTGAGCTTGCCAATGCCCTGGGAGTACTGTCCAGCGTTCAGCAATTCAGATATTCTGACTATAAACCCGTTAACAAGGCCGCTGCGCGTTATTCAGCGTAAGAGTGATCCGGATGTTTGGGCATAAGGGCGCTCCATTGGATGGCTGGGGCTTCAGCATCGGCGCGCCTCGGCTGAGAGATGTCCTGGGCCAGCCAGGTGTTGCGTCATGCAGATTGGCAGACCATTCAGCACATGTAGATCACATCTAAGTATTAGAATCTGATTTCTATGCATGGTTGCTATATTACAAACCCTGCCCTTAAGTCCCGAGCATCGCAACAATATGCTTCGGTCGCAATAGCTTCGTGTGCCGGCTCGGCGCATACACCAATTTGAGCAAGAACCTCGTTAGGGGGACCGTGTCCATCTTCATACACCAATTTGAGCAAGAACCTTGAATACGATCGTTAGTCTATAGG
>PWSY01000073.1 GCA_003563055.1 Anaerolineaceae bacterium | reverse complement strand
GCAGACTTTGCCGACGGTGGGGCGTATTGCTGCGGATCGGATAGGCGTATTCAGTCATGGGAAACTGCATCCCGCTCCAATGGCTGAAATCGAATTCAAACTCCGAATACCATTCCGCCCGCCCATCGAGGTGGGCGCGTAGGAAATGGAATAAAAAGGCGATATCGTACATCCGCAATTCCTTTTGCAGTTGTTCAATAATATGATTTTTCGGTGCATAGCGGTGGCCGACCACTAGCCGCAGTGGACGGGATTTTTCCGGGTGTTTTTGCAGCACTTGGGTGCGCCACAGTCCTAAACGGTGTTCCATCGCCATCGGTGAGGCGGCGGTTGAATACACCATGACTGAGCAGTGAAACGGCGGCCAGTTGGGAGTGGATTGTTGCAAATACTGATCCAAAAAATAATCCACTCCGGCCAGAATAGTCGCTAGGTCGTGAACATTGACGGCCAGAATCCGTAAGCCGTCTTCTGCAAACGGATGCAATTTGCGGTATTCCTCAATGATTTCATACACCACATCGCGTTCTTCACAGTGGCGCACGCTGTCTTTGACATCGGTATCGTCGTCGTGGTCTTCATCGCGCAATAGGGTTTGCACCGCTAGGCTTTTTTCGACTGCCGGTTGCGGGCCGAGGTAGTGCAGTAAACCGAAGGATTTAATTGCTGAGGAGGTGCGGCGATTAGCATCAACGACCAGCAGCGCCAACGGGCGTTGGATTTTGGTCAGATCCAGTAGGCGGTCGAACAGTGCTTTGCCCGGATGGCCGATGACCCACGCGCCTAAGGTTTCCGGGAAACCTTCGGCCAGGGTACGGATCTGGGCTTGGCTGAGTTCCAGCACCGCAGGGCTGAGACCCCAGACGATAGCGCCGGGCATAAAGGGATCGGCGGGTTGACTGCGGCCATCGCTGAGCAGAAACGCTTTGTATAAGCGCGGCAGTAAATCGCTGCTGCCTATACGCTGGGTGTCAAATAAAGATTCGGCCAAGGTGACGAACGAGTCAATCAATGCGGATAAATGTTGGTCATTGGCAGTGTAATAGCCTTCATTAACAGCACTGTTTAGCCATGATCGGTAGTTCTTGATCAGGTTACGGGTTGCCCTCCGTAATGAGTCATCGATTTGCTGAAGCGCCAAACCGTCGAGCAGATTGCTGAGACGTAAACTGGTCATGGCCTGACTAATTAGCCGGTTGGCTTCGTCTTCATCAGCGGCAAAATACAGCGCCGTCATGGATTCGGTAGCGATATGCAGCGCGGGCAGCAGAACATCGGGTTCGGCGTATTCCTGCCAGCCTGTGCAGAGGTGCTGAGCGCATTCAAAGCGTACCCGTTCGGGTTGGGTGGGGCCAAATGCCCAGCTAAAATGCTGTTTAATCAGTCGGCTGCCATCATCTTGAGCGATGTTGACTTGGAACACGACATGCGGTCTGCTGCGGCTAGTGCCGCAGTCGATTTTGTCGAGATTCAATGCCAAGGTGATCGGTAGCTCACGGCTCCATGTACTGCTGTGGGCAGCGGCTTCGTCATCATCTGTAGGTAGGGTGCAGTGCATGGTTGCAAACACAGTGTCTAATCCACCGAGACAGCCACGCAATAGACTGCGGGCAAGACTTACAGCCCCTTGGCCGGCATCATTATCGTCGTTGAGGTCGTGATTAAAACGGATCAGTTCAATTTCAATCCCCGCGATGTGTTGTTTGAGTTGGGATTGCGATTTTTTATGTTTTTCTAAGGTTTGCCAGATGGCTTGCAAGAAGACATCGAAGCTGTTGCCGTGCAGAGTGGTAGTGGTCGTCTTTGCGGGCGGATCGCTATCATCGCTTGTGGGTTTGGCTTTTAAGACCGTTAGTAATGGCAAGCAGTCGGTGCCTAATAAGCGCTGTTTGGCCTCCATATCGGCGTTATGGATGAAGGCGTGTAAGGTATCGAGGTATTCGGATACATCGCTGTAGGCTGATGTGCCTTGCAGGGTTGCGGGTGGATCGCTGAAGTGTTGCGAAAATTCAGTGTTGATTTTTGTCCAGTCTTTTTTCTTTCTGGCGGCGGTTTTATAGAGTTTATGCGAGATGAATTCTTCGGCATTTTTGAGGGCGCTCAACCCACGTTTGCCATCTAAGAGGGTGGGTTGTGTGTCAGCCAACAGCGGCGGGATATCCCAAAAAGGCAGGGCTTGGAATAGGCGCTGGGTGAATTCTGTAACGTCTGCTATTTTTTGCTGAGCAATGACTTTGTCCCCTAGAAATTCAGCGACGCGATTGAGGTTTAGGGGGCGGACAAGGAATAAGTTTTTTAGTAGGGTGTCGAGGGCGGTCTGTTGCGCTTCACTGGCGTCTAGGGCGAGTTGTTCATCGATACGTTTTAACCAAGGCAGAAAACTTTGTTCCATGTAGTGCCAGATGCGGGTTTCATCGACTTGGTGGAAGTCGGCTAATCCGCCTTGGTCGGTGGCGTGGTTGAGGCCGACGAGGACGATGATGAGGCCCTCGCTGTTTTCATCTTTAAGGGTACGGTTGCGATACCAGGTGAAGCGGTCTTGTAGGTCGATCCAGCCTTGTTGTTGGAGGGTATTCAGGGTATTGAGGGTGTTGGGGTCGTTGGGGGTGGTATTCCAATGTTCCCAGAGTTTGGTGGCCACGCGAAAGTAGCAGGTGAGGTTGTGGGTGGGTAGCCACTCGATACGGTGTTGCTCAAGGGCTTGGAAGAGTGTGAGGGTGCTGTTGGGGTCGAGGCTTTGGACGATGAAGCGGGCTTCGT
>PWSY01000255.1 GCA_003563055.1 Anaerolineaceae bacterium | reverse complement strand
CTAAAGAATAAAAACTCGCTCTGCTTACCCAAGTGCATTTCAATAAAAGGATAACAAAGACTCCCGGGATTTGCCACTCCGCCACCTCTTCCAGCCCCTTAAAATCCCGGAGGTCTAAAGAATAAAAGGTGACTCAGCTTGCCCATGCAACTTTTTATAAATCAGAAACAAAGACCCCCGGGATTTCTGTTTCACTCACCCCAATTAACCCGCACCTTAAAATCCCGGGGGTCTAAAGAATAAAAGTTGGCTCAATTTACCCCTGTGACTTTCAATAAAACAGAAACAAAGACCCCCGGGATTTGCCACTCTGCCACCTCTTCCAGCCATCCCATTAAAATCCCGGGGGTCTAAAGAATAAAAGTTAGCTCTCCTTACCGATGTACCTGTCAACAAAACAGAAACAAAGACCCCCGGGATTTCCCTTCCAGCCACCTCACCCAACCATCTCAATAAAATCCCGGGGGTCTCAAGAAATTAGTTCGCTCTAACTTCTTGTGTCCACGCTTAAATATAAGAAATTTATCAAATCTTCCCCTCTGACATTCTACAAAGTTACGAAAAAACCACATCTCGGGTAAAATTCGAACATCAATTGACACAAATAATTGTCTGCTTACAAGTTAACTACGACAAGGATAAATCCATGGAATCTAAAGGTTTCCGCACTTGTTTGAGCATCGGAATAGGATTGATCGCCCTGACAGCCGTCTTTTTAGCCGGAATTGGGGTGGGTTATTTTGTCCCACCACTTATTGAACCCACATTACCAGTATCGGGCCCCATCAGCTGCCCCCCTTGCCCAACCAGCCCACCCAGCCCGACAAGAGAAGAAGAACCAGAAATCAGCGTTCTCCCCCTCGAATGCCCCCCCTGCCCCTATGTGGATGCAGAAGGTGACACGCCCGAAGAATACCAGGAACTCTTTGCCCCCTTCTGGGAGGCATGGGATATCGTCCACGAGAAATTTGTTGACCAGCCTGTGGACGACCTGGCCTTGATGCGCGGCGCCATCGAGGGCATGTTGAACGCCCTGGATGACCGGCACACCTCTTACATGACCCCGGAAGAGTTCATACAGGCCAACGAAGCCCTCGAAGGCGAATATGAGGGCATCGGCGCCTGGGTTGACATCACCGGCGATTATGTCGAGATTATCAGCCCCATGCGGGGATCGCCGGCTGCTGAAGCCGGTCTGCAGCCAAACGACAAGGTCATCGGCATCGATGGCGAAGACATGACCGGCATCCCGGGCGACCTCGTCCTCAGGCGCATTCTCGGCCCCGCCGGCACTGACGTGACCCTCACCATCCAGCGCAACAACCAGGTTTTTGATGTCACCATCACCCGCGCCACCATCATCGTTCCAACCGTCGAGCACGAGATGCTGGATGACAACATTGCCTACCTGGGGCTGTATACCTATGGCGACAAAACCACCCAGCAGTTGCGCAGCGCCCTCCAGGAACTTCTGGATCAGTCCCCGGATGGGCTGGTGCTTGACCTGCGTGGCAACGGCGGCGGTTACCTGAACACCGCCATCCAGGTTGTGTCTGAGTTTATCCCTGAAGGGGTGGTGATGTACGAGCAGTTCGGCGACGGCGACACCCTGGTTTACGAATCCATCCCGGGAGGCTTGGCCACCCAGATCCCAATGGTGGTGCTGGTTGATGAAGGCACCGCATCCGCGGCCGAGATCACCGCCGGCGCCATCCAGGATTATGGCCGCGCGCCGCTGGTGGGGGTGACCACTTTCGGCAAGGGCTCTGTCCAATCCTGGGTCGCGCTGCAGAACAATGCTGGCGGCGTGCGAGTGACCATCGCCCGCTGGCTCACGCCGGATGGGCGCCAGATCAGTGAGGTCGGCCTGGAGCCAGAGTACATCGTTGAAATGACAGAGGAGGATTACATTGAAGGACGCGATCCTCAATTAGAAAAAGCGATCGAAGTTCTACAGGATAGCATCCCCTGATCCTCATCCCAGGAAGGTGAAACATGTTCTTTATGCCCGTTTTTGATATCAACTACCTGCTTTTCATGCTGCCAGCCGTCCTGCTCAGTTTGCTCGTGCAGATGTATGTCAAAGCCAGCTATTCACGTTGGAGCCGGGTGCAAAACCGATCAGGCATGACCGGCGCCCAGGTGGCCCAACGGCTGGCTGAAAAAATCGGCATGTACGACCTCAAGTTCAAAGGTGTCCCTGGTCAGCTGACCGATCACTATGACCCCCGCAACAGGGTCCTCGGTCTCTCCCAGGATATCGCCCAACGGCCCACGGTGGCCTCGATGGCCATCGCGGCCCACGAGCTGGGGCATGCCCAGCAAGACCAGGACAATTACTTCCCCATGCGCATCCGCACAGCCATGGTGCCGGCGGTCAATATCGGCACCTCGATTGGCTGGATTTTCATCCTGATGGGGCTGCTCCTGCAGATCGGCAACCTGGCCTGGCTGGGCGTGTTTGCCTTTTCGGCTGGCGCCATCTTTGCGATTGCCACCCTGCCCGTCGAACTGAACGCCTCCAAACGGGCGCGCCAGCTGCTCCAATCCAGCGGTCTGATCATCTCGGCCCAGGAGCAAAAAGGCGTCAAACAGGTGCTCAACGCAGCCGCACTGACCTATGTGGCCGCCATCGCCACCTCGCTCATGCAGCTGTTCTATTTTGCCTCCCTGGCCGGCGGCATGCGCGGCCGGCGAAGATAGGGGATTTGTTTCGAGTGATATTTCTGCGGCCCAAGTCACACATACCCGTCAAAATTCCCAT
>PWSY01000043.1 GCA_003563055.1 Anaerolineaceae bacterium | reverse complement strand
GGAATACCCGTAAATGTGCGCGGTGGGGCCGAGTTTTGAATAATCCTTGTACAACGGAAACCCATCACAATTTGGTTTTAGTACGATAAGAAGAAATCACTCACAACCCCCCCCCGATTCCCCTGCAGCCTGAGTAGTTACAAACACAGTACGAAAGCATAAAGGAGCAGCTATGAAATTTGGAATTGTCTTCCCACAAAACGAGTTCCCCAGTGACCCAACGGCGATCAAAGATTTTGCCCAGGCTGTAGAAGATCTTGGTTTTTATCATTTATTAGCCTACGAACATGTATTAGGAGCCAACCCAAACCGTTCTGGCGGCTGGTCAGGCCCCTATACCCACACCGATTCGTTTCAAGAACCCTTCGCCCTGTTCAGTTATTTAGCCGGGTTGACACGCAAACTCCATTTCATAACCGGCGTGGTCATCCTGCCGCAACGAGAAACCGCCTTATTCGCCAAACAGGCCGCCACCCTGGATGTGTTATGCGAGGGCAGGCTGCGACTGGGCGTCGGCGTCGGGTGGAACAAGGTGGAATACATCAGCCTCAATAAGGATTTTCACAACCGGGGTAAACGGTTTGAAGAACAGGTGCAGGTATTACAGCAGCTATGGACCCGCCCCCTGGTAACTTTTAATGGCCGTTGGCATACCATCCCGGATGCGGGGTTGAATCCCCTTCCCCGCCAGCAGCCCATCCCGCTGTGGTTCGGCGGCCATGCAGACCCTGTTTTACGCCGTTTGGCCAAAATGGGTGATGGTTGGCTGCCCAATCACCACACGCCCGAAGCCGGATCGGAAGACTTTGCGAAATTGGAACAATACCTCTCAGAGGAAGGCCGCAGCCTTGACGAAATTGGGGTTGAACCACGCATTCGATACACTGATGGCGACGAGGATGAATGGTGCCGCCTGGCTGAAGGCTGGCAGGAAAAAGGGGCCACCCACATCACCCTGATCACCATGGGTGCCGGTTTCAAGACACCCCACGAACACCTTCAGGCAGTGCAGCGGTATGCCCGAGCTTTGGGTATATAACATCGAAACCAAAGGATTCGTTAAACCAGAAAACTTTCCAGAACCGCAGCTGCCCCAGCCGTGATAGTGTCGTAACCTTCCCCCTTGACCTAGACGAAAGCTTATTCACCTCAAGTTAAGGTATATCATAAGTGCTAGACTACTCACAAAAGGGCACCAGCAAACCTGCAATACGATCGAAAGCAGCCTCAAATGAATGATCGCTATTACTTAGAAATCACTTATGAAGAAGCTCAAAAAGCCGCCAGCAAGGGGCAGATACCCGTGGGGGCGGTTGTGGTTGATGAAATGGGCCAAATTTTAGCCAAAGACCATAACAGGGTCAACGAACGGAACAACCGGACTGCCCATGCAGAAATGCTGACGATCTTTTCGGCACTAGAGCAATATGATGGCCGCATGGCGCCGACCTGGTCTGTTTACACAACCCTGGAACCATGCCCGATGTGTCTGGGAACCATAATCATGACGAATATCGGCCGGGTCGTGTGGGCTGCACCGGATGACTACATCCAAACACATCAATTGATGAAAGCCATACCTTACTTAAGGAAACAAAAACTCAAATTCGGGCCCAGCCCCTATCCAGATTTAAAGAGAAAATCTGGAGATCTTCACCGTGCTTATTGGGTGGGAAGGGGGCAGCCCGAGAAAACAAGGCCAATTATTGAATCAAGTAACCAAAGTGACGATTAGATAGAAAGCCAGAGCCAATTAATGATTGACCAGTCCATTAATACACCAGCGGATGTCCTATCGAGACATCCGCTGGTGATTTTCAGAAGGAGCTTACTAAACCAAAAGGAGAGAAAAGAGAATACTGCTACTGAAGAAAGTATGTTGTTTGGAACCTAACCAGTTGATACTAGTATAATGGATCAGACGCGAAAAAAGCTTAAGAACTTGTTAAGAGATCAACAGCAATTGTTTAATAATTCCTATGAGGAATAAAATCAACACCATTACTGGCTCATCAGTAAAATCTCAGCTACCTGGTCGGGTGTGATGTCGCCGTGCTCGCCTAGAAGGCTGCCCCGCGCGTCAAACCGTTGGCGAACCTGGTTTGCTGCTTCCTGGGGATCGATCTGAAAATCCGTCAGCCTGGTGGGCATCTTCACCAGGCGGAAAAAATCACACATCCTGTCCAGGGCTTCTCGAATAAGCTCATCCCCACCGCCGGTTAGCCCCCAAACCCGTTGGGCATATTGGGCCAATTTTTCTGCTTTCTTTTCACGCTGATGCCACAGCAAATGCGGCAGGACCACCGCCAGTGATTCGGCATGGGCCAGACCGTACAGGGCCGTTAACTCGTGCCCAATGCCATGGGTGGCCCAGTCCCCGGGTACGCCGCAACTGATGAAATTATTCAAGCCGTTGGAAGCAGTCCACATTAGATTCGCCCGCGCGCCATAATCCGGCGGCATCTCAAGCACTTTTTGGCTGATATCCTGTAAGGTCAATAAAATCGCCTCAGCCTGGCGCTCCTGTAGCAGCGCGTTAACCGGGACTGTCGCATACTGTTCCATAACATGGATGTAGGTGTCCACGATACCATTGCGCACCTGTTCTTCCGGCAGAGAATAGGTGACGGTAGGATCCAGAACAGAAAATGCCGGGTAAACAGCGTCACTCATCCAGCCAAACTTTTCTTTTGTGGCCCGTCGCGAGATGACCGAGATATTATTCATCTCTGAACTGGTGGCCGGCAGCGTCAGGACCGTCCCCAAAGGCAAGGCTTCTCCTACCCTGACACGAGCCTCCCCGGTCACAATGTCCCAGAGATTGTCTCCCTCATAGGGAATCCCGGCCGCGACCAGTTTCGCACCATCAATCACCGAACCACCGCCAACAGCGAGAATAAAATCAACCCGCTTGTCTCGACCCAGCACAATGGCCTCCATCAAGGTATCATAATCGGGATTGGTCTCAATCCCCCCAAATTCATGCACCTTTCGGTCTTTTAGGGCAGTAATCACCTGGTCATAAACCGTATTTCCTTTGATCGATCCCCCGCCATAGCACATCAATACCCTTGCCGTTGGGGATATTTGTTGATCGATTTTAGCAATGGTGCCTTTACCAAAAATAATACGCGTGGGATTGTAAAACACAAAGTTCTTCATTCGTTGGCAGTCCTTCCGGTCATCATATGGATTCGGCATAATTTTACCAGCCTCAGGGTTATTGTTCAGTTACCCGGTGACGAAATACACCTGGCTGTTATTGGCGTCAACCAAGCACAATCTCACACAACGGGGCAATGATCGTTCCGCAGCGTTCAAGCGCGCGACGCACTTCAAGCACGTTTCGAATCGCATTTGGGTTATCACCGTGAAGGCACAGGGTATCCACCCTGACTCTTTCCCCATTGACAGGCACGCCCTCTTGCACAAGCCGAAGTACATTCTGGGCGACCTCCCCGGGTTCTGTAATCACCGCGCCAGGCTGACTGCGGGGCATCAATTGACCATTTGGTAAATACGCTCGATCCGGAAACCCTTCCTGCGCCACCCGTAATCCCACGGCCTCGCCAGCACGGGTCAGCTCTGACCCGGCCAACCCAACCAAGATCAACGCCGAGTCAAAAGCGTAAACCACCTCCGAGACCACTCTGGCAATCATCGAGTCGCTTGCAGCCAGGTTATACAAGGCACCGTGCAGTTTCACATGCGCCAGCCGCAACCCGGCCACCCGCGTGATGGCTTCCAGCGCACCCAGTTGATAACAAATCATCTGGCCGATATCCTCTCCCGACAGTTCCAGTTGGCGGCGACCAAAACCTTGCAAGTCCGGGTACCCGGGATGAGCGCCCACCGCCACACCATTTGCTTTGGCAAGGGCCACTGTCCTGGCCATCACGGTGGGGTCACCTGCGTGAAAGCCACAGGCAATATTGGCAGAGGTGATCCACTTCATCATTTCAGCATCCTCGCCCAGCGTATACCGACCAAAACTCTCCCCAAGATCGCAATTCAAATCGACTTTTAGAGAAACAGCCATGGATCCTCCTCTTCAATAATCGCGGACTCAATCGCCTGGAGGGCTTCACCCAGGGCTTTTTGGGCATCCCCAACCTCAATTCGGTGAAAGCGCAGTTGTGCTTCCCCCGGTTGTGTCTGGGCCAATAAAGGCAAACTTACTTTGGCCACCGTGCCAAGGCAGGTATAGCCACCCGTGGTAGGGTGATCGGGCATCATCACGATAGGTTGACCGTCGGCTGGCACCTGGATCTGGCCTGTAACCATGCCCTGAGAAATAATATCGGCACCATCCTGATGACTTAACGCTGGGCCCAACAATCGATACCCCATGCGGTCTGAGCGGGTGGAAAGGGTAAAAGGCTGTCCGAAAAACACCTCAACAGACCGGTCTGTAAAGCGTTCCTGGTGCGGCCCTGGGATAACACCAATGTAAGAATCCTGCTGGTATGCTGGTTGGGCTGAGACCGGCAGCGAACGGCCCGCCAGTAAACGCGCTTGAGCGGTACAGGCAGCCAGTGGCAGGCTGTCCCCAACGATCAGGCTCATCCCCAGGCCAGCCCGGGGATACACACTGCGTGAACCCATCCAGGCTGAAGACTGGATCCCACCAGAGACAGCAAGGTAGACCCAGTTGCCGCCCAGTACTTTTTCAAACCGTAATCGATCCCCCTGTTTTGCCATAAACGCCATCCACAAGGGCGCGGGGTTGTCGTTCAAGTAAACCTGGAAACCGGCACCGCACACTGCCATCAGGGCTTCGCTGCCCACCACCAGCTCTGCGGTCGAAAACCCCATCTCTAGGCAGGCACAATCCGGTTGATTGCCAACCAGATGATTGGCACTTCTAAACGCCCACCAATCCATCGGGCCCGACTCAGGCATCCCATAACGCTGGTACCCATGCCGTCCCCAATCCTGGACTGTCATTAAGAGTGCTGCTTCTTCGACAAGCACCGTCATGATCTCTCACCATTTTCCACAGCCACAAACCTGACCGCATCACCCGGTGAGATTAAAAAGAACGGCGCCTGATCAGGGTTGAACAGCTTGCACGCCGTTCTACCAATCAACTGCCACCCCCCGGGTGAATCAAGGGGATAAATACCGGTTTGCCCCCCTGCGATGCCCACAGAACCCGCTGGGACCAGGGTCCTGGGTGTTGCCAGGCGCGGTGTATTCAGAGAAGAGTCCAGCCCGATCAGGTAAGCGAAACCTGGCGTGAAACCCATCATGGCGACCTGGTAAACGGGGGCTGTATGCCGCCTGATCACCTCCGCCTCAGTCAGACCATGATAAGATGCCACATGGGCCAGGTCAGGTCCATCTTCACCACCATAGCGCACTGCTATTGTCACCTGCTTTGGCGTCCTGACACCCCCTGTGGTGAGCCTGATCAAACAGTTTTCCAATAGGGCATGAAGCTCATCATAAGTCGTTCTCAGCGGGTCATAATGTACCAGCACGCTGTCGTAACCAGGTACCCATTCGATCACCCCGGGCAACGATGACTCCCGCAGCCTGGCATCCAGCACCCGCACCTGGCGTGACGCTTCAGAGCAAATCGCATCAGCAAGCTCAACCAGGACGGCCGATTCCCCCACCGGCGACAGGCGAGGGAATGGTCTACACATCTCGGGCAGCAGATTTTTGCCTGATCGCTTTTTGAATCGCTGCTGTCAGGTGCGCGCCAATCAACACAATCGTTGCCGTGAGATAAATCCAAAATAATAGCGCCACGATGGTACCCAAAGAACCATAAACCAATTGGTACTCGGTAAATCCGCTGAGGTACCAGGTGAACCCTCTTTTCAGAAACTCCCAGGCCACACCCGCAGCTACACCGCCAATAAAAGACGCCCTGGTGATGACATTCACGGTTGGCACCCACTGATACAGCGCCCAGAACATGAGGATATTAATGATCACAGGAACCACATAAGAAGCCAATGGCCATATAAACCACTCATGCAACGAAATATCGTTGATGGAAACATCGATCACCGGTAAAAATTCCGACACCACTGAGGCGGCAAAGGACAGCAAAAACAAGAAGCCCAGCCCCAACATGACCAGAAATCCCATCAAGCGCCCCCTGACAAAGTCCGGCAGTTCAGCCTGTGGAAAGGCGCGGTTAATATTCCTGACCAAATTATTGAAGACCCCTGTAGCCGCCCAAATCAAAAAGATCAGGGCAAAAACGGTCACCGTGCCGCGTAATCGAAGCACCTGATCGATATTCTGGATCACAACATCTTCAGCTCCCGGGAGTACGCCCTCCAACATATTGAGCAACTGCGCCTGCAGCACGGCCACATCGACAAAGAAACTTCCCACAACGATAAACACCAGCAGCATGGGGAAGATGGAGAAAAACGCATAATAAGCCATCCCTGCTGCAGCTTCCGAACCACGTTCTTCAGTGAACCGTTCCACCGTGGACCGAATGACCCCCAGCACCCCACCGCTCAAAGCATTCATGCGTTGATATTCTTTTCTTAACCGCGTTATTATTTCTTGAAATTGTTTCTGGAAATCCATAGGTTTCAATCACTATTCGGGTTTTCAATCAAAGCCATTTTTTATTATACTTGTTTTTCAGTTCATCCTCAGGTTCAGGGCCATTCAGGCAAAGGAAACCTGTCAGCCGCAATAGGATCACACTTTCATCCAAACCCCTTTTTTTTTGATTATATCTGAACATGACTGTTTAAGATAAGCATTCTAATGAGGGTATAATAGCCCCTGACCTGTATCAGAATAATCTGAGGAGCAAACATGGACATCAAAACCATCCAAGCCTACTACCATGCCAGAGGACTGCAATGGCCTTCAGCCAAGGATGCCCTGTGGTTCTTCCTCTCAGAAGTAGGCGAACTGGCAGAAGCCTATCTGATGCACCACGAAAATGAGCTGACCAATGAAGAGGTTGAGATGCTGGCGACGTTCAGTGAAGAAGGCCAACTCGCGGATGAAATTGTCTCTCGGGTGGACGGCTGGGTACGCAATAACGACCGGGTCAGAAAAGAAGACATCAGCAAAGAAGTAGCGGATTGCGAAATGATGTTATCTGTTTTCATGTACAGCCTGACGCAATCCACACCTGACCGGGCATTGCTAAGCAAGATGAAAGAAAAACTCGGTGATGATAGCCTGTTGACTCTCTAACCGCACATGATGGGTGTTCAATCCCATTTGACAGATAACGCGTAATCGATTAGACTCAAGCCAAGTTTACGGTCAGGCAAGAAAGGAGGCACATCTTATGTTAGACAGCTTAAAAATAACACGAAAGAGTTTCTTATACGCGCCTCCTGCTGGTTTCCGGGAATAAGTCACATTATGCGATAAATTGCCCCGGTTAATCCACAACACCTACCACAGGCTGCGCCTGTGGTTTTTTATTTCCCAAAAGATAAAACCACACCCAATACTGGCCATCCTGACGATTGGATGTGACTGGATTTTGAATGTAAAGATTTAAGCATAAGGAAAGAAAATAAACTTAACCATGAACACCTTTGAACTATTCGAGCAATTGGAAGATTTAGAAAAAATCCCGGCCATTCGTAATGTTCCAGAGTCACAATTGCGCCAGGGAAGATTTACACACAAAGTTAAACGCCAAACCAAACCGAATCAAATGGCGGAATTGGCGGAAGAAGAACACGCGTTGAACTTCTCTTATCATGCATCCAAACACGAAAAAGAATGGTTAATCAGCTCATTAACAACCTTTTATCAGCAGCAATGGTTTGACGATGTTCTGAGCCTGATCAAAGGGGGCGGCAAAGAAGCATCCGTCTATCAGTGTTTGGGAAACGAAACCACCCAAACCAGATACCTGGCAGCCAAGGTCTATCGACCGAGGAAGTTCCGCCAGCTACGTAATGATTCATTGTATCGTGAAGGCCGCCTGCATCTGGATGACGAGGGCCATGAGATCAAGAATGGCGGTGCGCTTCATGCGATCAATAAACGCACCACCTTGGGGATGCGCCTGCTGCATACGTCCTGGATTGAACACGAGTTCCAAACCATGTCACTGCTACATGAAGCCGGCGCGGACGTCCCACAGCCTTATGTGAGTGGGAATAACGCCATCCTGATGGACTATATCGGTTGGGACGATATGCCCGCCCCCACACTGAACACCATCAACCTGGACAGGGTTGAAGCACAGCGGTTGTTCCAACAAGCCATCCACAACATCGAAATAATGCTGGCACAGGATCGCGTCCACGGCGACCTTTCCGCCTACAATATTCTATATTTTGAAGGCGCTATCTACCTGATCGATTTTCCTCAAGCCATCGACCCAGCGGTCAATCGCAATGCTTATGCCATTTTCCAACGGGACATGATACGGTTATGTGACTATTTCCAAACCCAGGGTGTGGACTGTAATCCTCAAAACCTGGCCAAGGACCTGTGGGTAAAAAACGGGTTTCCAATCAAGCAACCTGTCGACCCAAGACTGCTGCCAGTAGAAGGCTCCGATGATTTTTAAGACAGTCTTCTGAATAAAGCAAACAAGCGATGCACTTCCTGATCGATGAATAGATTCAGGCGTAGGGGTGTATCAGGTAATAAAAAATGGATGGTCAACCGGTACCAATTACCACACTGAGACCTAAGACCATCCATTGCTATTCTATTTTTGACCAAAAGCGCCGGAGTCATTCTGTCATGGGCGCTTGAGGGACTCTTTTGTCGATTGCTGAAACATCACCCACCAAACACCTGGCTTCAGTCCTGATCAGCAGTCTAACTGGCCAACACAGACCTTATTCATTCAATGTAAAGGTTTCACTAAATTCATCATATGCTAGTACGACGTTATAGTCACCAGCAGGCAAGCCCTCAACGTCCAGCGAAATGCTTTCTTCAAAGGGGACGATCACCATAATACAGGCAACATCACCGGCGGGTCGGATTGTGACAATATTGATTATAAAGGTCTGCTCATCCCTGGTGTATGTGATTTCATGAATTTCCGTACAGCCATCTGGAAGGTATCCGATCAGTGAAACGGTCACTTCAGCGGGGATGGAGTCTTTTACATCAACAAACAACTCCTCAACCACAGCATCCGATCCAAAAGCCAACTCTGCTTCTTCAATGGGTCGTGGCATCACATTGTCTCCGTCCAGCCTGAATGTCGCTTCCTGATCCTGGGCGATGACGGTATAGGTGCCCTCTTCAAGTCCCTCGATATCCAATTCAACGGATTCCTCAAATGGGACCAGGGCTTGGGTGCACATCACATCTCCGGTAAGACGACGGGTGATCAGCGTTAGGTTAAATGTGTCCCCATCTCGATCAACCGTAATCTCATCCAGGTCGGTACATCCATCCGGCGTGTAGCCTGTCACAGTTGCCCGGGCCTGCAGCGGAAAGGATTCGAGCAGGACAACCTCCAATGACTCGACCGTGGCTTCCTGTCCATATTCAAATTCATCATCCACAGGCGGCGTATCGACTGGCTCGGTTGGTTGGCAAGCGGATAATACTAATCCAGCCAGTAAAACAAACACTATCCCTAATTTCATCCTCTTAATCATTTTTCTTCCTTTCTGATAATCCATAATCATGCTCACTTAATGGACGAGGTATGATATCGATTTGTTCCCAAACCTCGTGTTTATTTCAAACATACTTTGCAACTATAAAAAGATTATTAGAGTCAAATGATGACCCTATCAAATGCCCCATGCACAAAGAGGCTGTCACTTAATTTTGCGACAGCCTCTTTACCGTTCAACTTTTTAAAAATCTTTGCCCCAGGTTACTCTTGCAAGTATTCGTACCGAGCCCGGAGCGTGTGGTAAATATAGTTTTGCCACAGGTTGATCATTTCCTGGGTTCGATAATCCTGGGTTGCAAATGTCTGCCAGATCATGCGCCCCTCCATGCATTCTGCAATCAGACCATAGGATCTATGTTCCCTCGGTTGTGACCCTGCCAACAGCACAGCGCTGGAGCCCGGGTTGATCTTCAGTAAATCGCCCGCATCAACAACCCAAAATGGCGATATCCACAATACATCGTAAGGTCGCAGCATCCCAACCGTATTGGGCGTTGAAAACAAATCATGTTCCGGCTCTAGTAAATAAACCAGGAATGAATTTAAATTTGCATTGGGGTCTCTAGGCCAATCACGATGAAAAGAAATCCCACAGCGCTGCATCAAGGGTTGGACCCTGCCATGAAAGACCTGGTCAAGATACCAGATTTCGAGGATGATCGACGAACCGCGATCCAATCGGTCAGCAATTTGATCAAAATATTCACCGGAGACGGAGCTGCGAGATTCGGCCGCAACGATCACCAGGTCCCAATCCGTGGGCGAGTTCAGGTTGTCCAACAGGTGCCCCATAAAGTCGCGCACATTGGTCGTATTTCGTCTGAGCCCCATGGCGTCAATGGCTGGCTCAATAACCATCGGTCTGCCCTCACCATGCATGTCGTTATACAGCAGAATTTCTATATCTTTTAGCCACTCCTCAAAACTGAGGGCTATTTCTGGTTCCTCAGTGGGTTCCGGTAAGGCGACAGTTGGTTCTTCTACGGGCACATCCGGAGGGGCTTCCCCAACCTCTTGCGGTGTAAAGGTGGGGTAGGGCGTGTATGTTGGTTGCACATCTGGCTCTGGTATCGCCGCAGGCGGCTCTG